>CAZVKB010000031.1:14803-23780 GCA_964627505.1 uncultured Actinomycetes bacterium | reverse complement strand
GCGAGAGCAAGCCAGTGTCCGCGTCGATGGCTCGCGCGATCAGCGCGGTCGTGGTGGTTTGGGCGGCTCCGCGCAGCGATTCCCGCAAAATCCGCAATGCGGGCAGTGCCTGGTCCAGCGGCACAGTCCAGGTGGTGCTGACTGCGCGGGCGTCGGGGCCGCGCACGCCCGCCGACCAAGGGGCTGCTCGGTCAGCCGCAGCGCCGAGTACGGCGGTGCGATTGAGCCGGGGGAGCAGCAAGGGCACCGCCAGGCCTACCCGTCGCCGCCATCGGGGTTCGGTCGGGGTGGGTAGGGCCGCGGCCGTTGGCGGCATGTTTGCCACGGCTGGTCCCGCGCGCCACACGAGCACGCGCTGTGAACCCGGCACCCACCACCACTGCAGCCACGCGGAATCGTGCACCCAGTCCCGCCAATTCTGCGCCGCATCATCAAAGGTCAATGTCGTGCTCGTGACGTTGTTCCAATATGCCGGGACCGTGTGCAATTCGAGGGCTGTGATGATGCCGAACGCCCCGATCCCGCCCATCGCAGCCCGGGCGATATCGGTATCGGCTGAGTACCACCGCACGTCTCCATCAGCAGTGACCAATTCCAATGCCCGCACAGTACAGTTCAACGGGACCCGGAAGCCGTATCCGCTCGTGCTCACAGTTCCGGCCACGGTAGCGTCGCTCGGGCCGGCCAGGCCGGCGATCGCCCGGCCGGAGCGATGTAAGTCGGCTTCCAGGTTGGCCAGCGACACCCCGGCGCCGACGCGGACCACGTCTGCCTCGACCCACTGCAGGTCGGTGAGGGCATCGGCGCGCAGGAGAACACCGCTGCTCACTGCCACATCGCCTTGGACCGTGCCAGCCCCCACCATGCGCACCGGTGTCTGAGCAGCCGCCGCTTCGGCGACCACGGTGCCGACCGCAGTGCTCGACTGTGGCGTCAGGATGCGTGTCGGGCGACACCCGAACAGCCGCGACTGGTTTTGCCACCGTGGCACGTCACCACCTCCACGGGCAACGCTACCGGCGCCGGTGCATACCCCCTGAAGTGGCGGGGCTCTGCGGTGCCGGGCAGGATCGAGCCATGACCGACTACGACGCACTGCTGTTGCTGTCCTTCGGCGGCCCGGAAGGGCCCGATGACGTCATCCCGTTCCTGCAAAACGTGACGCGGGGCAAGAACATCCCGGTGGCCCGCCTGGAGGAGGTGGGCACGCACTACCGGCACTTTGGCGGAGTTTCGCCGATCAATGCCCAAAATCGGGAATTGGTCGCGGCGTTGACTGAGGAACTGGCACGTCGAGACCTGGCTCTACCGGTCTACTTCGGCAACCGGAACTGGCACCCGCTGCTGCCCGAGACGTTGCGCGCCATGGTGGACGACGGGGTGACCTCGGCACTTGTGATCGTGACCAGCGCCTATGCCTCGTATTCCGGATGTCGGCAATATCGCGAGAACTTGGCGGATGCGGTCGAGCAAGCAGGGGTGGCAGAGAGTCTGGAATTGGCGAAGGTTCGCCACTACTTCGACCATCCGGGGTTTGTCGAACCCATGGTGGAGAACACCTTGGCAGCCCTGGCGGAACTGCCCGCAGTGGATTCGGGCACGCATCTGGTATTCACCACCCACTCCATCCCCACAGCCAGCGCGGCCACCAGCGGTCCGCCCGGCTGGTATGACCCGGATGCCGGCGGTGCATACGTCACCCAACACCGCGCCGTGGCCGAGTTGATCGCGGACGCGGTGGCCGCGCGCACGGGGATGGAATTACCGTGGGAACTGGTGTATCAGTCTCGCTCCGGTCCGCCGCAGGTGCCGTGGCTGGAGCCGGATATCAGTGATCACCTTGACTCGTTGCGCGACGCGGGAGCCAGTGCTGCGGTGATGATTCCGATCGGATTCATCAGCGACCACATGGAGGTGGTGTGGGATCTGGATACCGAGGCGATGGCCCATGCCCGTGAGATCGGCTTACCCACGGTGCGCGTAGCGACGGTCGGGACGGCCGCGATGTTTGTTTCGGCGCTGGTGGATCTCGTCATGGAGCGTCTCGATGATATTCCGCCTGCACAGCGGCCGGCCTTGACGCGCTTCGGGCCTTCTTACGACGTCTGCCCGGCTGGCTGCTGCGCCAATCCCAGGGCGAGCCGGCCTGCGTTGTGTGGGCTCGACGAGCCGACGCCATGAGTACCGCGCAGGACTTATTGGCTCGTGCTGTCGCCGCGGCGCAATCTGCGGGAGCGGTCCTGCTCGATGAGCGGCCCGTCACCTTGACCGTCTCGGCGAAGAGCACCGCAGTGGACGCCGTGACTGAGATGGATCGGCAGAGCGAAAGCCTGCTGATTTCGGCGCTGCTGGCCGGTGGCCCGGAAGATGCGGTGTTGGGCGAAGAAGGCGGTTCGCGCGCCGGCACCTCTGGAGTGCGCTGGATCGTGGACCCGCTCGACGGCACCGTCAACTACATCTACGACCTGCCGGAGTGGAGTGTGAGCATTGCCGCGGAACTCGACGGGGAGGTAGTGGCGGGGGTGGTGCTGGCGCCGCGACTGGGTTGGTGCTGGACCGCTATTCGCAGTGGCGGGGCAGATCGTGTGACCTGGCCTGACTCGGGTGCGTCCGAGAAGTTGACGGTGGGTGATGAGGTGCGCCTCGGGCACGCGCTGGTCGGCACTGGCTTCGGATATGACGCCGACCGGCGACGTCAGCAGGCCCAGACCCTGCTGACGGTGCTGCCGCAGGTGCGAGACATTCGTCGGGCTGGCAGCGCCGCCATCGACCTTTGTCGGGTGGCTGACGGATCGTACGATGCCTACTACGAGTGGGGATTGAACGAGTGGGATCTGGCCGCCGGAGCCCTGATTGCACAGGAGGCCGGCGCGCTGGTGGGTGGCTGCGGCGCTGACCCGGCGGGCAACGCCATGGTCTGCGCAGCGAATCCGTCGCTGTATGAACCGCTGCGCCGGATCGTGTGTGATGCGGCTCAGTCCACGCGCCGCAACGCCGTGGGATAGGTTCGGGCTTTCTCCAGATACATCGCCACCCCGGACGTCACCATCACGTCAGTGACGCTGTCCGGACGGATCCGCGCGGGTACCCCCAGGGCCATCGCGCGGCTAGGCACCACCATGCCATTGGGGACCAGCGCGCCGGCGCCCACCAGCGCCCAGGACTCCACGTGCGCTCGATGCAGCACCACCGAACCGGAACCCACCAACGAGTCGTCGGCTATCACACACCCTTCAAGGTGGGCGTTATGACCTATCACACATCGGGCACCGATCACGGTGGGGAGTTCGGTGGTGCAGTGCACGACCGTGCCGTCCTGGACCGAGGTCTGGGCCCCCACCTGGATCGTATTGTTGTCCCCGCGCAGCACGGCGGTGGGCCAGATGCTGGCGTCTGGGCCCACGACGACGTCGCCAATCAGGACGGCGTCAGGGTGCACGAACGCGGAATCAGCGATGACGGGGACGAGGTCACCAAGTGCGTAGATCGGCATGGGCCCAAGTTAGCTGATGTCGGTGGTCTCGGCAGTTTGATCCACCCAGCTTTTCAGTATGGGAGCCAACAACGCAGCAACACAAGCGGGTCGGTGAGGTAAAAAGCCGGCGAATTACGGACCGGGCCGGACTGAAGTCGCGCTTCGGTTTTGAAAACTGTTCGTAATAGGGCACAATCCGTCCTCGATAGGGCATAAAGCCGCACCGTATCCGCGTTCAGCGCAGGCATGAACATCGGATTCCACTCACGAGGGATGGTTGATACGTGGCCACCGACTACGACGCACCGCGCAAGAGCGAAGAAGAGCTCCGCGAGGAAAGTCTGGAGGAGCTCAAGGCGCGACGGGCGGACAAGGCGTCGGCCATGATTGATGTCGACGAGGTGGAAGAGGTCGAAACTCTGGTGCTGCCCGGGGCCGACTTGTCCGGCGAGTCGCTGACTGCACGGGTGATTCCCGAACAGGCTGACGAGTTCACCTGTTCGATCTGCTTCCTCGTGCACCACCGCAGCCAGTTGGAGCGCGAGGTTTACGGTATGCCCGTGTGTTCGGAGTGCTCCTGAAGCGGGTGTGTGCGGAGTGCTCCTGAGACTTCTGCCGAGCTAGTCCTCTTGCAGTGCCGCGCGCATCTCTTGGCGTCGGGCTAGTTCTGCGGCACCGCGCTGGATGAGCACGTCGATGACAGCGCTGGTGAGGGCGGCAACAGCAGCCCAGACGAGTACTCTGGCCAGTGGCGTGTCGAGGTCGGTGGTGCGGGGCGACGCGTCCCCAGTACGGCGTTGGTATGCGCGATTGATCTGACGGCGTACCAGCCAGGTGGCACCCACGGAGACCAACGGTGCGACTGTGCGGGGATCGATGGGCATGGATTCCTCCTGGGAACTGGGTGCGGCTGCGACGCTCGGTCCTCCGATGGGGACGACGGCTTGACGTCACAGTAGCGAAAGAGGCGCGGGCTACGCGCGAGTTCGGCCGCTAATCGCCCGGATTGGGGGAGGAAGCGTTGATGGCAGTCGTGGCGGTTTTGATGGCGGCGGCGAGTTCCTCTGGGTGCCGCGTGGAGACCAGCCAATAGGGATGCGGATCGCGCGGATCGGTGACAGCCACCGCCACTGTCGTGTCCGCGTAGCCGGGACGCACCAGCATGAAAGCGTTGGCATCCGCCCGGGTGCGCATCGCCGCAGTCGTGGTGTCGGCGTCCAACGCGCGCACATCGCCGATATAGCACAGTGGCAAGCGGGCACGCCCGACGCGGAACACCCGCTCATCAACGCGCACGATCGCCGCCGCGCGCAACACTAGGAAAATTCCGATAGCTGCGGTCACGGTGGCCATGATGATTCCAGCCCACCCGCCGAGGGCTACGAGGTAAGCGGCGCTGAAGAACACCACGGCGCCGGCCACCAAAAGCCAGGACCACCAAGGCGGATGGATTCGTTCCCGGTAGGCCACGCGGGTGCCGTCCACGCCTTCGACGGGTCGCTCTGGGAGGTCCTGCGCAGCACTCATGGGCCCAGCGTATGGTGCTGAGTATGAGCGATGAGACCCCGGTTCGACACCCTGGCGCACCGGCGCCGGGAAGTCCGATCCCGAGCCACAATCCGATGTGTTTCGGGTGTGGGGACGTTGGATCTTCGGGATTGGCGATGGCACTTCGAGCCGGGCCGGGTGTGTCGGTCACCGGTGAGGTGACGATCCTTGAGGGACACCAGGGAGCACCGGGCTTGGCGCACGGAGGAATCCTGGCCGCTGTCATGGATGAGTTGCTAGGCAGCCTCAATTGGATGCTGATGCGACCTGCTGTCACCGCCCGGTTGACGACGGATTTTGTCCGGCCGGTGCCGGTGGACACCACGCTGTGGTTGCGGGCAGAAGGGGTGAAGATGTCGGGTCGGAAATTCACGGCTCGGGGCAGCGCCCTGATCGGCGGGCCCGACGGTGAGGTCGCGGTGCGCGCTGAGGCGCTTTTCATCGGTGTGAGTCGTGAGCACTTTCTTACCCATGGTCGTCCGCAGGACGTCCAACGCGCCCTGGATGACGGCGCGTGGAGACCCGAGGCAGGTGGGCCGTGAACGTCGATGTGCTGCTGCAACAGCTAGACCCGGAGTTGCCGCTGCCCAACTATGCGCACCCGGGGGACGCTGGGGTGGATCTCTATGCGCGCGCCGCAGTGCTGCTGGAACCTGGGCAACGTGCCAGTGTGGCCACGGGTGTGGCCATTGCGTTGCCTGCCGGGTATGCCGGTTTCGTGGTGCCGCGCAGTGGTTTGGCCGCGCGCAGCGGGGTAGGCATGGTGAATGCGCCGGGCACAATCGATGCTGGATATCGGGGCGAAATCAGCGTCCTGCTCATCAATCACGACCCAGCACTGCCGGTGCAAATCCTGCGTGGGGATCGGATTGCACAACTCGTGGTGCAACCGGTGGCGCAGACGGTGTGGCATGTGGTGGAGCGGCTGCCGGGATCGATGCGCGGCGAAGGTGGATTCGGGTCGTCGGGTCGTTAGCGGTGGCGGGGGTGGGTTACCGTGGCGGTGCAGTCGGGCCACAAACCGAGCCCGGTTCGAGAGGAGTAGGACGTGTTCAAGCGTAAGGCCCGCGCCGAGAAGGCAGTGGAGGCAACCGACGCTGTCGCCGAGGAGCAGAACGACGACGCTGAGGTGCAGCCGAGTTCGGAAAGCGGTGTGTCTGCGGTGTCGGCAGCCCCCGGACCTTACGACATCAGCGCGGTGCCGGAGAACGGTGTGGTGCGGGTAGATCTCGGAGCGATCCAGATTGCGACCTTTGCGGGTTTGCAGATTCAGTTTGAGACCGACCCCACGCAGAGTCGTTTCATGAGTGTGCTGACCATCTACCAGGATGGCGCGATGCGCATGCAGCCGCTTGCGGCTCCGCGCAGCGGGGGACTGTGGGACGAGATGCGACCTACGATCATGGCCTCCATCCAGCAAAGCGGTGGGGACGTGGACGAGGTGGAGGGACAGTTCGGGATTGAGTTGGTCGGCGTTGTGCCCGTGGTAACTCCCGATGGTGAACACCTGCGGCAGCCGATTCGGCTGATTGCCTATGAGGGCCCGCGCTGGATGCTCCACGCGGTGTTCATGGGTGCCGCTGCCGATGACGGTGCGAAGGCTGAAACGTTTGAAGACGTGTTTCGACAGACCGTGGTGGTGCGCGGTGATCAGCCCATGGCGCCCGGCGACGTGCTCACCATCACACTGCCACCCGGGGCGACGCAGGTGCCTGCGCCGGAAACTGCGGAATCATCGGAGATCGAGATCGGCCCCCCGGAGCCCGGCGTGCATATCACTGAGACGCGCTAGCCGGCAAATCTAACCAGGCTGCACACACGGCTTGGCCGAAGACGGCGCGATCGGTTGCTGGTGCATGGCGGCTGACCGATGCGAACACGGCACTGGGTATGGCATCGGTCCACTGACGGGCCACAGACGCTGGATGCAGGGGGTCGTCGGCCAATGCCACTACGCATGTGGGGATCGCGATGCGGGCGAGATCCTCGATGGTCGGGGCGGCTGACGCGGCTGTTCCGCGCAGGGCAGTGGCAAGCGGGGCCAATTCCCGGTGTCGCCACGCCGAATCGAGTTCGGCCACGACCCAATCTCCGGGAAATTGCTGGTGCAAGGTGGCCAGTTCCGAGTCGATCCCGGTGGTCGCGAGGCGCTCAGCGCTGTGTGCCGTGATGGTGGCGATGGCATCCGGGGGGCCGGTCCACGCTGGCAGTGCCAGCACCAGGTCAAGGGCGGCGTGGCGGTTTGGCTCGGTTGATTGGGCGCTGTCGGGCGGCGGTAGCGGGAGCCGGCTCGCCCACCAGGCGGCGGCGTGGGCGCCGATGGACACCCCGATCACCCGGGTGATCGGCACACCGGCGTCGGCGCATTGGTCGTATGCCTGCGCCAGCACTGTCGCAGCGGCCTGCGCGTCGCCGGATTCATGGCTCACCACGATGGTGTTGGCGGTTCCGATGATCGGGGCGAAGGCGCGTGCGAGGAAGTCACCGGACGAGCCGCTGCCTGGGAGCAAAGCTACGGTGCCAGCAGGCGTGTCCAATGCCGGATCCACCACTGTTCTGGCTCCTTCGTTCGGCACGGGCTAGCCTGATGCTATGACTTCCGTGCGTTCCTTGTGGTCGCGAGTGACTTCCTCAGATATCGAACGGGAGGCTCACGATCTCCAAGACGCCAGGGCGGAGTTGGGTACCACCGCGATGTGTGACTGCTGTGTGGGTGATGTGGTCACCGTGCGGGGTGTGGTGCGCAGCGTCACGATGGAGCCGACCAGTCGATTGCCGAGGCTGGAGGCGGTGGTTTTCGACGGGTCTGGACATGTGGTGTTGGTGTGGCTGGGGCGGCGCCGGATCGTGGGCATCGAGCCGGGTCGGATTGTGGTGGCCACCGGGCGCGTCACCAATCGCGATGATGGCATCGTGCTCTACAACCCGCGCTACGAACTGATGCCGGCAGGAGCAGCATGACCCCGCAGCCGTCGGACGACGCGTTTGAAGCGGTGATCGAGGAGCGACTCGAGGAACTCCAGGAGGACGTGCCGGCCGAACGGGCATTGCTTGCACGGGCAATCGGCGGCTGGCGAGGCATGATCGACTCGGGAGCGCCGGCGGCGATCTTTCTGTTGGTCTACTCCTTCAACGGCCAACAGCTCGATCAGGCGGTGTGGGCAGCGGTGGCAATCGGTGCGGTGATTGTGGTCCTGCGGCTGATCAGGCGGGAATCGCTCACGCAGATCATCGGTGGATTCGCCGGGGTCGCGGTGTCGGCGTTCATCGCAGCGCGCACCGGGCAGGCGGAGGACTTCTTCATCCCCGGATTGCTGACCAACCTGGCCTATGGACTGGGCGCGTTGATTTCGGTGCTCGTGGGGTGGCCGCTGATGGGGTTCATGGTGGGTGGGCTCACCGGGTCACTCACGCAATGGCGTTCTGACCGGGCACTGCGGCGCGTCTACGCCACTGCCACCTGGGTGTGGGTGGGGGTATTCGGTGGGCGGCTGCTGGTGCAGGTGCCGCTCTATCTGGCGGGTCAGGTGGAGGCGCTGGGGGTGGCGAAGATCGTGATGGGTTGGCCGTTGTTCCTTTTGGGAGCCTGGCTGAACTACCTCATCATTCGTCCCGTGCTGGCCCAGCGGCGGGCGGAGGCCACGGCGTCGCCCGCGCCAGACCCAAAGGCTGCGGAACCCAACTCCGACGCACAAGCCCCCAACCCCAACCCCAATCCCAACCCCAATACCCAGAATCGCCCATAACACGCACAATCGCCCAAAGTCCAACGGGCGATTGTGCGGTTTTTTGGCGATTTTGCACGGAGGCTGGCCGGGCTGGGGCGGATCCGCGGGCTGGTTGGGCTGGGGCGGATTCGCGGGCGTGGGCGCGAGTTGGCGGGGGCTGACTGGTGGGGTTAACTGGCGCGGTGGGCGCTGTCGTGCACTTCGCCGATCAATTCCTCCAGAACAT
>CAZVKB010000031.1:0-14703 GCA_964627505.1 uncultured Actinomycetes bacterium | reverse complement strand
TAACTGGCGCGGTGGGCGCTGTCGTGCACTTCGCCGATCAATTCCTCCAGAACATCCTCGAGCGTGATGATGCCGCACACAGTGCCATCTGCATCCAGAACCCGAGCCAAGTGCGAACCGCTGGTGCGGAGAATCTCGGCAACCGAAGCGGCCGTCGCAGCTGCAGCGATCATGGGTAGCGGCCGCAAACGGAGATCGGCGATCGTGACGACGCCAGCATCTGGTCCGGTGACATCGAGCACATCGCGCACGTGCAGATAGCCCAAAAAATCACCGTGCCCGTCCACTACGGGAAAGCGCGAGAAACCAGTGTCCACGGTCGCCGCCAACACCGCAGATGCTGGTTGCGTACAACTCACCGTGCGCAGAGTATGCGGGGGAATCACCAGGGCCCGGGCCGGACGTTCGTTGAGCTCCAAGGCGCCGGCTGCCAGCTCCACCTCCCCGGAATCGAGCAATCCCTCCCGGCCCGACTCGGCAATCAAGGTGGCTACTTCGGCTGCGGTGAACGCGGCTGTGACTTCGTCCTTGGGCGTGACCCGCAGCACCCGCAATCCGACATTCGCAATCTCGTTGAGTACCCAAATCACGGGCCGCAGCACCCACACGACCCACCACAGCATCGGCCCCAACCAGAGCGCGGAGCGTTCTGGGGTGGACAGGGCTAGGTTCTTCGGCACCATCTCGCCGATGACGATATGGAGGTACACGACAAACGTGAGCGCAACCACGAACCCCACCACATGCACGTATTCAGTGGGCAGCCCCCACGATTCGAAGAGCGGCTCGATGATGTGCGCCAGGGCTGGTTCGGCCACCGCGCCCAAACCCAAGGAGCACACGGTGATCCCAAGTTGCGCCCCGGCGAGCATGAGCGAGACGTTCTCCATACCCTTCAGCGTCCAGTGGGCCCGCTTGCTGGTCGCCACGAGCGGCTCGATCTGACTGCGCCGAGCCGAGATGATGGCGAATTCAGCGCCCACAAAGAATGCGTTGCCCAACAGCAGCAGCACCCCGATGAGCAGCCCGGTGTAGTCGCTCATGGGCGTTCCAGAGGAGCCGCGGTAAGGGCGGCGATTCGGTGGCCGTCCATGACTGTGATGGTCAGGACCCAACCCGCCACTTCGATTGTGTCGTCGACCGCGCCCAGCCGACCCAGATGGAACTGCACAAGGCCGGCGATGGTGTCGTAGGCGGGGTCGTCGGGCAGTGGGATGCCGAGGTCGCGGGCATCCTCAGGCCGCAGAAGCCCTGATAGCAGCCACGAACCGTCCTCGTGCCGGTTGTGCCTCAGACTGGTTTGGTCGTATTCATCGGCGACTTCCCCCACTAACTCCTCGACCAAGTCTTCCAGCGTGACGATGCCCGCCATCCCGCCATATTCGTCCACGACAACCACGAGGTGATGGCCGCCGCGGACCAACGGCAACACGTCGTCCAGCGGTAGCGTCTCCGGGATCAGCGCCACAACGGACATCACATCCGCCACCGTCACGGAAGCCCGCAGTTGCTCGGACACCCGAAGTGCGTCACGCAGGGTAACTAGTCCGATGACTTCGTCTACACCTTCGTCACCCACCACCGGCAGCCGAGAAATACCAGTGCGGCGGCAGATCTCCAGCACGTCGGCGACTGAAGCGTTCGCCGGAATCACCGTCACCCGGGTGCGTGGAGTCATGACGTTGTCGGCTTGCCGGTCGCTGAATCGCAACGCGCGGTCGAGCAAGGTCGCTGACTGTGTGGGCAACGTGCCACGAGCACCGGAGTGGCGCACGAGCGAGACCAACTCCTGCGAACTGCGCGCAGAGGCCAGCTCTTCGACCGGCTCCACTCCCATCCGCCGAAGCAGCCAGTTGGCGTTGCCATTGGTGAGCCAGATCAGGGGCCGGAAGGCAGTGGTGAACCCGCGTTGCAGCGGTGTCACCACTGCCGCAACCCGACGGGGTTGCGACACGGCCCAGTTTTTCGGGATCAACTCCCCAAACACCGCCTGGGTAGCTGAAGCGATCACGATGGCAGCGGTCAAAGAGACTCCCAGCGCCGTGCTTTCGGGCAGGCCCAACGCGGTCAGGGGAACTGTGAGCAGCGAGGCGATAGCCGGCTCGGCCAGGAACCCGACGACCAGCGACGTCAAAGTGATCCCCACCTGTGCGCCGGACAGTTGCACCGCCAAGGTGCGCAAGGCGGCCAGGATTCCTTTCGCCGTCTTGTCACCGGCTTCCGCATCGACTGTGATCGCTGCCCGATCCACGGTGACCAGGGCGAACTCTGCGGCCACGAACACGGCGTTGGCCAGGATCAGCAGAGCCACGATCGCCAACAGACCCCAGGCATCCACGCGAGCAGACTACCGCGGGGAAGGGCGCTCTAACCTGGGCAGAGGTATGAGTTGGAGCTGCGTGCGAGCATGCCCAGTCGCTGCCTGGGCTACGACAACCTAGTTGCGTGCTGCATAGCCGACTGCCAGCGATGACGCCAGCGCCACCCAGATCACATAGGGCAGCAAAATCGCCCCGGCCCACCACGCGGTCCGCCAGGCCACAACCACGATCGGCACCGTGATCACCAGCGCGAGGCACAGCAGTGCCGCCGCCACCCACAATTGCTGACCAACGTAAAACGAATACGCCCAACCCAAGGCGGCCGCCACACTCCCGGCCAACCCGATCAGCCAGACCCACCGTTGCCCCGGCGACCCGGTCAGCGACACCATCAATCCCGCCACGATCAACGCCAAAAAGTTGTACGGCCAAATCAGGCCGAACACGATGTCGGGGGGCTGCCACGGCGGCTGCACCAGCGATCGATACCAGGCGTCCCCGCTGGACACCCACACCCCGGAGCCCACGGCGTATCCGATCACCAGGGCGGTGCTGACCACCGCCGCCACGATCCGCATGAGGTTAGTTGACCGACACTGGGGAACGGGCCAGATCCACGGCCGGCACACTGGCCAACACGCGCATGATCGAGAGTTCCTGGCGCAGCGCCCGGTGCGCCAGCGCTAATCGAGTGGCGGTGTCGGGGGCGGACAGCAGCATCTGTCTGTCGCCGATTGGAGCCACGAGCGCCGCCGTCACCACATATGACAGCACCTCTGGAGCCATTTCGGAGATGTTGACTGCCAGCCCCATCACGCGCCGGTACTGCTCGAAATCCACCGCCACCTGCTGCGCCCACGCCGAGGCCCCTTCCCCTTCCGGCTCGGTGAGGAACTGCACCCGGGCTTGTAGATACGCCTTGGACACATCGAGGTCCAGGATGCGAAAGCGCCGAGTCCCCGAAGTCTGCACATTGAATGTGCCGTCGGTATTCGCAGAAAGATCCGTCACGGCTGCGATCGTGCCAATGTCGTACAACTCGCTGCCGCCGGCGAGGCCGACCTCCCGGCCATGCCGAATGGCTACCACCCCGAACTGCCGCTGGTCTGCGGGCACGTTGAGCAAATCCGCCGCAAGCGCCAAATAGCGGGGCTCAAACAGCCGCAACGGCAGCAACAAACCGGGAACGAGCAAACTGCTGAGTGGAAACAGCGGCACCATGTCCGTGTCCGTACGCTCCGGCATGTTCTCCACGGTATCCCGCGGGCGCTGAGCTCGCATACTCGACGGGGACTACTTTGCGGCCGACCCGTCCATCGAGGTGAGTTGCTCCGGAGGTGCGGTCTCGGTGAAAGCGGCCGCTCGGGCGATGTCCGCGGGAATCGTTCCCACCGCGGCTGCTTGCTGCAGCGTCGTCGCTGTCGCGGGAAAACCTGGATCCATGCGGTAGTGATCCACGAGAAACGCCCGCAGTCCAGCATCGGCCACTTCGACCGGCGGCACCTCTGTGCCGGCTTGGGAGGTGAACAGAATCGGGTGTATCCCCAGCAATTCCGGCGCCCCGAAATCCCGCCAATGCATCCCGTGTCGCGGTTCGCCGTACTCGACCAGTAGCGGCGCATAGCCGGTGGCCGTCCACTTGTGCACATGTTCGGCGGGCACTTCGCCAGCGACCCCATGCAGCGTGGTGCCGTGGGCGTGCGCATCTGCCTTCCCCAGATCCACAAACGTCCGGGCGGCATGGCGCAACCAGCCTCGCGGCAAGCCAGACCGACCCGCCGGCGACACCGCGAAGTAGTGCACCAGCGACACCTGACGGCGCAGATTGGTGTCGAAGACCAGTAAGCCAACCGGGCGGCCGTCGCGCAAGAAGAGCAACACGTGGCCAATCACATCGGGTACCGGATAGTCACCGCTGTCCCACCAGGCGCGCCACTCGTCGACCACATGCTCGTAGCCGGGGAAAAACGTGTGGTGGATTTCCGCAGCCACATCGAGCAGCGTGCCCGCGCGTTCCCGATCCAGGACAGGGTTTGTGAGGTCCAACAGTTGTAACGTCGGCAATCCGGCCAGGTCGAAGACCGGCAGCATCGAGGTGTCGAGGACGGTGTGCTCCCACGTGTTGCCCATCAAGAGGGATCCATGCCGTCCTCCGGCTTTGGATGAGCGTCAGACTCGGGGTGATCTTCGTCCAGGCGCATCCGGGCACGCATCTTGGACGCCTGCGCTGCGAGGTCGGAGAAGAAGTCCGTCTCCGTGATTTCCTTGACCGCTTCTTCGCGTTTGCTCTGGTCGATTTCCACGCGCAAGCGCTGCACTTCCTGGGTCAGTGACTTCTCGCGCGCGCCCACTTTGATGGCCATCTGTTCAAAGGACTCGCCGAGTTCATACATCTCGTCCGGGAACCGGGAACGCACCAGCGAACGCACATCCAAGTTGTACTCGCCAGCAGCGATTCGGCGGGTGGCAGCCGTCAACCGTCGCAACGGGCGCACCAGCGTGCTGGAGAGCAGTAGCACCATCAGCAGCAGGACGAAGTAGCTGCCCAGCAGAACCGGCAGCACCTCGTTGCGCACCCCCAGTCGCACGTCGTCGACGTAGGTCAATGGGTAGTCGATGCCCAACGCCCCCACCACGCGCCCGGTGTCATCCTTGATGGGCGAATAGGCGGAAATCCACGAGCCGTACGGATCGGTGTAGGCGGGCTCGTTGACAGTCTCAGTCAGACCACGCTCCATCCGGGCGTACGTTTCCGGCGAGGCGACATCAGCCACGGGCACCCGGTAGGTCACGCCGAACGGCGGATCCAAGAAGTAGCCGGCGGAGGTGGCGAAATACAACTGCCCATCGCCCGGATCACGAAAATAGGTGTACGGGTTGGCCTCGGAGACGATCTCCCTGATCTGTTGCAGCTGCTTGGCGCTGTTGACATACAGCGGGCTGTCGGGATATCCCACTCCGTATGGATTCGTCGGATCCGGCACCGCGGGCACGGTGGTGATCAGCAGTTCAAACTCCTGCGTGCGGATCGTCGCAGCACCGCCGATGGTGATGCCATTGAGTTGCTCCACCAACCGAGACTCAGCGTTCCCGGTGGAAAAGTCCACCACCCAGAACGCGATGAAGACGAAGACGATCGTGAAGGCGCTGGCAAAGGCCCCCAACAGCTTCCAACGCATCGCGACCCGGATGCTGCCCCGGTGCGAGATGTCTCTGTCGCTGACTTTGGGTACGTCCGCGGCCGTCGGCGGAGTCTCAGTCGTCGTTGCCATCGTCATCCTCACTGAGCAGATCGCCGAGATTCAGCGTGCGGTTGCGCTTGCGGCGGCGCAGTCGCCAATTGAGCAGGCTGGCATCCCAGTCTCGCAGTACGCGCCGCGCCGGCAGGATGGCAAGGGCCGCCAAAACTGCGGCCAACGCCGGGGCAAGCCACAGTTGGCCGGTCAGCAGGCCCACGGCTGCAATCGGGCCGGCGGCAATCAACCCGATCGCCACGGGGCCGAGGTCAACGAAGAAGGACACCCGGGTGCGCCGCTCGTCGGGCACCAGCGAGAGGGCCGCGCGACGAGCGTTTTCGTCGATACTCCACCGCGGAATCAGCCACACCGCCAAACCGAGCCCGATCAGCAGTAGGGAGCCGGTGAAGGTACCCAACACCAACACGAGTCCGGCGACCACGGTGGCGATCGGCAGGACCAGGAGCACCCCCGGAATCCCGATCCGATCTTGCAGTTTCTCCGCGAAGAGCGCCTGGATGCCCCAACAGATGAGGAACGACGCCAAACTCACCCCGCCGTAGACCATCTGCAGATCCGCCGCATCTGTTGTGAGCAACTCGTCGGCCCCGGCCATGAAGGAGATGAAGATCGTCATCCCGGCCACAAAGGTCAGCACCGAGGAGGCCAGGAAGGCGCGCCACACGGAGATGCCGGAAATGAACGACCACGCGCTGGACAGTGATTCGCCGAGCTTCTCCTGGCGTGCCAAACCGGTGGCCGCAGCCGAGCCGCGCATCTTGCGGGGCAGCCACCATGCAACAAAAACACAGATCAGCGGCGCGACGATCAGTAGGGCGGGTAGCGGCACGCCAGCAGCCGACAGCGCGGGCGCGGCGAACACCGATATGGCCAGTCCGAGCACCTGCCCGAGGTAGGTCCAGGTGACGATCCAGCCGAAGATTTTGCGGCCTTCGGCGACGTTGAATTCGTCTCCTGCCAAGCTCCAGATCATCAGCGGCAGCAAGAAGTTGAGTTGGTCGGCCAACAGCCACACCACCGCGATGGCGATCACCGGCACGATCGATCCGGCGAACAGGGCCAGCGCCACCGCGAACGCCGCCGCGTACCCAAGCGCGACCATGCGGATCATGGGCAGGCGGGCCTTGCCGTCGATGACTGTGAACTGCGCGATGGCGAGCAAGAGCAGTCCGATGCCGCCGAGCGGGTAGATGATGATCATGGACTGCGGGCCCGCGGCACTGACGACTGCCGCACCGGCCACAATCTCGGAGAGGAAACCAGCTATCGACACCAGCGCCAGTGCGAGTGCCATCGGCCACGCGCGCTGTTTTAGCGGCACGGCCGCCATGGTCCCGCGCAATTCCCCGATCTCGCGACCGGCATAGCCGCCCGACTTGGCCGTCGCCGGTTCCGACACTTGCGCTATGGGGGCAGGGGTCGCCGATGGAGTGATCGAAGCGGCAGGCTTGGGCGAGACCACGGGAGCCGGCGACGTGACAGCATCACTGGGGCGATCGGAATCTGCAGTGGGGTTCAGGGCATCATCGGAGTCCGGCGTCGCCAATTTGGGCACGATCGACCGGGGAGTGATCCGCGGTCGGGGCTTGGCAGCGGCATCCACAGCATCGTCGTCTGCATCCGCGGCGGCAGACGTATCCGACGCCGCGGGTTTCTTGCGGGCGGGAGCGTTGTCGAGAAACCCCCAGGGATCGTCATCGTCGGAGGTAGCCATGTTCGCTCGCTTCAGGTTTAACTAATCCGGGCCGCGATGGCGCGCACTTCCGCTGACCACGGGTGATCAGGGTGGGTCAAGCTGAACAGCGCCCCCGAGGCGTTGCGCACCATCTGCTCGGACAGCGGCAGTGCCGCCGCAGTTTCGGCTGCGTAGGCGTCGTTCATCTGGGCCTTCAAATCAGCGATGTCGATCCCGCTGGGCACCTTGTTGATCACCAACAGCAGCAGCGGCACTTCCAGGCGACGCGCAATGTCCACCGTGACCGCCGTGCCCTGGAAGTCCTGTTTGTCGGGGCGCAGGATCAGCAGCAGGATGTCGCTGATGGTGATCGAGAGCATGGTCTCTTCGTTGAGCCCGGGGTGAGTATCGATGAACAGATAGTCCAATTTGAGGTTGCGTGCCAGATCTCGGAAGCCATCGTTGAGGGTGCCCACGTCATAGCCTTCGCGCAGCACGCGGGCGATGTCGCGGGCTTTCATGCTCGACGGGACGAGGAACAGCGCGCCCCCGGGGGCCACTGCCGCGTTCTGCGCCACAATCGGCGTGACGTCGTGGGCGGCGTCGGTGATGGCGATCTTGCCCCAGAGGTAGTCGTTGAGCGTGTTGTCGAGGTCCTCTTCAAAGCCGAAGAGCACGTGAATCCCGGGGCTTTGGATGTCGGTGTCGACCACAGCAACCCGGTGGCCGCGGGCGGCCAGCAAGGCGGCGACGTTCGCGGTGGTGTTGCTCTTGCCGGTACCGCCGCGGAAGGAGTGAACCGAAACCACTGTTGTCACGTTGACACCTCACTGTTGGGAAACTCGTTACCGTTGCGGGCTCGTGCGGGAGATCCACACATCAATGTGCCCGAGTGTAGTCATCTGCGTCGCGAGTGTGGCCGATCTCGCGCTACAACGACTCCAACAAGTCGGCCACTCGACCGCTGGCCCGGGATGCCGGCGCGCGCAACGACGTCCGCCAACGCTGGCTCGCGGCATCGGATTGCTCAGGCGCGGAGTCCTCGGCCACTGCGTATCCGCGATCAGACAGCCACTCCAATCGGCGTCGGGCTTCGAACTCGTCCACCTGCAGTGCGGCCGCGAGTTGGGACAGCGTGACCGATCCCGCCCGCAGCATTTCCCGCTGTGCGCTGCGCATATCGCGCGGGGTCTCCAGCAGGTCCGTCATCGAACGCTCCGGCAGCGACATCACCACGTCGTGCGACATTCCGACGCTGAGCACTGCGTCGCGCACGCGCAGGTCGTGATTGTGACCGCCGGTGGTGCGCAGCCGATCCAAACCGTGCAAGTGCAGGCCCGGGATGGTGGCTCCGGGGGAGAGATCCGGAAATCGGAAGCCGACGAACACGCCAAAGAACGGTTCATGTTCCCAACGCACTTCATCGGTGATGCACACCTGGGCATACGGCCGATAGGGCGGCTCCTGCGGTGGCACGCTGCGCACCAGCACATAGTCGAAGACTCCCTCCAGGCGTACCGAGAGCACGGCGCCCGGGTCATCCGCGAGATCTTCGATGGCGGCCACCACGCCGTCACGATCGACATCGCGCAGTCGCACGGTGCGCGGGGAGTCCAGCGTGGACACCACCACGAACGGGGTCCGGGTCTCCAGCGGCATGATGGCAGCGTTGCCGTGCCAATCCACGCGCCACGGTTCGCCGTCCACGACGACGAGTTCGCCGTCAAGGCGATCCACGGTTCCCAGCCCGTGGTCACCGTGCGCCAGGGCCTCGCCGAGCGTGGCGACGCCGTCGTAGCCGCCATCGAGGAGCACGTGGGCCAGTTGCAACTGGTGGGTGACGTCGCTGGCCTCGCAGCCGCGCGGATCCACACCGTAAGTGCGGCGCAGCGTGGCGGCCGCGACGAGGGGAGCGTCCATGGTCATGCTTGCATGGTAGGACGCAGGCCGATGCATCTCTCGACGGACCGGCAACCCGCAGGCCGTACCATGGCCTGCGTGATGAGAGTTGTTGATCTGCGCCAGGAGTCGCGGCCGGCCGAGGTTCGGTTGGCGCGGGCGGAACTGGACGTGGCCGCCGCCGAAGCGACAGTTGCCGATGTGATCGCCGAGGTGCGCGCGCATGGCGAAGCGGCGGTGCTCGCCGCCGGCGAGCGCTTCGACGCGGTGCGGCCGCCCTCGCTGCGGGTGCCGGAGCCGGTGTTGGCCAAAGCTCTGGCCGATCTCGACCCGGCTGTGCGTGAGGCTCTGGGTGTGGCGATCTCGCGCGTGCGCCAGGTGCAGACCGCCGGCGTGCCGCACACCGAGACCGTGGAGGTCGCCCCCGGTGGGATGGTCACCGAGCGCTGGGTGCCGGTGAGCCGGGTCGGGTTATATGTGCCCGGGGGGCGCGCGGTGTACCCGAGTTCCGTGGTGATGAATGTGGTGCCCGCGCAAATCGCTGGCGTCGGCTCGATCGCCGTGGCGTCGCCGCCGAACCGTGACCACGGCGGCTGGCCACACCCCACGATTTTGGCTGCCTGCGCCCTACTCGGTGTGACGGAGGTGTACGCCGCCGGAGGTGCTCAGGCGGTTGCGCTGTTTGCTTACGGCGCTGATCTGTCCGACGGCGGTCGCTGCTCGCCGGTGTCGTTGATCACCGGCCCGGGCAACATCTATGTCACAGCAGCCAAGCGTTTGGTCCGCGGGGTCGTGGGCATCGACAGCGAAGCTGGGCCCACCGAAATCATGGTGCTGGCCGATGACACTGCCAACCCCGCGTTCATCGCCGCCGACCTCATCAGCCAAGCCGAACACGATGTAATCGCCGCCTCGGTGCTCGTGACCGATAGCGCCGATCTGGTGACGGCGGTACAGGCAGAGTTGACTGCACAAGTACCCGCCACCAAGCACTCCGCCCGGATTGCCGAAGCTCTGGCCGGGCCGCAGAGTGCAATCGTGCTGGTAGCCGACATGGCCGCGGCCATCGCCATCGCCAACTCCTACGGGGCCGAGCACCTGGAGATCCACACTCGCGACGCGCGCATGCGGGCGTTCGAAGTGGTCAACGCGGGAGCGATCTTCGTCGGCAACTACACGCCGGTCTCGCTGGGGGACTACGCCGCCGGTTCCAACCACGTGCTACCCACCGGTGGCAGCGCGCGGCATTCCGCGGGCCTGCACGTGCAGACTTTTCTGCGGGCCATCGCTGTGGTGGAGTACTCCGCAGGCGCGCTGGCCGAGGTGTCCGGTGTGGTGACGACGCTGGCTGCGGCCGAAGATTTGCCCGCCCACGCGGCTGCGATCACTGTGCGCAGCGCATGAACGATGGGCCCATACCGGCGCCAGAAGCCGCCTGGCAGCCACCGGTGCGCCTGGAGTTCAGCGGTAAAACGGCGTATGGGGCACCGCAGCTCGATGTGGCAGTCGCGCTGAACGTCAACGAAAACCCCTACCCGCCGTCCGGACCGGTGGCAGCGGCCATCACTGCGCAGATCGCGGAGGTGGTGGGAGGCCTCAACCGATACCCCGAGCGCGACGCGCGAGCACTGCGGACGGCGTTGGCCGGATATGTGCGCTCACGCGTGACGCCGGCCAGCTCGACTGGTGACTTCAACGGCCGGCTGCCAGGGCTCGACGGCGACTGGATCTGGCCGGCTAACGGCTCCAATGAGGTGATGGCCCACATCCTCACCGCCTACGCCGGACCCGGTCGGACCATGCTCACCTTCCCGCCGACGTATTCGATGTACCCGGAGTACGCGCTGGTCACGCACACGACGCTGACGACGGTGCCCCGGACGGCTGCGTTCGACATCGATCTGCCGCACACCCTGGCAGTCATCGCCGAACAGCGTCCCGACGTGGTGATGGTGACGTCGCCGAACAATCCCACCGGCACGGCCATCCCACTGGCCGAGTTAACGGCGATCGTGACTGCTGCCCCGGGGATAGTGGTGGTTGATGAGGCGTACGCCGAGTTTGCCCGCAATCCGGCCGACACGGCGCTTTCGCTGCTTGCGACGCATCGCAACGTAATCGTCGTGCGCACCATGAGCAAAGCGTTCGCCCTGGCCGGGGTTCGGCTTGGGTACGCCGTGGCGCACCCTGAAGTGATTGCGGCGCTGCGGGTGGTGCGTCTGCCTTATCACCTTTCAGCCCTGACGCAGGCCGCGGCGACGGCCGCATTGGCGCATGCGGACGATCTGTTGGCGGACGTTGCGGTGCTACGGGAGGAGCGCGACCTGTTGGTGACCTGGTTGCGGTCACGCGGGCTCGCCGTGGCCGACTCGGACGCCAACTTCGTACTGTTCGGCCGCTTTGCCGATCGCCATGCTGTGTGGCAGCACCTGCTGGACTTGGGCGTCTTGATCCGGGAGACCGGCCCGGACGGCTGGCTGCGCGTGTCGATCGGCACGCGCACGGAGAATGCCGCGTTCCGAGCCGCGCTGCAAGATGTGCTCACCCGCCCGGGCGTTACTGTGCTGCCAGAAACCCCACCCTTGGAGGGCACCGAATGAGTCGCACAGCAGTGGTGGAGCGCACCACCAAAGAGAGTTCCGTGACCGTGGAGTTGGACCTCGACGGCACCGGGCGTTCCGACATCAGCACCGGAGTGCCCTTCTACGATCACATGCTCGACCAGTTGGCGCGCCACGGCGGTTTCGACCTCACAGTGCGCACTACCGGTGACCTGGACGTCGACATCCACCACACCGTCGAGGACACCACACTCGCCTTGGGTGCGGCATTGCGGCAGGCGTTGGGCGACAAAGTGGGAATTCAGCGGTTCGGGGATGCCACGGTGCCGCTGGACGAAGCGTGTGCGCAGGCGGTCGTCGACCTCTCGGGACGGCCGTATTTGGTGCATGAAGAACCGGTGATGGTCGCGCTCATCGGCACCTACGACACCACCCTGACCAGGCATATCTTGGAATCGTTGACAGCGGCGGCGCAGATCTGTCTGCATGTGCGGGTGCTCTCGGGACGCAACGGCCATCACATCGTGGAGGCCCAGTTCAAAGCGCTCGCCCGGGCGTTGCGGGTGGCGGTCGCGCGCGATCCCCGCGTGACCGATGTGCCGTCGACCAAGGGGGCGCTGTAGCCGTGAATTCGTGGTACCCGATCGTGCTGCTCGTGCTGGCGGGCTTTTTGATCGGCGGGGTGTATTCGTTCGCCAAAGCCAAGCGGTACCCCGCCGCGGTGATCTTGGGGATCGCCGCGGCGTTGAGCCTGCTGGGCGCCCTGCTCTGGTTTCAGCAGTCGTGACTCGGCCACAGGTGGTGGTGCTCGACTACGGCTCGGGCAACCTGCGCTCGGTGGCGCAGGCGCTCACTGCGGTGGGAGCGTCCGTCACCGTGACCGCGGATGAGCGCACGGCGTTGGACTGCGAGGGTCTCGTGGTGCCCGGCGTGGGTGCTTTCGCGGCATGCATGGCGGGGCTGCGGGCGGTGGATGGTCCGCGAATTATCGACGTCCGGTTGGCCGGAGCCCGGCCCGTGCTTGGCATCTGCGTGGGGTTGCAGGTGATGTTCGAGGGTTCCGATGAGCACGGCGTGTTCACCCCCGGAATCGGGGAGTGGCCCGGACAGGTGGAGCGCCTGCACGCCGACGTCTTGCCGCACATGGGCTGGAACACCGTCAACGTTCCCCCGGCGTCGAAGTTGTTCGATCGCGTGGCCGGGGAGCGTTTCTACTTCGTGCACTCCTATGCGGCCCGCTCGTTGGTCTATCCGGAATCAGTGTTGATCCCACCGTTGGTGACCACGTGCGACTACGGAGGCGGATTCGTGGCAGCGGTGGAGAACGGCCCGCTGTGCGCCACCCAATTCCATCCGGAGAAATCCGGCGATGCGGGCCTGGCGCTGCTGCGCAATTGGTGCCGCATGCTGCCGCAGTGACTGCGCAGCAATCGATGACACAGACGTATGAACACTCATGAGGTCGGGAGAGAACATGTTTGAGCTATTGCCCGCGGTGGATGTCGCCAATGGTCAGGCCGTGCGCTTGGTGCAGGGTGCGGCTGGCAGCGAGACGGTCTATGGCGAGCCCTTGGCAGCCGCTCTTGGTTGGCAGGAGCAGGGTGCGACCTGGATCCACCTGGTGGATTTGGACGCTGCTTTCGGACGCGGCAGCAATCATGAGTTGCTCGCCGACGTGGTGGGGGCGCTCGATGTGGACGTCGAGATTTCGGGCGGTATTCGGGACGACGAGTCGTTGCGTGCGGCGCTGGCCACGGGTGCGCGGCGGGTGAACATCGGCACTGCCGCATTGGAGAATCCGTCCTGGTGCGCACGGGCCATCGCCGAGTATGGCGACCGGGTGGCGGTTGGACTCGACGTGCGCGGAACCACGCTCGCGGCGCGCGGCTGGACCCGCGACGGCGGGGAACTCTTCGAGGTGCTCGCCCGGCTCGATGCGCAAGGCTGCGCGCGATATGTGGTGACCGACGTGCGTCGCGACGGCACGATGACCGGTCCGAATGTGGACTTGCTGCGATCTGTGTGCGAGGTCACCGATCGGCCGGTGGTGGCCAGCGGGGGAGTGAGCACCTTGGACGACGTGCGGGTGCTGGCCGGACTGCACGGCATCGGGGTCGAGGGCGCGATCATCGGCAAAGCGCTCTACGCCGAGGCGTTCACGCTGCCCGAGGCGTTGGTCGTGGCCGCTGCAGGCGCAGCATGACGCTGGCGGTGCGGGTCATCCCGTGTCTGGATGTGGACGACGGTCGCGTCGTGAAAGGAGTGAACTTCGTCGACCTGCGCGATGCCGGGGATCCGGTGGCCTTGGCTCGGGCGTATGGCGAACAGGGCGCAGACGAGTTGGTGTTCCTCGACATCACCGCCAGCAGTTCGGATCGGGCCACGATGTACGACGTCGTGAGCCGGACCGCGGAGGCGGTGTTCATTCCCCTGACCGTGGGCGGCGGGGTGCGGACGGTGACTGATTTTGATCGGTTGCTGCGCGCCGGTGCAGACAAGGTGGGGGTGAATACTGCGGCGATCGCGCGTCCGGAACTGCTCCAGGAGGCTGCCCACCGCTTCGGTGCGCAGTGTGTGGTGCTCAGCGTGGATGCACGCCGAGCACCGCCGGGCGTGCCAAGTCCGCCGAGTGGTTTCGAGGTGACGACGCATGGCGGACGTCGCGGCACGGGGATCGACGCGATCGCCTGGATTGCGCAGGCGGTGGAATTGGGGGCTGGGGAGATCCTGCTGAACTCGATGGATGCTGACGGCACCCAAGCGGGTTTCGACACGGAACTGATTTCGGCGGCTCGTCGGGTGGCGGGGGTGCCGGTGATTGCCAGCGGCGGCGCGGGGGCATTGCAGGATTTCGCCCCAGCGGTCGAGGCTGGGGCCGATGCGGTGTTGGCGGCCAGCGTGTTCCACTTCGGCACCTTCACGATTCCACAGGTGAAATCAGCGCTGGCAGCTGCCGGTCTGCCGGTACGTCATGGCATCAGCCATGCGGT
>CAZVKB010000030.1:20455-24952 GCA_964627505.1 uncultured Actinomycetes bacterium | reverse complement strand
CACAATGCCCGGCACCACATGGTGCACATGCACATCGCCCGTGCTGACGTTTCCGAACGGACCTTTGCCGGCCCGAATCATCCGCACAATCGCCCGCGTGGAAATCAGTGTGATCACAAACGCCACGAACGATAAAAACACCGGCTGCCGACCTGGGAGCACGATCTCCTGGTAGTACCACTCGAGCATGACTGTTCCTTCCGACCAGCCTCAGCGCTACTTGATTCCGACCGCCGCGAGATCAGCGAGAACATAGTCGGCCAGCTCACCGGGATTGGGCACGAGTTCGGCGTCGGTGGCGAAACCCACCGTCACGGTGCCGTTGTAACTGAAGATCGTGGTGGTCATCGGCTGGTTGCCCGAGCACGGCGCGAACCCGATGATCTGGTACACCGGCACATCGGCGAAGCGCAGCAACGACTTCGGTCCCGGGACGTTGGTGAGTACGCCGATGGCCTTGTTAGCAAAGAAGTTGGTGAGGAAGAAGGCGATCTGACCGGGTGACGTCGACACCACTCGCTGCAGGCCGAAGGTCAGCACGGCTTCGTCGGAATTCTTGATCCGCTCCATCCGGTGATGAATCTGCTCCAGGCGATCCACCGGCTGTTCTTGATCCAACGGCATGGGCACAAACACCAGCGCAAAATAATTGCCCAGATCCGGCGGCAAGTTGTCCTCAAACGGCTTGAGGTTCACCGGCACCATCCAGATCACTTCGTCAAGTTCGGAATCGCGCGCAGCCAAGTAGCGTCGCAGACCGCCGGCCACTGCTGCGAGCAACACATCGTTCACGGTGGCGTGGTTCGCCTTGCCGTACTCCTTGACCGCTTCCAGCGGGATGGGTTTGGACCAGGCCACGGCCTTGCGCACACCGGGCTGGCCGGTCCAGACGGTGTCGGCAGTGTCGGCGAGTGCGAGTTTGGTGACCGACGACAGATCGTTGCTACCCCGGTTGTTTTCCACGCCGAGCACTTCGAGAGCATCGAGCAACCGATCCGGGTGGCGGATCAAACTGATGCCGTCTTCGATGCCGTGGAGTCCGGCTCGGGCTGCCGAAGCGGCCGTGTGGGGAACTTCAGTCACCGTCTCCAGCGGATGTCGGACCGCATGGGCCGCGCCGTTGAGCACGCCACCGACCCCATGAGCGATCACATGGGTGGCTTCGTTGGCGGCATGTAGCGCAACGTCGGCCACCGAATCGTGCCCGACTTCCGCGTGCGGATGGTTTCCGCGGGCAACGTTCGCCGCCACCTCCGGATGGTCGGTGTCACACATGCTCAATATCACCTGTGTCAGTCGCACCCCATCCCCGATCGAGTGATGGAAACGAGTGACCATGGCCGCACCCAGCGAACCGTCGTCGAGACGCACCGGCGAGAGCAGATAGCCACGCCACAGCGGTCGGTCTTTGGGCAGCGGCATGCTCCGGTGGTCGGCAAGGAACTGCTGCAGACCCGCGATGTCCAAGGGCTCGGCGAACTCCAAAATCTCCAGATGCCGGTCCAAATCGAAGTCTGGATCTTCCTCCCAACCCCAGCCCAAACCTGCCCGGACCGGTCGTCGCGCAAATACGGGAAAGCGGGCGACGGTGGTCGCGAACACTTCCCGGAAACGTTCTTCAGTCGGGATGTCGGTGAGCACCATCGCGCCATCGATGACCATGAGGTTGTTGGGGCGATCCATTGTGAGCCAGAGCGCGTCCTGCACGCTCATCGAAACACTCGACATACCAGCCATCCTTCTCGTTGCCGACCACCACGGACGTCATATCCATACCTGCGGTCCCAATGGTCTCCGATGCTAGCCCGAAGTAGGTCCAGGTAACCAACGCGCGAGCACATCGTGCAACTCCACCAAGCTGTACGGCTTGCTGAGGTAGTCGTCCATGCCGGCCTCCTTGCACGCTGCCCGGGTTGCCGGCATGACGTCGGCCGTGAGGGCGATGATCGGAAGTCGAGGATCCGTGGCGGCCTCCTCGGCCCGGTAGGCACGAGTAGCAGCCAGCCCATCCAGGACTGGCATTTGGCAATCCATCAACACCACGTCGAAGTGCCCGGCTGCCAGCATTGCCAAAGCCTGCTCACCATCAGGTGCCACAGTGGACTGCACTCCGAGCCGGGTGAGCATCGCGGTGCCGACGTGCTGGTTGACTGCATTGTCCTCCACCAGCAACACAGACCCGGAGAGAGTCTCATCTGGCAACAGCGCCACCCGGGAACCCCGCCCACTCGCCAGTCGACGCGCCGCATGACTGGCTGCCGCGACGCTTCCCGGTTCATCGTCACCGATAGCGAGCGCTGCAGCATCACCCACATCAGCCCCGGTCGGCATCCGCCTGCCCGGTATCCCAGTGATTTTGTTGAGTAGCGAATGCAGCACCGCTCGCACCGCACTTTGCCGCAGCGGCTTGGAAATGGCCACATCGAACAGTGCCGCATTCTCATCAATGCCGGCGGAAGTGACCAGCACCAAGTGCGTATGGAGCAATTGCGGATGATCCCGGACCCAGCGCGCCAAGGCGGAACCGTCGAGGCCCGGCATCTGCATATCGATGATTGCGATATCAAAAGGAGTGCCGGCGATGGCTGCCGTAATCAAGGCGGACTTCCCCATCAAGCCATCGGCTGCGGTGTCGTGGGTCAGACCCAAGCTCGTGAGGTAATGGGACAGCACGGCCCGATTTGTGGCGTTGTCATCTACGAGCAGCACGCGCACATCCGACGCCGCCGGCAGCGGAGCGAGTGCGGAACTGGTGCCCTCGGCTAGCTCGAAAGTCATTTCGACAGTGAACGTGGTGCCGTGATCCACCTCGCTGTGCACCCGGATGGCACCGCCCATCAAAGACACCAACTGCCGGGAGATGGCCAGGCCCAGGCCGGTGCCACCAAAACGTCGCGTGGTGCTGGCGTCCCCCTGGGTGAAGGAATCGAACAAGGAGGCCAGCGTCTCGGCATCCATGCCGATCCCGGTATCGCTGACGGAAAACTCGACCGCGAGTTGGCTGTCGGTGTGCCCGATCTCGGTGACCCGCACTGCCACTTCGCCACTAGCGGTGAATTTCACCGCGTTGCCGATGAGGTTGGCCATCACCTGCCGCAGTCGATTGGGGTCGCCCTGCACCGAATTCGGCAACTCCGGCGGCACGTAACACGACAGTTCCAACCCTTGGCTGACTGCCTGGGCGCCGAACAAGCTGGTGACATCTTCCAGCATGGCGCGCAGATCGAACGGGATATGTTCCAGGCGGATCTTGCCGGCTTCGATCTTGGAGAAATCCAAGATGTCGTTGATCACGGTCATCATGGTTTCGGCCGAGGAAGCCGCAATGTCCACACATTCTCGCTGCTGGTTGTCCAGGTCGGTATCGGCGAGCATGTCGAGCATCCCGAGCACCCCGTTCATCGGCGTGCGGATCTCGTGGCTCATATTGGCCAGGAATTGCGACTTGGCGCGGGCAGCAGCTTCCGCCGCGTGACGTGCCTGTTCTGCGGCTCGCAGAGCCCGATCCTCGGCGATGGCCAACGCGATCATCTCCGTCACCGCCGTCAGCGCATCCTGAATGGATTCGGGCAGCTCCGACCAGCGGCTACCCAGCGCGAGAAAGTGGCCGAGCAGTTCCCGCTCGGTGCGCAGTGGCATCACCATCGCGATGCGCGCAACGCCCTGTTCGTCAGGGGGCGGGACCGGGACGACTTCATTGGTGGTGATGTTGGTGATGTCTCCCGGTAGGGCGGACGCCACCTCGTCGAACCAGGCCGATGTTGCGTCGGGGGCCTCGGCATTCCCGGGCGTCAAACTCGACGAACAGGTTCGAATCGCTTCCCGATCTGACCCGAGAAAGACCCGTACGCCGCAGCGCCACTGTTCGCCGAAAGTGGCAATCCCCAACTGCTCAGCCAGCGCATCCAGCACACTGGCAATGCGCTCGGGGAATTCGCCCGGGGCGTGCAAGGCGTCGGCGGCTTCCGCTCGCAGCGCCGCCGCGTGCGCTTCGGCCTGTTGTCGTTGCTCGGCAGCCACGACATCGTCAATGTCGCGCTGCAACGCCACAAACCCAAGCAACTCGCCGGCCGCATCAAAGTACGGCGCGATCGTGGATTGCACCCAGTACTCCGCGGGTAGGTCGCGCCCGGAGCCATCGGCCACCGCCGTCGATTGCCGAGGTCGGCGGTTGATCAAACGCCCGCTCCACACCCGCCCCGCCTGGAGCGTACGCCACATATCTTCGTACACCGACCGGTCAGTGCGCCCGCTGCTGAGCACCCGTGGGTTGCAACCCACGATGTCGTGTGCAGCCCAGCCGGTGATGCGGCTAAATGTGGAATTGACGTAGTCGATCACCCCATCGGGAGTGGTGGTGTAGATCGCATCGGCGCTGGCGTCGACCGCCATCGCGAGTCGGCGCAGCCGACGGTCGTCCTGTCGTCGTTCGCTGACATCTCGGAACACCACTCCGATGCCAGTGGTGCGCTGCTCCTGGGTGATCGGAAAAACCGA
>CAZVKB010000030.1:0-20355 GCA_964627505.1 uncultured Actinomycetes bacterium | reverse complement strand
AGGAGTTCGCCTTCAGCATCCAAACTGCAAAAGCCGTCTGAGAGGGCACTGATCACGGCTTCCAGGCGATCGCGTTCCACCGCCACCTGATGTGCGGCTAGCCGCTGCAGGTCTGCATTGAGCTCCTGCATTTCTGTTGAGACCGTCGCTAAGGACCGCTGGAGCAGGTACGTGTCACGCTGAGCCTCCTCGTAGGAGGCGTTGATCCGGCCCAAGAACTCCTGCCATTGCGCCACGTCAGTTGGTGGGGTGGACGCCTGCAATCCGGCTCGGCGCAGTTGTCGTTGCAGCCGGCGGCTCAGTTCATCAGGAGTGCCGCTCATGTCTCGCGAAGGGTGGTGAGGGTCATCGATTGGTTGTGCAGTTCACATTTTCCGGAGGCATAGGGCGATAGTTCACCGTACGAGTAGAAGCCCACCTGCACTGTTCCGGCGGGCAGCATTTCCAACGTGGCTTCCACTTCTTCGTCGATGTCTTGGCCAAGCACCATCCGACGACCGACGCAAGAAATCGCAATTGCCAGCGTGCTCCCAGATGTGGTGTCGGCTGGAGCGTCTGCCATGGTCTGCGCGAGGGTGTTGCTCGCCAACTCAGCTGCCGCCTCAGCGCCGTCGATGAGTTGATCGGCGCTGGCACGCATCAACTGCGCCCACCACCCTTGCGGAATGTCACCGGCGAAAGTCATCGACTGGTCGGCTTCGTCAATCGCCAGCACGGTGCGCACCAACTGGCGTTCCGCATCCAATGATTCGCGCACCGCCAAGGGAAAGTGCAGTCCGGTGCCCGGCAACCCGGCTGCCAGGTCGCCTAGGTACTGCCGGTAGAGGGCCAGCGCCGGGCGGTTGTCGAGTTCGTAGAGCACGTTGTATTCCGAGCGCGTGACTTTGCGCTCGGGGCCGAAGATCTCCCAGCCACCTCGCGAACCGTGTCCCACCGCCAGCCGATCGCCGTAAAAACCGACAGCGGTGGCGACGTGATCGTTAGGGACCCCGTCAGCCAACACCCAGGTCTGATCGAAACGTTCACCGTCTCCAGCCAGTCCACCCGTTACCACTACGCTCGGTGACAGCGTTTCGGTCAAACCGCGCACCAACTCGCTGCCGTTGACATCCAGTCCCGGTGCCAGCACCAGTACGGACACCAAGTCCGCATCTGCAAGTTCGTTGCCGAGTTCACTACCTGCCCGGTAGGAGTCCACCGCGCTGGCCAGCTCAGCCTGGGCTGCCCGCAGCCGGGTGTGGGAGAACGATGCGACCGCCACCGTCAGCGAATCGGACGCGACCGTGTCGCCCATGATCTCGCCAGCAGTCGAGCAGCCCATCACCACCGAGTTGGGGAACCTGTCCACGACCTCGGTCACCATGGCGGACTCGGCAATGGCCGCACTTGGACCAAAGACGAGGACCAGCGTCTGTTGGCCATCGGGGCTGGAGTCCGGGGCGCGATCGTGCCAGGTGCCCCGCAGTGGGAGTTGGAATAATTCGGCGTGCATAGTGGCCACCCTTTCGCGCAGTCGAGGCTATCGGACTGTTGGCGCGACGTCACTGTGAGCGCAAAATCGCCGCTGCAGCAGGCTCGCGCTGACATCGAATCCGTGCTCTCGAGCAGGCGTCTTTGAGACCAAAGCAAGCCGGAGCGTGCCAGAATCGGTCCATGGCAAGCGAATGTCCCGACTGGTGTTTGGTTTCTGATCATGCTGGCGACGGGGAAGAACCCATTCACGTGGCATTTCGGGAAGTGATTGGGGGTGACGACGGGGAAGTCCTGGTGGAGGTGTCCGCTGCCGAAGCAGACGGCGCGGATCTTTCGCTGGACATCCTTGGGGAAGCAACTTTCGGTGATGACGACGACATCGGCGAACTGCTGCTGGTGTTGGCAGAAGCCCAGTCCCGCCTGCGGGAAGTACGCGCAGGGTTGTTGGAATGACCGAGATAGCTCCCGAACACTCACCGCAGGATCGCTCAAGAAAGCGGAAATTGCCTGGGGCAGATCGGCTGATCGCTTTCAGCGACGGAGTTGTCGCTGTGGCCATCACAGCGCTGGTGCTGCCACTGCTCGACATTGACGTGTCCGAAACCTCGACATTGTCAGAGTTGTGGGACCGGTACGGCGATCAATTCGCAGCATTCCTGCTCAGCTTCTTTGTGACGGCCATATTTTGGGCTGTTCACCACAAAGTCTGGGCCTCCGTACGCGGTGTGAACGGACCCCTGCTCTGGATCAACATGCTCTGGTTGTTGGGGATCGTGCTGATACCGTTCGGCACGGTATTGCTCTACACCGAACACGGTGTCCCCGTGTTGGGATTCCAGATTTACACCGGAATTGTGTTTTTCACCTCGCTACTGCTTGGCCTGATGATCCACCTGATCACCAACAAGAGCGAACTGAACGACGGCACGGTAGTGGCGCAACCCATGTGGTTTGCCCTGCGGTTCTCTATGTGGTGGGCCCTGGTGTTCGTCGGGTGTCTGATCGATGCCGCTGGCGTCGGCAGCACACTGCTCGACTGGTCAGGACTGGCGATGTTCGCCATTGGTGCCCTGCGACTTCCGGGGATGCGGGCCAAAGCCGACGCGATGCGTGCTCAGGGCATTGACGTGAGCTTGGAATGAGATTTCATCGATCTGAGCAGGGCGGTAGCTCAGCCTGGGAAGACTCCAGCCTTGGGTAACAGGCTCGGCACCGGCCGGCCCAACTGCTCGGCTAGCCATTCGGAGGCCCGACACAGCGCATCCAGGTCCAGCCCCGTGTCGAATCCGGAGCGTTCTAGTGCGTAGGCCAGATCTTCAGTGGCGATGTTCCCCGTGGCATTGGGGGCGAAGGGGCACCCCCCGATCCCGCCCAGCGAGGAATCAAGCGTGGTCACGCCCGCTTCGGCTGCCGCGATCGCGCTGGCATAGCCGGTGTTGCGAGTGTTGTGCACATGCACTCGCAAAGGGGTGTGGTTGACGACAGCGGCGACCGCGGCGACGCGGTGGCGGACATCGCGCGGCACTGCAACTCCGATGGTGTCGGCGATGGCGATTTCGTTGACTCCGGTGGCAGCCAACTCTGCGGCAATATCAGCCACCAACGACACCGGCACCTCCCCGGTGTAGGGACATCCGAATGCCGCGGACATCGTCACCGATGTGAACAGTCCGGCTTGCCGAGCCTGCGGCACCACCGCCGCCACTGTGTCGATGGCCGCCCGGGTCGTCATGCCCTGGTTGCGCTGCGAGAACTCATCGGTGACCATCACCACAAGGTTGATTTCCGCCAGCGCGGTCGCGGTTGCACGAGTGAAACCACGGTCGTTGAGCACCAAACCGATATACGAAGCTGCGCCGACTGGCAAGGCCGCAATCACGGCTTCCGCATCCGCCATCTGCGGTACCCGCTTCGGGTTGACGAAGCTTGCGACTTCGATCCGGGACACCCCAGCCGCGACGCAGGAATTGATCAGTTCCACCTTGGCTGCGGTGGTCAGACGCGCAGGATCGTTCTGCAGCCCATCGCGCGGCGCAACTTCCACAATCGTGATTGCGGTCCCCTCCGGTGCGGCGAAACCATGGGCGGGCTGGTGCAGACTCAGGTCAGACATGGGACCAGACTAGAAGCCACACCGCTCTATCGCTGCACTCAACTCCACGTCGGCAACGCTCTAGGCTGTGCGCTGCGCACCAACGTGCGCCAGGCCAGATCGGGTCGGACTCCCCAGCGACGCACGATTGCTGTGGTGATCAGCCCGATTGTGGCCGCCATCAGATGCCCCAAACTCCAGATGTCACGGACGACGAGCACTGGCAACACCAACCCCACAAACAGGGCTGCGTAGTACCACCAGCGCCAGGTTCGACTGATGAAAAACATGTAGCCCGCACACGTACCCACCATTACGTAACTGACGCCGACATCCGCGGTGATCACTGTGGTCTTGGGCAGAATGTCGGCCTGGATCAACACAGTTTCCGCACCGACCGTGAGCAGTGAGCCGAGAACATGCGAGGCGACTGCCACGATCACGATCCGGGCACTGCCTAAACGCTGTTCCAGCCGGGCGGTGATCATCACGTACACCACGACGTAGGTCATGAAGGCAAAACCGTTGTCGGCCACAATCAGCGAACTGGCCATCAGCACCCGACCCGGTTGCGTGATGATGCCCACGATATTCGTGCTGTTGCTGACATCCAGGGCGTTGGCCAACGGCGCGGGCGCCCCCTGCACGATGATGCTGGTGGCCGTCCAGGCAAACATGTAAAAAAACGTGGCCGGCGAATTGCGAATCCACATCGTGATGGCTTGCACGGTCGGGTCTAACCGCAGGTAGATCCACCGCGCTCGGCCATCGACCCGGCGGGCCTGCGCTTTCACGATGAACCACGCCACCGCGACAAGACCGATCAGCAGCACGATCCGGTAGACGGTGTCGCGGATGTGGATGTCTGACCCATCTTCCACCGCGGCGCGCGTGAGTGTGCCCAGCGCACCTTGTGGGGCACTGATCAGGCCGACGACGGCCAGATCAATCATGGCCGGGGAACCACCACGCCCTTGCCGATCACCACGACGCCGGCTTCCGAGACGGTGTAACGCTCCCGGTCCCCGTCGAGATCGACGCCGATTTGAGCGCCACCCTCCACCACGGTGTACTTGTCCAGAACGGCGTTGCGCAGCACCGCCCCCGGGCCGATCCGGGCGCCCGGCATCACGACACAGCCTTCGAGATAGGCGCCAGCCGCCACGCGCACATCGTTGGCGATCACCGAATTGCGTACGTGCGCCCCCGCGACGATCGTCCCCGCACCCACCATCGACTCGTGCGCATTACCGCCCTCGACGAACTTGGCCGGTGGTAGCGGCGGCAAGTTGGTCAGAATCGGCCATTGCCGGTTGTAGAGGTTGAACACCGGATGCACGCTGACCAGATCCATGTGGGCATCGTGGTAGGCGTCCAGGGTCCCGACGTCACGCCAATATCCGTGGTCCCGCTCACTTTCCCCCGGCACCACGTTGCTGTTGAAGTCGTAGACGAAGGCTTTCCCCTCGCCGGTGAGCATGGGGATGATGTTGCCGCCCATGTCGTGCTTGGAATCCGGGTCGGCTGCGTCTGCGCGCAGCGCCTCCACCAGCGTCTCCGTGGTGAACATGTAGTTACCCATCGAGACGTAGGCCTGGTCCGGGGCGTCCGGAATCCCGGGTGGATCGGCCGGCTTCTCCAGGAATGCCGCGATGCGCATGCCGTCTTCGGCCGTTTGGATCACGCCGAATTGGTCGGCTTCCGCGCGCGGCATCCGAATCCCCGCCACGGTCACTCCAGCTCCCGAGGCGATGTGCTGGTCGAGCATCTGCCGGGGGTCCATGCGGTAGACGTTGTCGGCGCCGAACACCACCACATAGTCGGGCTGTTCATCGTTGATGAGGTTCAACGATTGGAAGATCGCATCCGCCGAACCCGTGAACCAACGGGGGCCGAGCCGCTGCTGGGCTGGGACTGCCGTGACATAGTCCCCGAGCAGCGTGGACATCCGCCACGTAGTGGTGATGTGGCGATCTAACGAGTGCGATTTGTATTGCGTCAGCACGCACAGCCGCACGAACCCGGCATTCACCAGGTTCGAGAGCACGAAGTCGATGAGGCGATAAGAGCCGCCGAATGGGACAGCGGGCTTGGCCCGATCCGCCGTGAGCGGCATCAGCCGCTTTCCCTCGCCGCCGGCCAACACGATTCCGAGAACTTTGGGTGATGTGCGCACGACACCAAACTAGCGCGTCTCATGGGCTGTCGCCCAGTTTCGGGGACCTGTTTAGCAACGGCTAATGGACTGTCGTCAAGCGTTGGCCCCCTGTTAAGCAATAGTGTTGGCGCGTGCGAGCAGCCATCATCACAAAGGAATGGCCACCGGACAATTACGGTGGCGCAGGTGTCCACGTCGAGTACCTGGTGCGGGAGATGCGCACCATCATTGACGTGGACGTGCAGTGCTTCGGTGAACCCAGACCAGATGCCACCGGCCATCCGGTCCCGGCCAACCTCGTGGGCGCCAACGCTGCGATCGAGACGCTCGGTGTGGATTTGGACATCGTCGCGTCCCTCGCCGACGTCGACGTTGTGCACTCACACACCTGGTACGCCAATTTGGCCGGCCACATCGGCGGTGCCCTGTTGGGTGTCCCGCATGTGATCACCGCGCACTCGTTGGAACCGCTGCGACCGTGGAAGGCCGAACAACTCGGGGGTGGCTACCGGGTGTCGAGTTGGGTGGAGAAAACCTCTTACCTCAACGCGGACGCGGTGATCGCGGTGAGCCACGGCATGCGCGCCGACGTGCTGTCGTGCTACCCCGAGATCGACCCCGCCAAGGTGCATGTGGTGCACAACGGGATCGACACCGCCCAGTATCAACCGACGCCGAGCACGGCAGCGCGGGAACGACTGGGCATTCCCTTGGATACGCCCTACGTACTCTTCGTCGGTCGGATCACCCGGCAAAAGGGCATCAACCACTTGCTGCGGGCCGCCCGCGACTTTGCCCCCGGGGTGCCACTCGTGTTGGCTGCCTCATCCCCGGACACCCCGGAGATGGGTCAGGAAGTCGCCGATGCGGTCGACGAGCTCAATCGCACCCGGGGTGGGGTCTACTGGCTCGACACCCAGCTGGCCCGCACGGACGTCATCGAGTTGCTCAGCCATGCGCTGTTGTTTGCCTGCCCTTCGGTGTACGAGCCGTTGGGAATCGTCAATCTGGAAGCCATGGCCTGCGAGACGCCGGTGGTGGCCAGCGCAGTCGGTGGCATCCCGGAGGTGGTGGTGGACGGTGAGACCGGTTTCTTGGTCAACTACGACGCCGCAGACACCGCAACATTCGAGGCCGACTTCGCCGCGGCAGTGAATCGGGTGGTAGCCGACCAGGCGAGGGCGCGTGAGATGGGTGTAGCCGGACGTGCGCGAGCGATTGCCAAGTTCGATTGGCATGCCATCGCTGAGCGCACCATCGAGGTCTACCGAGCCGCCGGCGCAAAGGGCTGATCCGGACACGATCCGGGTTCGGCTCGCTGACCAGGGCTATTAGTGGCGTGCCGGACCGGATCAACATAAGGTTGGGCTGTCGCTCAACCAGGAGGAAATAATGTCGGTCGGCCCCGTCGAGATCATCGTCATCAACTTTCCAGGCAGTGAGTTTCGAGGTGACATCGCCCCGGCTTTGGCCGACGCGGTCGAAGCCGGCGACATTCGCATTCTGGACTTGGTGTTCGTAGTCAAGACTTCCGAAGACGAGCTCGATGTGATCGAGCTAGAGGACATGGAAGACGACGAACTCGGTGAGTTCGCGGACGTCACCTCCTCCATTGTGGGGTTGTTGAGTGATGAGGATCTCGACCTCCTCTCCGAGGACATGGAGGTCGGCTCCTCGCTCGTCGCGATTGTTTTTGAGCACGCATGGGCGGCCCGACTGGCGTCCGCAGTACGGGGCGCCAAGGGACAGATCGTGATGGACGAGCGGGTACCCCACGCAGTTGTCGCGGCAGCAATCGAAGCTGCCCGCGCCGAGGCGTAGTCACAAGCAGGGCTCCCGGTCCGGGCGGCAGGCTCGGGGAGTCGGGATTCCGCAAAGTCGAAGGAGTAAGTCAATGCGCAGATATGGCAGACCCGGTCTCGTCGGAACGATGGCCCGAACAGCGGTGATCGCGGGCACGGCAAGTGCCACGATGAACGCGGTAAACGGTCATGCGCAACAAAAGCAAGCAGCTGCCCAGCAGCAGGCTTACGAACAACAACAGCAACAAGCCGCCGCACAGCAGCAGGCCGCGCAGCAACAGGCGGCGCAGCAGGCAGATGCCACAGCCAGCCAGGATGACCTGGTCGACCAACTCAAGCAGTTGGCCGCACTCAACACCGCTGGCGTGCTCTCGGATGCTGAGTTCGCTACCGCGAAGGCGAAGTTACTCGGAACCTGATTTTTCGCTCCAGCGTGCAGTGCCCCGCACCAGATGCCCCACGCATCCGGTGCGGGGCACTGTGCATGTGGGGACGCAATATTTCGCACCCTGCCGACTGTTGTGGCAATATAGTTGAACGCTCAATCAAAGGAGTCGCCATGCCTGCGGTCACTGTCCCCGACTTGCTTGTTCTGCCGCGCACATCATCACCGCTGCCAGCATCCATCCCCCGACCGGTGCGCAAACTGGTGACCGCGATTTCGACGTTCGAGGGCGAGGGCTTTCCGGTCCGGCGTCCATTCCCTGGCAAACTCGCCCTATCCGAGGCCGATCCTTTCCTGCTACTGGACCAAATGGGGGCCGTCGAGTACGCACCCGGCGAGCCGAAGGGAACGCCGTGGCACCCCCACCGCGGCTTTGAGACTGTCACGTACATCATTGACGGTGCCTTCGCCCACCGCGATTCCACGGGCGGCGGCGGTTTGATCAGCGATGGCGACACCCAGTGGATGACCGCCGGTTCCGGGCTGCTGCACATAGAGACTCCACCGGAGGAGTTGGTGCTCTCCGGCGGACTGTTTCACGGCATCCAACTATGGGTGAATCTACCCCGGGTGCAGAAGATGTCGCCGCCGCGATATCAGGATCTCGCTGCCAGCCAGGTGGGACTGCTCACCAGCGCCGATGGCGGCGCACTGATTCGCGTGATCGCCGGAGAGCTCGAAGGTGTAGTCGGTCCGGGCGTCACCTACACCCCAATCGTGTATGCGCACGCCACGGTTTCGCCCGGCGCATCGGTGACGCTGCCGTGGCCGCAAGATTTCAACGCCATGGTGTATGCCCTCAACGGCTCAGGCACCGTGGGAGCTGAGCGACGACCCTTCGCCGAAGGGCAGTTGGCGCTCTTCGGTCCGGGTGACCATCTCACATTCGCGGCGACCGATTCACCCAATAGTCGGTCGACCGATCTCGATGTCCTGCTGCTGGGTGGCCGTCCGATCAACGAGCCGATCTTCCACTACGGACCGTTTGTGATGAACACCCGCGACGAAGTAGTGCAGGCAGTCACGGACTTTCAGGAGGGTCGGATGGGAGTGATCCCAGCGACCCCGCGGATTCCGCATTCCTAACTACGGCAGATGGTGTGGGGGAGCCCACCGCAGTGCCCGTGTCGATGAGCGCTGCAGCTGGCACGCCCAGCACCAGGGCTGCAACTAACGGCCGGGTGAGGTCAGGTGCGATTTGCAGCACCACACCTGCTGCCTCGCCCGGGGGGACAACGAGGTCTTGGGCACTCGGCTCAGTCGTCTCCGTTTGCGGGTCATCAGGAAGCACGAGGTACCGCCGGATACCCGGCGCGGCCGAACCCCAGGAGGTGGACAGCGCGGCTGGGTCCACTGCCAGTGGCGGGGTCGTCTGGTTGGCTAGGCGGACAGCTGATTCCAACCACTGCTGTCTCGCGTGCGCTGTTTCCCTTTCCGCCGCGCGCTCCTGGGCGTGCTGGGCTGGCACCAACCGCGGGCGCAGTTCCGCTTCCAGACAGTTTGCGAACGTCCGCTGAGCGTGACTGCGCGCAACCGCAGTCGCCCGCGGTGCCACGTCGGCAAGCGCGGTTGACCGTGCGGCGGCAAGCAGGGCCAGGCGCTTCTTGCGTCCGAACTTAGCCGTGAAACCGACCCGGTTCGCTTCGCTCACGAACGCTGCATCTGCGGCCACCACCGCCATGGTTGCAGCATCAAGGTCGGTCCGATCCGACCCGACATCAGCCAACTCAGCGGCGGCCACCAGCCCATTGCGCAACAGGTGTGGGTCATCGTCGATGCTCGCGACGATCTCAGCAGCGGCCGCGTCGATGTCGGAAGCCTCAGGGTCCGGACCGGGATTGCTCAATGCAGTCAGCGCGTCGACCAGTTGTGAGCCATGGGCCTCAGCAAGTTCGGCAAGTTTCGCAGCGGTGCGAACTTCCGCGGCCTGTGCGAGTGTCGCGGCAACGGTCTGAATCCGATTGCTAAGCAGGTTCCCACCGTCACCGGGTGTGAGCCGAGCAGCCAGTGACGGCATCGTGCTTGGCGCTACCGCGGTGATCGCCGCAACCCGGCATGCCCGATCGTCCGCGTCCCGCAAGTCGGCGAAGGCCCGCGCCGGAGCATCGTGACGCAACCTGATCCACGCCTCGAGTGCCACGCCGGCCGCATCGTTGTCGGCCACCACCAGCAAAGCGTCGACACTGAGTTGCTGACTCTCCAGGGCCGCGTCCAAACGCTGAACTTCCGTGGCGTCGGCTCCCACGGCCGCGAGCCACAGCGGGCCTCGGACGGGCGTTGCGGGCAGCAGCGCAGGCAGATCTCCAGGGTTCCAAGCGGCGCTGGACACGATCAGCAACTGACAGCCGCCTGCGCGCGCCGCGGAGTGCGAAGTTGGAAAAGTAGCGGCGAGGGCTTCCACCAACGCTAACGCCCGCGGACCAATACCTCCCAAGGTCACATTCGGCGCGGCGGCTGGCGCGGTGTCGGGGTTCATGGCGACCCCAGGGTACCCACGCTGGTGGCCATGATCTGGTGCCGGTGGTTACCATGAGGTCCGGCATGTGCGTAGATAAGAACGATTGAGGAACGTCGTCGTACCCCATGGAGGGCGACGAACCAGCAGATGATGAGGTGCAATGCGACGTTGGCACAAGGTGACCCAACGGGCCGCCGGCTCGGTTGCCGGGGCTACCTGCGCGTTGCTCGTACTGTGCGGTGCCCCAGCCCAAGCGTCGTCAACGGTGAACTCTGGCGGTGCCCTACCAGTGAGTGTCCAGCCAGCGCAGAAGACCAAGAGCATCGGGGCTGTGCTCGCCGGAGAGACGGTATTGCGACTTGGGGACACTGGTTTGCCGGTGCAATATGTGCAGCAACGACTCGGTTTCGTTGGGATGCTGGCCAGCGGATCTGGCACCTATGATGTCGCCACGGAACGCGCGGTGCTGCGCTTTCAGGAGAAGTTCGGGCTCAACCTCACAGGTCGCGTCAACCGGTACACGCTGGAACAGTTGCTGGACGTGTCGGCGCGCGGTCCCGTGCTGCCGACTGAGTGCACCACCGGCACCGTAATCTGCATCGACAAGACCCAGCGAATCATCCGGCTCGTCCAAGATGGCACCACTGAGGTGGCCTTGGACGCCCGTTTCGGTTCTTTCCTCACCGAAACCCGGGAAGGCACCTTCGAGATTTACGACAAGAAGGCCGACGACTTCTCCACGCTCTTCGGTGTTCCCATGCAGTACTCGATGTACTTCTCCGGCGGCCAGGCCATCCACTACTCGCCCTACTTCGACCGCGACGGCTATTCGGGGGCGTCGGCCGGCTGTGTGAATACCCGCGATTTGGCCGGCACTGAAGTGATGTTCGAAGCGGTGCCGCTCGGCACGTCGGTGTACATCTACTCCTGAGGCGGGAATGACACTTCGCGTCGTGCGAGATCCGCATATGGCAGCCCAGACACTGGCCGCTGGGGGGCTCCTGGGTCTGCCTACCGAAACCGTGTACGGGCTGGCCGCCGATGCCCGCAACGAGACTGCGATCGCGCGGGTGTTCACCGTGAAAGGTCGCCCGAATGACCACCCGCTGATCGTGCACATGGCGGAGATGGCAGCGGTGACGGACTGGGCTGTAGATGTGTCGCCAGCCGTGTGGAACCTGTTGACACAACACTGGCCCGGACCACTCACAGTGGTACTGCGCAAGCGCGCGTCGGTGTCGGGTCTGATCACAGGCGGGCAATCCACTGTGGCAGTGCGGATGCCTGACTCGCCTGCGGCGCTGCAGACCATCGCCGAACTCGGCCGCCTCACTGGCCAGCGCGGGGCAGTGGTGGCGCCGAGCGCCAACCGGTTCGGGGCGGTGAGTCCCACGAGCGCTGCACATGTGCAGGCCGGTTTGGGCACATACCTGAACCCCGAGGATGCGGTGCTGGATGCGGGGATGTGCCGAGTCGGAGTCGAGTCCACCATTGTCGATGCCTCCGCTGGGACGTTGCGAATTCTGCGGCCAGGGGCAGTGACGGTCTCTGAGGCTGTGCCGTTGGCAATGGGTCTCACTGCAACAGCCGTGCCGCGGGTTCCTGGCAGCCTGGCTTCGCACTACGCGCCCGCAGCGCGGGTTGTGATCAGCAGCGCCGCAGATATACCCGGCATGGCTGAGACTCCTGATGGCGCCGTGAATTCCCCAGACAGCAACTCGCGAATCGGCTTGATCGCACCGGCTGACGTGCCGACGCCGACAGGTTGGCACCGGTTGGCCGCACCCCTCGATGATGTCGAATATGCTCGACACCTCTATGCCGCGCTCCGCGCCGCCGACGCCGGACAAGTGCAGTGGGTGTACGCAGTGCTGCCCACAGCCGGAGCCATGCTGCCGGCGATCACCGACCGATTGCAGCGCGCAGCCGGCCGCTGAGGCAGAGAGCGTCACACGATCGGATAGTCCGACGGGCTTTCTGCATGTGGATCCTGATCTGCCACCGCGAAAGCCAACTCATCCGAGAAGGACGGGGCCGAGTCCAGAATCCGGGAGTCAAAATCGGGCAGCGAATCCAAGGAAGTTGAGGCCACTCCCCACTTGCTCAACGTCGAGTTGATGGCATCGCGGGCTGCCGCGAACTTGCGCGCGACCAGCCGGCGGCGCGCCCATTCCACTTCCCGGGCCCGCAGCGCCTTTTCAATCGCGGCGTGCTGCTTGGGGGTGCACTCCAGCCCGTAGGCGGCCACGATGCTGTCCACCGTGTCGATGCGATAGTCATGGCCGCGACGGGCGAATTCCCCGGGCGTCAGTTGCATCCCATTCTTCAAGTCGATCAGCGTGATAATGAACGTGGTGATGGGTCGCCACATCACTTCCCGCGGCACCTTCGGCGGTCGCGTGTTCGGGTGCCCCATCCACCACGGCGGACGCACGGCTTGTCGGTACCCGAACTTGTTCACCGGGTCATCGTGATGCACCACCATGAGGTGGCTCATCCGCTCGCGTTCCTCCGGGGTGAGCTGCGACAAGGACGCAGGCTCGGACACTGCACACATCACGCCCTCTGGGTCGAAGCGTGCGCGGTCGCGAATCCAGGCATTCCAGGTCAGAGTGCGGAACGGCACACCGAGGTACAGCCCTGCCGAAACCCCCTCTTTGGCAAACGCGTGAGCACCATGGGGATGAGCCACATCCAAGGCCACTTGCGCCCCGAGGCTTTCCCCGAACTGCACGACTTTGGGTCGGCGGTGTTCGGGCAGTTTGGCCACCCGATCCGCGATCCCGCGCAGCACCAACCGCTGCAACTGGGCGCCATCCCCGGTATCGCCAAGCGCCAGCGCTGAGGGCACCAACGCGTACTGCGGCATCACCGTGGCGCAGTTGCCCAAGGTGAGGTACTCCAACGCCTCGGTGAACACATAAGAGACGTAACCCACTCCCGTCGGCGATGCCACACAGATCAACTCACGGTCAAAGGCGCCCAGGCGGTCCATCTCGGCCAGGCACAGGGCGGCTCGGGCGCGGGTGTCGCGAGTGCTTTCGAAACCCGCCACGATTCGGATCGGCGCCATCGCGGGTTCGCCCATGACGCGCTCGATCTCCGGCGGAGTCAGCGCCATCAGGACGAAACGGCGACCTTCCTTGCCAATGGTGTCGAAACCGAAAAGCGAATCGGGACCGGCCGAGACAAACTCGCTGGTCGGCGGCTCCGGATAGGCGGCTTCCAGGACGTCCCCGCCACGTTCAGTGCGCTTTTTCACCACAGTGAACGCCCCCAGGCCGCCAGCGGCGAACAAGGCCAGGGCCGCAGTGTGGCCCAGCCACGGGGTGGCTAGATCAACTGGCCCCACTTGCCGCACCAACCTGCCGCTGATGGTGCGGGCGAGCCACTGTTCGGTACCGGCCACCACCAGCATGCCGACCCCAGCAGCGACTCCCATTGCGCTGGCCCGGACCGTGTCGGCCGCAGAGGAGTGCACCACGGCCGGCCGATCTGGGTCGATCAAACCGTAGCGTTGGGCTCGCCGGTGTCGATTGGCCACGGCGAGCCACGCCAAACCGGCACCGAGTGCCGCGTCGGCCAGGAAGGAACGGTTCCGCCAGCGGCTCGCCACCGGCATCAGCCCCAAAAACTCATCCACGGCAGTGACCAGCGCCGAAGCCATCCCACCCCGCATGGCGAAGGTGCCACCAAAACGAATCAAAGACACCTGCATCGGTTCTTCCGGATCCGGTGGGAAGAGTTTCTCCACCGCCAATCCGCAGCCGATGAACGCCAGGTCCGTGGCCAGCAGAGCGGTGGGGGGCGCCTTGCGGCCGTGCACTCGGTGATCGCCGCTGGCATACAGCGCCACGGTCTCCGCCGCAGCCGCCGCCGTGGCGGTCAACAGGTAATTCACGCTCGCGGTGACCCCCGTCGCCATTGCCTGGTCGCTGGCCGAACGCGGCAGCAGCCCTCGCGCATAGGATCCGGCAACTGACACTGCCGCCCCGAGCACACCTGCCCGCACCGCGGGTTGTGCCGGCGTTCGGCGAATGATTCGGGCCACATGGCGGAGTTGGCTACCGATGGTCTTGCTCATGCTCATGCCCGAACGCTAGTCCATTACCCCCACGGTGCATGGTTGACTCTTGCCATGTCCGGACTGCGAGATGTGCTGTCGAGTACCGACAAACCGCTGATGGTGAAAACCATCGTGCTGATGGGCGTATGCGGCGCGACATCCGCGGTCGTGGGGTGGCCGTTGGGCACCGGCACGTTGGGCCTGTCGGTGTTGGTCGGATTCATGCTGGGCTTCATCGTCGCGAATGTCCCGATGGTGCTGGCACTCAACATGATTGTGGTCAACGGTCTGCTGCTCGCCGTCTCCGCCAGCTTGGGGGTGGCGGTGGTGGGACATCCGTTGCTCGGCGGGATCGTGATGGCCGTGTTGGCCCTGCTGAGCGCAGTGTGGATGGCAATCCCGATCGTGGGGCCTTTTTTCGCCGGATTGCCGATATTGGTGTACCTCGTGATGGCAGCCAAAGGTCAGGAACTGATCGGTGGTACACCACCGACCGACGCTGGGATCGCCGCCTTGGCCGGTTTGGCGGGCGCAGCTGTCGTCGCGGTGGTGGTATCCATCCGCGATCCGCGCAAGCCGGACCGCACTCTGACTGCCGCCGCTTGGTCCCCGGAGACACCACTACCACGCCTGGCCATGATCGTGCGGGTCCTGTTCCTCGACGCTGCTCCCCGGGCCTGGCAAGTCCTGGCTGCGCAAGCAACCGTCGTGTCCATCTGCCGAAAGGCGCTGGGTCCGAATTCGACGAACGACGCCGCCGCCATGGCTGCCGCTGAGCAAGCCAGCGCAGCTGTTGCGGCGGCGATCCCACCCAAGGGGGCACCGACACCTCGCACCGTCACGATGGATCTCAGCGCGCTCAATGCTGCAGCTGCAGATTCCACGAATCCCACCAGCGCGGCCGCCTGGCACTTGTGGTTCGCCACCCTGTCCCAATCTCAAAAGGTGCTCAGCGGAGACGTCCATCCGCCCACACTGCGACACCCGATGCTGGCGCTGCTGGCCGCACTGGCGCGCTCCATCGTGCACCCCGATGTCGCCCTGTTCCGATACGGCCTGCAGCGAGCGATCGCACTCGGAATCGGGATGGGGGCCCTGCTGTACTTCAGTGGCAACGAAAACGTGTTTTGGGTGGTGCTCACCATGGTCAGCGTGCTGCAAATCAACGCTTCCGCCACCGTGACCCGCCTGGTGCAACGGCTTGCCGGCACCTTGGCCGGCGTACTGCTCGCGGTGGTGGTCTCGCTGGTGGTACCCAAAGAGATCCTCGTGCCGTACTTGGCCGGGTTGGTGCTGTTGATGGGTGTGGTGTGGATGATGCGCAACTATGCCGTCGCGTCGATGTGTATGGCGTTCGCGATTGTGCTTTTGATCGGCACACCCGACAACCGCGTGCTCACCTTCGCAGGACTGCGTGCCCTAGACGTTGCGATCGGTGGTGCAATCGCGCTGCTGGTAACGATGCTGGTTTTCCCGGTGCGACCACTTCCCGAACGGCGTCGCGCGGCAGCAGTCACGGCCTTGCGGGCACAAGTGGCCCGATTGCGGGCCGACATCACGAGCCCCGGCCCACAAGACTTCCCTGGGTTGGTGGCCACACAAACCGCTGCTTTCACCGCGATCACAAACTTCGCGTCGGACGTGGCCCTGCTTCCGGCGGCTCAACAAGCAGACTATGCAGACGAGGTGGCCGCACTGGAAGTTGCTGGCGAACAGGCGTTCGCACTCTCGGCTGTGGTGGTCGGGCTGGCCGACGTGCCAATCACAGATTCCACGGTGCTCGATCATGCGATTGCCGGTTTGGATGCCCATATTGCTCGAGTGCGGTAGCCATGGCAGCGATCTGCGCCGGGCCCACCCGACAGCAGCCGCCAATGGCGCGAGCCCCGGCGCGTAACCAGACGGTGGCGTCGGTGTGCGCCTGCGGCGTACCCGACCATCTACCCGAGGCCCAGGTCTCGCCGCTGTTGGGGTAGATGATCGGTGGCAGTTCGGCGGCGGCCGCCAATTCCACGATGGTCACGGCGTCCGCCGGGTCGATGCAGTTGCCCCCCACGGCCACGATCTGCGGGACACTGGCGGCCATCGCGAATGCCTCCGCCACCGACTCGCCGGAGCGCAATTGCTCGCCTTTGGCAGACACAGACAACCACGCCGGCATGTCGAGCACAGCCAACTCGGCCAGGAGCGCCTCCACCTCGCGCAACTGTGGGATGGTCTCGAACGCCAGAACGTCGCAGTCCTCTGCCAGCGCGGCCAGTCGGGGTCGGTGAAACTCGCGAAGTTCGGCGATACTGAGTTGGTAGTCGCCGCGATATTCCGACCCATCGTGCAGGATAGCCCCATAGGGTCCGACTGAACCGACGGTGAGGATGTGCCGCGGGTCGGTAGCGGCAACAGCCCGGGCCCGCCGCGCCGATTCGGCGATCAGGGCATCGGTCTCGGCAGCTGAGAGGCCGATCCCGGCGAAGCCGGCCCGGCTGGCCTGATACGTGCTGGTAGTCACCACCTCTGCACCAGCCGCGAGGAATTCCCGCTGCACTTCGGCGATGGCTTCGGGCTGTGACATCATCACGGCTGCCGACCACAACTGGGAATCCAGATCAGCCCCGTGGTCTTCCAGAGTCGTGGCCAGGCCACCATCCAGCAGCAGCGGACGTGCCCAGAGCCGGTCGCGCAGAACCTCCGCGCCGCTCAGCTGTCGGTGCGTTTCTCGTAGTGCCGGCCAGAACCTTCACCGGACTCGTAGACCACTTCGGGTGGGCCGACGATCAGTGGATCGGGATCGCCGACGACCTGCAAATCTTTGCCGGGGTAATCCAACCGTGCCAACACCCAGCGAATCGCGCCCAGCCGACCGCGCTTCTTGTCGTTGCTGCGCACCACTGTCCAGGGCGCCCAGGTGGTGTCGGTGTTTTCGATCATCGCCTCTTTTGCCACCGAATAGTCGTCCCACTTGTCCAGGGAGGCGAGGTCCATCGGGGAGAGTTTCCACTGCCGCACCGGGTCGATCCGGCGGATCGTGAAGCGGGTGAGCTGCTCCTTGCGCGACACCGAGAACCAGAACTTGAACAGGATCACGCCGTCACGCACGATCATCTTCTCGAATTCAGGAGCCTGCCACATAAATTCTTGGTACTGGGAGTCCGTGCAAAACCCCATCACGCGCTCGACGCCAGCGCGGTTGTACCAAGAACGGTCGAACATCACGATCTCGCCGTCGGTGGGCAGGTGCTTGATGTAGCGCTGGAAGTACCACTGGCCGCGTTCTTCATCAGTGGGTTTGGTCAGTGCCACCACCCGCGCGCCACGTGGATTGAGGTGTTCCATGAAGCGCTTGATGGTGCCCCCCTTGCCGGCGGCATCTCGACCTTCGAACACCATCACAATTCGCTGGCCGGTTTCCTTCACCCAGGACTGCACCTTGAGCAACTCGATCTGTAACAACCGCTTGGTGACTTCGTACTCCCGACGCGACATCCGCTGGGTGTAGGGGTAGCCCTGCCGCCAGGTTTCGATCGGGGTGCCGTCGGGACCCAGCAGAATCGGGTCGTCGACCTCGTCCAGGGTGCCTTCGACGGAGAGGCCCTTAAGCTTGAGTTCCTCGTCGTCGAGGTCCTGCAAACTTGCGATCAGATCATCAATATCCACCACCCCGGACAGGTCTGGGTGCTCTTCTCCAAATGGACTGTGGTCGGAATCCGGTGATCCCAGTGCATTCATGCCAGCTCCTTGCGGTGGTCTACCCCGGTGGTGGTCGACGCAGTGGTGGTCGGCGCGGGTAGCGCGTGCCTCCTGCTGAGGAAGACGCTACTCGCATTCGACCATCCCAGTCGCTCCAACCACCCACCTTCGACATCTGATGTTCACCAAAACCATCGCGGCGGGGCCGCTCCCCGACGGCAGTGATCATCTCCATGGGTTTGCCCGTACAAGCAACCGTCGCAGCCCCTAGAGTCGAACCATGAGTGCTTCCGAGCAGGGCAACCCACCGTCGGTATCCGAAGCGGGCAACCCCCCGTCGGCGTTCGATCAGAACAAACATCCGTGGCTGGCACTATCCGCCCTGCTGATCGGCATGTCGATGATCATCATCGACGGCAGCGTGGTCAACGTCCTGCTTCCCGACATGGTGGACGACCTCAACCTGTCGTCCACCGACGTGCTGTGGGTCAACTCCATTTACTCGCTGATCTTTGCCGCGCTGCTGATTCCGATCGGATTGATTTCAGACCGCTACGGACGTCGGAAACTGTTCCTGATCGGTACGTTGATCTTTCTGCTCGGATCGTTCGGTTCCGGGGCCTCCACCGCACCGGAAATGCTGATTGGTTTCCGGGCGGTGCAGGCAGTGGGCGCCTCCATGATGTTGCCGAGCAGCATCGCCATCATCAACGTCACCTACACCGGCAAGCGGCGAGCCGTCGCATTCGGGCTCTGGGGTGCCGTGTTCGGGGGCGCAGCCGCACTGGGGCCGCTGCTCGGCGGTTGGCTGGCGCAAGACTTTTCCTGGCGCTGGGCTTTCTACATCAACGTACCGGTGGCGATCATCGCCACCATCATGGTGATTAGGTTTGTGCCTGAAAGCAAACTGGATTCCGCCGACAAACTCGACCCGCTGGGCGTGCTGCTCTCCGTGACAGGTCTGGGGCTGATCGTCTTCGGGCTGATCGAAGGCCAGACGTATGGCTGGTGGACGCAACTGCAGCCATTCACCCTCGGACCGTTCACCCATGACGGCAAACTTTCCGTGGTGCCTATCGCCCTGGTGGTGGGGATGCTGCTGTTGATCCTGCTGGTTTTGTGGTCGAAATACCGATTGGGAGTCGGGAAAACCCCACTCATCGACTTGCCGCTGTTCAAGATTCCCCGCTACGGCTACGGCAACGTGGTTGCGCTGGTGGTGGCGCTGGGCGAATTCGGGATTCTGCTGGTGCTGCCACTGTGGATTCAAAGTGTCACCGGATTTGACCCGCTGGCCACCGGCGTGATCCTCACCGGTTTGGCGATCGGGGCGCTGGTGTCCGGTGGACTAGCACGCAAACTATCTGTGGCGCTCGGCCCCACCCGCGTCGTGCGGGTGGGCATGGTGCTGGAAATCGTAGGTATCGTGGCGGTCGCCCTGGTGCTGGATCCAGCTCGCTCCCCATGGTGGCTGATGATCCCGCTGTTCGTCTACGGCGTCGGGCTGGGACTGGATTCCGCGCAGTTGACTAGCGTGGTGCTCGAAGATGTCCCGCTGGACAAGTCCGGTCGCGCCTCCGCCATGACCTCCACCTTCCGGCAGTTGGGTTCGGCGCTGGGCGCGGCCGTGCTCGGTGCGATTCTGTTCACCGGTCTCGGCTACTTCACCACCCAAGACCTCAAGGGCGTCTCGAATCTGCCCCAGGACAAGCAGGAACAAGTCGTGGCCCAGGTGAAGGGCTCCGCTGGGCAGGCAATTCCGCAGTTGGAAAAAATCCCCGAATTGGCGCCGGAAGTGGCCGCCGCCAAGGCTGGCTACACGCGCGCGGCACGCGAAACCGCCTACATGGCAGCGATCTTCATGCTGTTCGGGCTGCTGGTGTCGTTCGGGTTGCCCAAAGATGAGCGGGGGGATCGCGCCGAAGCTGACTCTGACGCCGAAGCTGATGATCCTGTGCCGGTTGCGTCATAGGCAGGTAGTCAGATTCCATGGCCTGCTGGCCGTTGCCGTAAGCGATCGAAGGCCGTCGCGGGTGCGTTCGGAGGAACGGCTACGATGCTGTAGTCGCGGTCGGCGTCACTCTTTGTGACAGCCGCGCCGGGCCTCTAGCTCAATGGCAGAGCTGCGGACTTTTAATCCGTAGGTTGCGGGTTCGAATCCCGCGGGGCCCACCACT
>CAZVKB010000029.1:6226-25356 GCA_964627505.1 uncultured Actinomycetes bacterium | reverse complement strand
CCTCAACCCCCGCCTTGCAAAGGCGGTGCTCTGCCAGTTGAGCTACGCCCCCGGGACGGGCGTCAGCGCAGATCTGGTGCGGAAGTAGCTTCCGTCCACAGATCCTGCTCGGCCTGGTTGGCCGAGACTTGACGGTAGATGACATAACCAACACCCAACAGGGCGGCAACAAGCAGCAATTTCTTCATGTGGGCCTAGGAGGACTTGAACCTCCGACCTCTTCCTTATCAGGGAAGCGCTCTAACCGTCTGAGCTATAGGCCCCAACTTGACCGGGTTCACCCTACCCCATTTGACGGTTCATTCTTCCCTGAGGGTGACCTCAAATCCGCGTGCGAACGGCACTGTGAGGTTGTACATGAAAGCAAACAGCGTGGCGAAGACAGTCGTCAGGATCACGTTGAGCACCGATAGCCCAATCGCGGCCATGAGCACATTTCCCAAGCTGAAGAGGTCTTCGATGTTGAGCACCGAACTGGACGACCCAGCCACGCTTTCGACGGCATCGTTCACCGATGAGAACACCCCGAGGGCAGTGAGCACGCCCCAGACCAGGGTGACGGCCACCAGGATCACAATGGCCAAGCCGAGGGACAGCACGAATGAGGTCTTCATCACCGACCATGGTTCAAGGCGGCTCAAGTAGAGTTGTGCCTCCCGGGGACCGGTGGTTTCCGCCGCTGCATCATCGGGTGCTTCAGCAGTGCTGGCATCCGCACCTTCCGTGCTGGTCTGCTCTTTACTCACTGCTCAACTCCCTCACCTGGGTCGTCGGTGACTGCTGTGTCGTCGGAGACTGCTATGGCTGGCGGCTTGTTCACCTCGTCGTCATCCAGAAGATCTTCTGGGCCCATGACGTCACTGGCGCGCGCCACTGCCACCACAGAGTCGTGGTCTGCCAAGTCCATGAACGCAACGCCCATAGTGTCGCGACTTGTGCTTCGGATCTCGGCGACACGCGTACGAATCACCACGCCGTTACTGGCAATGGCGAAGATCTCATCGCCCTCAGCACACACGCACGCGGCCACCAGGGAACCGCGTTCGGCCACGATCCGCATCGCGCGCACCCCGAGAATGCCACGTCCCTTCGGCGCCCATTCCGCCACTTGCGTGCGTTTGGCAAAGCCACCGTCGGTCACGGTCACCAAATAGTTGTCGTCGCGGGCCACTTGCATCGCCAACAATCGATCGGAGCCACGGAAACGCATCCCGATCACCCCGGCAGTGGCCCTTCCCATTGGCCGCAGAGTGGCGTCGTCGGCGTGGAATCGCGCTGACATGCCCTTCTCACTGACCAGCAAAATATCGTCGGTGCTATCAGCGAGCACCGCTCCCACCACTTCGTCGCCGTCGTGCAAGTTGATCCCGATGAGACCACCGCTGCGATTGGTGTCGTAGTCCCGCAGCGGCGTCTTCTTCACCATGCCGGTGCGGGTCGCTATCACCAGATAACTGGCTTGAGAGTAATCCGCCACCCGCAAGACGGTGGCCGCCTGTTCCCCAGGCAGAAATGCCAGAACGTTGGCCACGTGCTGCCCGCGGGCGTCCCGACCGGACTCGGGCAGGTTGTACACCTTAGTGCGATACGCCCGGCCTTGATTTGTCAGCACCAGCAGCCAGTCGTGGGTCGAGGCGACGAAGAAGTGTTCCACCAAGTCGTCTTGCCGCAGCTGAGCGCCCTTCACGCCCTTGCCGCCACGGCGCTGGGAGCGATACGCCTCGGTTGGGGTGCGCTTGACGTAGCCGTCGGCGGTAATCGTGACCACCATGTCTCGGACCGGGATCAAATCTTCATCTTCAGCGAGATTTTCCCCGGGCACGATCTGACTGCGACGCTCATCGCCATATTTCGCGGTGATCTCAGCCAACTCGTCAGCCACGATGCCCCGTTGGCGCATCTCGTTGGCCAGAATGTCTTGGTAGTCGGCGATCAGCCGCATCAGTTCGTCGTACTCGTCCACGATCTTCTGGCGCTCCAGCGCTGCCAACCGCCGCAGTTGCATGTCCAGAATGGCCGTAGCTTGAATCTCATCGATATCCAGCAGACCCATCAGTCCGACTCGAGCATCTTCCACAGTTCGGCTCGCCCGAATCAGTGCGATGACGTCATCGAGGGCATCAAGCGCCTTGAGTAACGCCAGCAGAATGTGGGCCCGCTCCTGGGCCTTGCGCAAGCGGAAGGCGGTGCGACGTCGGATCACATCGAGTTGATGGTCAATCCAGTGGGTGACAAATTGATCCAGCGTCAGGGTGCGTGGCACGCCATCGACCAGGGCGAGCATGTTGGCCCCGAACGAATCCTGCAATTGGGTGTGCTTGTAAAGCTGGTTGAGTACCACCTTGGGCTGGGCGTCGCGCTTGAGGATGACCACCAGCCGTTGCCCGGTGCGATCCGAGGAGTCATCGCGCAGATCCGCGATTCCCGTGATCTTGCCGGCATTGGCCAGTTCGGCAATCTTCAACGCCAAATTGTCCGGGTTCACCTGGTAGGGCAGCTCAGTGATCACCAAACAGGTACGACCGCGGGAGTCTTCTTCAATATCGATCACTGCGCGCAGAATGATCGATCCCCGGCCGGTGCGATAGGCCTCTTCAATGCCGCGGCGCCCGACGATCAACGCCCCGGTGGGGAAATCCGGTCCGGAAATCCGGGCCAGCAGCGCATCGAGTAGTTCCGCACGCTTGGCGTCGGGGTGGGCCAACGCCCACTGCACACCCGCATTGAGTTCAGTCAAGTTGTGGGGCGGAATGTTGGTGGCCATGCCCACAGCGATGCCCGCTGAGCCGTTGGCCAGCAAGTTCGGGAATCGGGCGGGCAGCAGTAAGGGTTCCAGCGTGCGGCCGTCGTAGTTGGGCGTGAAATCGACGGTTTCCTCATCGATGTCGCGGACCATCTCCATGGCCAATGGCGACATCCGGCACTCGGTGTAGCGATGGGCCGCAGCGGGGTCGTTACCGGGGGATCCGAAGTTGCCCTGGCCATCGACGAGCGGATAGCGCAGCGACCACGGCTGGACCAGGCGCACGAGCGCGTCGTAGACCGAGGAGTCACCGTGGGGGTGGTAGTTACCAAGCACATCGCCAATCACGCGCGTGCACTTGAAGTAGCCGCGATCGGGACGGTAGCCACCGTCATACATGGCGTAGAGCACACGCCGGTGCACCGGTTTGAGACCATCGGTGACATCCGGCAGTGCGCGACCCACGATCACGCTCATGGCGTAGTCGAGGTAGGAGCGTTGCATTTCGGCTTGAATCTCCACCGGTTCGATCCGACCGTGCGGTCCCGGATCGACGGGAGATGGTTCGGTTGTGATGTCGTCAGCCACGGCTGCTCAATCCCTCCTGAATGGTGCGCCCCCAGGCCATGTGCAGGTGCGGCCTAGACATCGAGGAACCGCACATCCTTGGCGTTGCGCTGAATGAACTTGCGCCGCGATTCGACATCGTCGCCCATCAGCATCGTAAAGAGTTCATCGGCCTGTGCAGCATCGTCCAGGGTCACCTGCAGGAGCACCCGGTTCGCAGGATCCATCGTGGTTTCCCACAATTCGGAGGCGTTCATCTCGCCCAAACCCTTATAGCGTTGGATCGACTCCTTGGGCAGGCGCCGTCCTGCGGCGAGCCCTGCTTCCACCATGGCGTCGCGCTCCCGGTCGGAGAAGGCGTACTCGGGCGCGGATTTCGACCATTTGATTTTGTACAGCGGAGGTTGGGCCAAAAAGACGTGCCCGAGTTCCAGCAGCGGCCGCATAAAGCGAAACAACAATGTGAGCAACAGGGTGCGGATGTGTTGGCCGTCGACATCAGCGTCGGCCATCAGCACCAGCTTGTGGTAGCGCAGCTTGTCGATATCGAAGTCTTCCTGGATGCCCGCACCAAGAGCCGAAATCATCGCCTGCACTTCAGTGTTTGCCAGGACCTTGTCGAGCCGCGCCCGTTCAACGTTGAGGATCTTGCCGCGGATGGGCAGAATCGCTTGTGTGGCCGGATCCCGACCACTGCGGGCCGAGCCGCCTGCCGAGTCACCCTCCACGATGAAGATTTCGCACACACTGGGATCGCTGGAGGAACAGTCGATGAGTTTGCCGGGCAAACTTGATCCCCCGAGCAACCCTTTACGGTTGCGCGCGAGATCGCGAGCCTTCCGGGCCGCGGTGCGGGCAACTGATGCTTGCTGCGCTTTCCGGGCGATTTCCTTACCCTCAGCCGGATTGCGGTCAAACCAATCACCCAAACACTCGTTCGTGACGCGCTGGACAAAAGCTTTCGCCTCAGTGTTGCCGAGTTTGGTTTTGGTTTGGCCCTCGAACTGCGGCTCGTGCAGTTTCACGGAGACGATCGCCGTGAGGCCTTCCCGAATGTCATCACCGGACAGGTTGGGTTCCTTCTCCTTGATGATGCCCCAGTCTCGGGCATATTTGTTCACCAACGACGTCAAAGCCGAGCGGAATCCCTCTTCGTGGGTGCCGCCTTCGGTGGTGTTGATGGTGTTGGCGAACGTGTAGACAGATTCGGTGAAACTGCTGCTCCACTGCATCGCCACTTCGGCCGCAATGCCCTTCTCGGCATCCTCGGTCTCGAAGTGGATGATGCCCGAATGCAGGCCGCCGCGGCTGGTGTTCAGGTGCCGCACGAAGTCCGAGATGCCACCTGCGTAGTGGTAGGTGACCCGTCGTTCCGCGTCCTCGTCCTGATCCTCGATGTCCAGTTCGGGCACATCCTCGTCGATCTCAGGTGCCGAATCGACTGTTGGTGCGGCTGCGGCCGCCGGTTGCTGGCGCTCATCAATGAGCGTGAGGGTCAAACCTTTGTTGAGAAAAGCCATCTCTTGGAAGCGCCGAGCCAGAATGTCGAAGTCATACCGGGTGGTTTCAAAGATTTCGGTGTCGGCCCAAAAGGTGACGCTGGTCCCGGACTCTGTCACGGGTTCACCCTTGCGCAAAGGTGCCATGGGCACTCCGCTGCGATAGGTCTGGAACCACTGGAACCCGTCTCGGTTGACGACCACTTCAAGTTCCCTAGATAGCGCGTTCACCACCGAGACGCCGACACCGTGCAGGCCCCCGGACACCGCGTAACCGCCACCACCGAACTTCCCGCCGGCGTGCAGCACTGTTAGCACGACTTCCACCGCTGGCTTGCCTTCGACCGGGTGCAGATCGACCGGGATTCCGCGCCCATTGTCAGTCACCCGCACGCCACCTCCGGGCAGCAGCACGACGGTGATGTGGTCGGCGTAGCCGGCCATCGCCTCATCGACGCTGTTGTCGACCACCTCGTAAACAAGGTGGTGCAGACCACGCTCTCCGGTGGAACCGATGTACATGCCGGGGCGTTTCCGGACGGCATCAAGGCCTTCTAAAACTTGGATGTCACTGGCGTCATACGACACAGTCGGGTGGGCTCCTTCGACAGGTTGCGGCCGGTGGGCGATCCACCGGTTGGCAGGTGGCTTCCTTTCGGCCTGTGGAGGTCGTCCCCATCTGCGGGGAAGTCTACCTTGCCGGTGCAGTCAGCCCGAGTAACCCACAGCACAGATTCTCCCGTGTGGAGTCGACCGCCCGCTCAGCCGTAGGTGTCGCGCGGGCCCCGGCCGGCCACCCGCCATCGACCTTTGGTCCGGGGCGGTTCCGGCCCTCGTACCACGACCTTGCTCACCACACCTGTGCCAAGGGCTGCATCGAGCCGATTGCGCACACTGCCGGCCAACATGCGCATCTGAGTGGCCCAGGCTGTCGAATCCGCTCGCAGTGTCAAGACTCCAGCTTCGAAGGATTCAGCTTGCACGTGGGCGGCAACTTCGGCCCCGGCGATGTCTGGCCAGGAAGCAACTGCCGCCGCTACCCGCGTGCGCTCCCGCCAACCTTGCTCATCGAGAAAGCTGTTGATCGCCTCTGCCGCCGCGATCGGATCACGTTCATCTGCCCCGGGACCGCTGTATTGGGCCTCGCGCAACCGGCGACTTGGTCGCTGCGGGCGTCCACCGACCGCCTTGGCGCTGCGCTGTGCGGTCCGCGACAGCAACGTTGCGGCCAGGTCCGGCGGTGGGGTGGTTGGTTCATTCATGATCGGACTCCACACGTGATTCGCCGTTGCGAACAATACGGATCACCTGGCCGCGCAACTCGTCCGGGACATCGTCAGCCACCGCAGCAGTCACAATCACCTGCTCCGCCGGAATCACCAAAGCGGCCAGCCGTTCCCGGCGCTGCACATCAAGTTCGGCAAAAACATCATCGAGCAGCAGCACCGGATCACCCCCAGTGTCAAACGTTTCCCGTAGTGCTGCGAACGCTGCCAAGCGCAGTGCCAATGCCAACGACCAGGACTCACCGTGGGAGGCATATCCCTTGGCCGGAAAATCGCCGAGCGTGATCAGTAGATCGTCACGCTGCGGTCCCACCAGGGTGATACCGCGATCACGTTCTGCTGCCTCGCGCTCGCTCATGCGGCGGGTGAGGGCGGCGACCAAATCCTGCTGGATATCCGTCCCGCCGGCGTTGGCCAGCAGTTCCGGGGGAATCCACGATGCCGAGTAGGAGATTGCAGCGACCCCACCGTCCGGGGCCACAGCCTCATACGCCTGGGACAAGGGCTCGCTGAGTCGCGCAATTGCGGAAAGTCGCGCTTGCGTCACGGTGGCACCAACCTGGGCCAGTTGGGCGTTCCACACTTCCATGCTGGCGCGGAAGGTGTCGTCGGCGCGCGTCCCGGCCGCGGACCGCAGCAGGGCGTTGCGCTGACGCAACACCCGGTCGTACTCCGAGAGCACCCCTGCCATCCGCGGTGCGAGCGCCACCAGCAACTCGTCGAGGTAGTGACGCCGACCGGAGGGTTCACCTTTGACGAGCGCGAGGTCTTCCGGGGCGAAGAGCACAGCCCGCAACACTCCCAATGCTTCCCGCGGGCGACGCGCCGCTCCGGCAACCCGCGCCCTGTTCGCACGACCGGGATTGATCTCAATCTCCACACTCTGATCGCGATCTCCCCAACGGACTCCGGCCCCGATGACCGCGCGCGGTGCACCAGCTCGTACGAGCGGAGCATCCTTCGCAACCCGGTGCGAGTGTTGGTAGGCCAGGAACTCCAAGGCCTCCACCACATTGGTCTTGCCGTGTCCGTTACGACCGACGATCAACGTCACCCCCGGGTCGAAGGTGAACTCGGCACTGCGATAACTACGAAAATCGATGAGCGCGAGCCGCGCAACATGCACTCGTGATCAGACCTTCACGGGCATCAGCAGATAGCGGAAACTGGTGTCTGGATCGGCTGTCATGTCAGCTGCGCCTACGATCACAGCTGGCTTAGTCGCCTCGTTGTAGCGGATGGCGGTCACACTGCCTTCGAGTTCGGCCAGACCATCGAGCAGGAAGGTGGGGTTGAAGGCGATGGTCATGGGCTGACCGTCCAAGACGGCGGCCACCGCTTCAGTGGCGTGGGTCTCTTCCGAAATTCCTGCGCGCAACACCACTTCGTCATTCAAGACATCCAGTCGCACCGGTGCATGGCGCTCCGCCACCAATGCCACCCGCTTGACCGCCTCGATCAATTCCGCTGTGTCCATGCGCACGGTCGACGTGAAGGTGGACGGCAGCAACTCCCGAAATCTTGGGAACTGGCCTTCCAAAAGCCGAGTTGTGAAGCGCTTGCCGCCGGATTCAATACCCAGTTCGCGCTCGTCCGCTGAGAGCGCCAGGTGGACATCCGCCGCTCCCGACAACGAGCGGGCAACGTCTGCCAATCCTCGGCCTGGCACGATCACCTCACGGGTGAATCCCACCGCCTCGGGGGTCCAGGACAGTTCACGAACTGCCAACCGATAGCGATCGGTCGCGGCCAGGGTGAGGTTTTCGCCGTCGATTTCCATGCGAATTCCGGTGAACAGCGGCATGTTGTCACTTTTGGCCGTTGCGATCGCCGTCTGCGCGATGGCATGGGCAAACGTGGCACCCGGAGTCCTGCCCACCACTGGGGGCATCGACGGCAACGGCGGATATTCATCATCGGGCATCAGCGGCAGCACGAACTCCGAGCGGCCGCAGCGAAGGAGCACCCTGGAGGGCTCAGTCGCGATCGTCACCCCGTGTTTGGGCAAGCTCCGAGCGATGTCCACCAACAGACGTCCGCTCACCAGAGCCTGGCCCGGTTGCTCCACCACTGCCTCGATCGTGGCGCAGCTTGACATGTCCAAGTCAAAACTCGACAGGCTCATCTCATTGTCGCCGGCGACGACCAAGATGCCGCTGAGCGGACCGGCACCTTTGGGCAGTGTCCGGGCAGTCCAGGCGACGGCATCAGCCAGCGCAGCGCGCTCAACTCGCAATTCCACTAGCGCAGCGCGCTCAACTCGCAAATCCACGGATACTCCTCAGGCGTAGGTCTTGTCGGGCATCCTGCCACCATCGGTGTGGCGTGTCGCACTCGGCTAGCAAGTTCTGATAGTGGGTCGTGATCAACATGTCGCAAAGCCGCTAACGGTACGTAAATCCCATCAATTGTGTTATTCGTCGTAGTAGTAGGGCCGGTGGACACTGTGGACGGCACCCCATCGTCGCAGGTCACAACGGCGCGGCTGAAGGTTTTTGGCTGTGGAATTACAAACCTGCAAGATGTGTGTGGGTGTGGAGGACGCAGTATTCGTCCACTGCCAGTTCACAGAACCGTTGTGATTCGTACACATGAGGAAGGCGTGTCATCCACCGTGATACGAATTTGTCCCCAAGTTATCCACAGGTGTGAATAGTGGTCAAGGAAGCCTGATAATTGCTTTCGCAGTCGCTGACTTGGCAGAAAAATCGCAGACTTCAGTCGCGCCGCCCGCCGGCGATTCCATGGAAGTAAAGGTCCCCGGAAGTACAGATAAGGGTAGACGAGTCTGCCGCAGAGTCAGACCCGGGCTTCGGACTTGATCCGGGCGGTGAGTTCGTAGACCTGGTTGTACAGTTGGCGCCGTTCGGCCATCTCTTTGCGGATTTTCCGCTCGGCGTGCATCACTGTTGTGTGGTCGCGGCCGCCGAAACTTTGCCCGATCCGCGGCAAGGACAAGTTGGTCAACTCCCGACACAAGTACATGGCGATCTGTCGCGCCTGCACCAGGGCCCGGGAACGGGAGGCGCCCGTGAGTTCAGCCATGGTGACACCGAAGTAGTTGGCCGAATGGTTCATGATCATTTCAGCCGTGATTTCCGGTCCTGGGCTATCCGGCAGCAGCCCGGCAAGAACCTGTCGGGTGATGTCCATATCCACAGGCGACCGGTTGAGGCTGGCAAACGCCTTCACCCGGATGAGGGCACCTTCGAGTTCGCGAATGTTGGAGGAGATCCGGGAAGCGATGTATTCCAGAGCTTCCTCTGGTACTTCGAAATCTTCCTGCTGCTTCTTCTTGCGCAAGATCGCGATCCGGGTTTCGAGGTCCGGCGGCTGGATATCGGTGATCAAGCCCCATTCGAACCTTGAGCGCATCCGTTCCTCAAAGTCGGGCAACTTCTTTGGCGGCAGATCGGAGGTCACCACGATCTGCTTGTTGGCATTGTGCAAGGTGTTGAAAGTGTGGAAGAACTCCTCTTGAGTCTGCACCTTGCCAGACAGGAATTGAATGTCGTCCACCAGCAGCACGTCGACATGGCGATAGCGGGCCTGAAATGAGTCGTTGCGATCATCGCGGATGGAGTTGATGAACTCGTTGGTGAACTCTTCTGACGAGATGTAGCGCACGCGGGTGCCAGCGAAGAGTGCGCGGTTGTAATGACCGATGGCGTGCAGCAGGTGCGTCTTGCCGAGTCCGGAGTCACCGTAGATGAATAGCGGGTTATAGGCGTGGGCTGGTTGTTCGGCTACGGCAACGGCCGCGGCGTGCGCGAAGCGGTTGCTGCTGCCGATCACGAACGTATCGAAGGTGTACTTCGGGTTCAGACGGTGACTGTCGTCATCCTTTTGTGGAGTGCTGGGCCGGGTCCGGCTGCCGTTATAGAAAGGCATCGCAGGTTCGGGGTTCACCTGGGGGGCGTGCGCACGGGCGTAGGTGGCATCGGCCAATTCGTCTGTGGTGTCCTCATCGAGACCGGGAGCCGCCTCGGCGTCCACTGTGACTGCCAGGCGAATGTCACGCCCCATCACGCCACTGAGCGCGGCGCAAACCACAGGGGACAGGCGACTGTCGATGATGTCGCGCGTGAATTCGTTGGGGGCTGCGAGCACCAGCAAGTCTTCCACAAGGGCGATTGGTCGGGTCAACTCGATAAAAGCACGTTGCTGTGACGACATGGAGGTGTCCTGAGCCAAATGTTGCAGCACAGCCGACCAAGTGGCCGTGAGACTTAGGACAGCCTCCGCCATATCAGGGTCTCCCGTCGTCGTTGGTTCTGATCCTCACCGAATGAGGGTGAGTTCAGACGTGGATGAGTCGGAACCTAGGGCAATTGCCCTCGTCTGGACAAGACCTGGCCGCCCCGACTCGCTGGATTAGACCTTACTTCCGGCGTGTCAGGCTTGACTAGTCGGGATTCGTCTGGAATTGCTGACGTCCAGGACTTCTTGAGATGGCGTGGTCGGTGTGCTCACCCGCGCTGGGTGCTGATCCGCGGATGCCGTAGACTGCCCAGGATGCCGTCTGCCACGTGCGGGTGCCGCGAATGTCGCACCGCCAGGGCCGATCGGTCCAAGCCACAGCCCATGTATCGGGTGTAACCACTGGAGCTATCCCATGAGTAAGCGCACGTATCAACCGAATAATCGTCGTCGCCACAAGAAGCATGGTTTTCGACTGCGGATGCGCACCCGTGCCGGGCGTTCGATTCTGTCTGCACGGCGCCGCAAGGGTCGGGCCTCGCTCACCGTCTAAAGGTCGTGCTGCCCAAGAACCGTCGCCTCCGTCGGCGGGATGAGATCATCGCCGTGATGCGGGGACGCAGGGTTGGTTCGCCAAGGCTGGTGGTGCATTACGCCCAGCATCCGTCGCAGGCACAACGATCGCCCGCGCGGATGGGATTGGCGGTGGCTCGAAAAGTGGGAAACTCGGTTACCAGACATCGCGTGGCGCGACGGGTACGTCATGTGTTCGCCATGGACACGGCAGCCTGGGATGCCCTCGATTGCGACATCGTGGTGCGAGTACTGCCTGCCGGTGCACAGGTGACTAGTGCCCAAGTTGCTGCAGATATGGCTCGGGCGCGGTCAGTGATGGAGGATAGGCTGTGACTCGAGATGGGGTGGCGATGCGCATCCGGCAGTTCGGCCACTGGCTTCGTGCCGCTTGGATGGCGATTAGGACCGTACTCATCTGGGTGGCGGTTGCTCCGATTCGCGGCTATCAGTTGTTCATTAGCCCGTACACACCCGCGTCGTGTCGCTACCACCCAACGTGTTCGGCGTACGGTGTGAAAGCGATGAGACGACATGGGCCAGTGAAAGGTACTTTGCTGACCACTTACCGCCTGGCGAGGTGTAACCCCTGGACTGCCGGCGGATTAGATCCGGTTCCGCAGCGGGGGGCGTGGCGACCTGATATCACCACGGATGGCCGCACCGCGATTCCGCTCATCGATCTCAGGTGTGTGATGTCCACGCACGACGTAGCTCAGCCGCTCAACCAGGAGCCCCATGTTCATCATTGAATGGATCGAGATCCCGGTCTCGTACATCCTGTACTTCTTCCATTTACTCCTCTCCCCGCTGTTCGGTGACGCATCTGGCATTACTTGGGTGCTCTCGATCGTGGGACTGGTGATCGTGATCCGGATTCTGCTGATTCCGCTCTTTGTCAAGCAGATCAAGGCGCAGCGCGGGATGCAGGTGCTGCAACCCAAGATGAAGGAGATCCAGAAGAAATACGCCGGGGACCGTGAGCGGCAGTCCCAGGAAATGATGAAGTTGTACAAAGAGACCGGAACGAATCCGCTCTCGTCGTGCTTACCCATTATTCTGCAGGCGCCGATCTTCTTCGCGCTGTTTCGCGTGCTGCAATATGGGATCGCTCAGCAACAACCCATCGGTGCTCTGACCCAGGAACTTGTTGATCAGGCACACTCCGCCATGTTCTTGGGCGTACCGCTCTACGGCACATTTTTGCGTGCGGATGAGACGCCGAATCCGATGGCGACCAAAGTTCTCACCGTGATCATGATCATTCTCATGAGCCTCACGACCTTCACGACCCAACGGCAACTACTGCTCAAAAACACTGCTGCTGACAACCCCATGGCCAAGCAGATGAAGATCATGTCGTATGTCTTCCCCTTCATCTTTGCCGTGTCGGGTGTCGGCTTCCCCGTGGGTGTGCTCGTCTACTGGTTGACGACCAACCTGTGGACAATGGGACAGCAGTTCTGGGTGATTCGGAACAATCCGATGCCGGGCACGCCAGCGTTTGATGCGTTTGAGCAACGAAAGGCAGAAAAGGCGGCTCGAAAAGCAGCAAAGAAGGCTGCCAAGGGGCTGCCGGCCGCCACGGGTGAACCGGGCGAAGTTGTGGCTGGTGCTGCTGCAGTGGTCGCAGTCGAGGATGTGAAAAAGGAACCCGTACGACAGCAGCCGAAGAAGAAACCCCGATCGCAACGAAGTAGTGGATCCAACCGAAGCAGTGGTGCGAATAAGGGTGGAAACAGCAAGAAGTCCGGCAAACCAAAGTCATGACACTGATGCGTGAGAGGCGACCACAATGAGCACAGAGAAGGTCTCAGACCTCGAACGTGAGGGCGATATCGCCGCTGACTATCTCGAGGAATTCCTGGACATCGCAGATCTGGACGGCGATATCGACATGGATGTCGAGGCTGGGCGAGCGGTAGTAGCGGTGGTGGGTGGCGATCTCTCGGTTCTTGTAGGGGAGGATGGCGAGGTGCTTGGGGCGCTGCAAGAGTTGACCAGGCTCGCGGTAACCCGGGAAACCGGTAATCGTTCGCGGCTGATGCTGGATGTGGCCGGGTATCGGGCTAATCGCAAAGCACAACTGACCGAACTCGGCGCAGTAGCGGCCCGCAAAGCACGAGATACCCGTGGTCCGATCCGATTGGAACCAATGTCCGCCTTTGAGCGGAAAGTCGTGCACGACGCAGCGGCCGCCGCCGGTTTGGTGAGTGAGTCAGAGGGCGTGGACCCTCATCGCTACGTTGTGATCTTCCCGCCTGAGGAATAGGGAATGTTCCACGTGGAACCACAGCGATGTTCCACGTGGAACATCGCACATCCGGAGGTGCGGCGATGGCAGAGTCGGTAACCATTGATCCTTCCTGGCTGCCGCAGTGCCGCGAACAGCTGCAGGAGTTTCATGCCATCCTCGCGGGAGATGCCATCACGCGAGGTCTGATCGGTCCAAGGGAGATCCCTCGCTTGTGGCCACGGCATCTGGAGAATTGCGCAGTGGTTGCCGACCCCACCCTGGAACTCGTGCCAGAGGCAGCCGTCGTGGCAGATATCGGGAGTGGGGCCGGGCTACCTGGGGTGGTGTGGGCCACCGTCAGACCTGACCTGTCGGTGGTACTGATTGAGCCCTTGTCACGTCGCACCACCTTTCTGCAGGAGACTGTCGATCGCTTGGGCTTGGCGGATCGGGTGACTGTGCGCCGCGGCCGGGCACAAGATGTGGACCCGATTGAGGCTGATGTCGTCACTAGTCGGGCGGTGGCAGCGATGTCGGAGCTGCTGGCAGTCTCGCAACGGCACTGCGGGCCGCGCGGCCGCATTCTTGCTATCAAGGGCAGTCGTGCCGAAGCGGAACTAGCCGCATGCCGTGACACGATAGTGGCCGACCACGGCAGGGCTCGAGTGGTTACGGTCGGTCCGGTGGGATCGGATGGACACCCGTTGGCGACCGTGGTCCAAATCGACTACAAGGAGGCTGTGTGAATACGCAACCTGCACAGAGTCAGATGGGGCTGGGATGGCCATCGAATGAGATGGCGTACCCACACCCTGATGTCAGTGAGGTGGAAGCGACAACTGGTTTGGGATGGCCAGTGGGCTCAGATGGACTTAGCGAACTAGGTGAGACCGACTCGTGACGTCTCGCATTATTGCTCTGGCGAACCAAAAGGGCGGGGTCGGGAAGACCACCTCAGCTGTGAATTTGGCAGCCGCGCTGTCCGAACAGGGTCACCGGGTGCTTGTGATCGATCTTGATCCACAAGGCAATGCCTCGACTGCACTCGGGGTGGATCATCGGGTGGGTGTGGCCGGCAGTTACGAAATATTGATCGACGGATTGTCGATGCACGAGGCGATCGAGAAATGTCCGGAGATACCGACGATCGAGGTCGTACCCGCAACGATCGACCTTGCCGGTGCGGAGATCGAGCTGGTGTCGACGGTGGCGCGGGAATACCGTCTGGCTCGCGCGGTGGAGACCTATCTTGACAATGCTGACCTGGATTTCGTGCTTATTGACTGTCCGCCCAGTCTCGGCCTGCTGACTCTCAATGCACTGGTCGCCGCGCAAGAGGTGCTCATCCCGATCCAGTGCGAGTACTACGCACTTGAAGGTCTGGGGCAGTTGCTGAAAACAGTGGAACTTGTGCGCGCCCACCTCAATCCGAAACTGACTGTTTCGGCCATTTTGCTCACTATGTTCGATTCCAGAACCCGCTTATCCGGACAAGTTGCTGAAGAAGTGCGGGCGCATTTCGGTGCCGCCGTGCTGCCCACGCCCATTCCGCGAGCAGTTCGGCTATCGGAAGCTCCCAGCTATGGTCAGACAGTTCTCACCTATGATCCCAATTCCGTGGCCGCACAGTCCTATCGCTCAGCCGCTCAAGAGTTGGCTGAACTGGCACCGAAGGGGGTCGCATAAGTGCATCTAGAGCACATGTCGATCGTGGGGCAGCGGTGACTCGGCGTACCCCGGGTCTCGGACGCGGTCTCGGAGCGCTGATTCCCACGGGTCCACCGACATCCACCGACGCGACGTCCGCATCATGGCGGTCAGAACACGTTGGCGGCAGCGCAGACATTGAGTCGCCACCAGATTCGGGGAACGTCCTGACAGCGGTTCCGGGGATGGAATTCCGGAATCTCGAGATCAGTCGGATCGTGCCCAATCCCCGGCAACCTCGGCAGGTATTCGACGATGTTGCGATTGCCGAATTGGCGTCGTCATTGCAGCAAGTGGGCTTCTTGCAACCCATCGTCGTGCGCCGGGCGGGGGAGAATTTCGAATTAGTCGCCGGCGAACGACGGCTACGTGCTGCCCAGTTGGCGGACATGACCCAGGTGCCGGCACTGGTCCGCGCGACGTCGGATGACGATTTGCTCCGCGACGCGTTGTTGGAGAATTTGCATCGGGTCCAGCTCAATCCACTTGAGGAAGCTGCGGCGTATGCCCAGTTGCTCGAGGATTTCGGGTGTACCCAAGATGAGCTGGCGGGACGTTTGGGGCGATCTCGTCCGGCGGTGTCCAATAGTCTGCGGCTCCTGCGGCTACCCGCGCCAGTGCAAAGGCGAGTGGCGGCCGGTGTGCTTTCAGCTGGGCATGCCAAAGTTCTGGCTGGGATCACAGATCCGGAAGCCAGCGAGGCGCTGGCCACCCGGATTGTGGCTGAGGGGCTAAGTGTGCGCGCTGTCGAAGAGGCTGTTGCCTTGGGCGAGCACACACCTGGTGGTCCCCGCCGTAAGCGCACACCGCGGCCACCGATTCATCACCAGCAAGCCCAGGACCTCGCTGATCGGCTCGACACTCGAGTGCGGATTACGGGTACGGGCGGGCGGGGTCGGCTCACGATCGACTTTGCTTCCCCGGATGATCTCGCGCGGATCTTGGGTGTGCTGCGTGATCCGCAGACTTGGATAGATCCGGACCCTCCCTCTTAGCCGCTGCGAGCCTGCGCCGCAGCCACCAGAGACGCCATGACATCGGACAGTGCGAGTCCGGCGGCCGCAACGCTCTGTGGCAGGAGCGACGTTTCGGTCATACCCGGTGCCACATTGGTCTCCAAGAAGTGCGGGATTCCCGCGTTATCCACAATCATGTCGGTGCGGGACAGATCCCGAATACCAAATGTGCGATGCGCGGTCAGGGCCACCTGCGCTGCGGCCACTGCCTGGTCCGCGGGAAGGTTGGCTGGACAGAAAAACTCGGTCATGCCAGCGGTATAGCGAGCCTGATAGTCATAAATCCCGGAATCACTATGGATTTCGACTGCGGGCAACGCCTGTGCGCCTTCTCCAGTGTCGATCACGGAGACAGCCAACTCGACGCCTGGCACAAACGACTCCAGCATCACGGTGTCGCTGTAGGCAAATGCACCCACCATGGCAGGAGGCATGTCAGCGATGTCGTGCACGATGTAGACGCCGAGAGCCGAACCACCCCGCGATGGTTTCACCACGAGCGGCAAGCCCAGCCGGGCGACTGCCGCAGTCATGATGCGAGGGGCGCCAAGTTCCCGAAAGCTGCTGTGCGGCAACGCAATCCAGTCCGGAGTGGCGACTCCAGCGGCAGCGATCATGGCCTTTGCGATCGGTTTATCGAAGGCCAGGCGACAGGCATGCGCACCAGCGCCGACATAGCTCAGACCCAGAGTGTCCAGCACATCGCGCAAGCTGCCGTCCTCGCCCACAGCGCCGTGCAACAGTGGCACCACTACATCCGGCGGATCAGCTGCCCACAACGGCAGCAAGTCGGCGTCCGTATCGCGAATCGACACCTCCAGCCCCGATGCGCGCATGGCGTCGGCCACTCGTCGACCAGAACGAATCGAGACATCGCGCTCCGGGCACAGTCCGCCTGCAAGCACACATACGTGAGTCATCACTTCATCCTCTAAGCCAGATCGGGGGTCGGCGTGTTGGGGCCCGGCCGCGGTTGCGGTGCAGCAGCACCGAAGGTCGCCATCAATTGCAGTTCCTCATCAATCACCGTCCCCAACCGCCGGACCCCCTCGGTGATCCGCGCCGGCTCCGGATAACAGAACGACAACCGCATGGAGTCGCGACCTTGGCCATCAACGTAGAAGCCCGTTCCGGGCACGTAGGCCACCAAATTCGCGACGGCCCGGGGCAGCATGGCCGTGGCATCCAGCCCTGGCGGCAGTGTCACCCAGGAGTAGAAGCCACCAGCTGGGACCGTCCAGGTGGTGCCAGGGGGGAGATAGTGGGACATCGCGCTGAGCAACGCTTCTCCGCGCTCGCGATACAGCTCGCGGAAGACCTTGACCTGCTCCTGCCAGGGCTGGGTGGCCAGATATTCCGAGACCATGATCTGGGAGAAGTTCGACGGACATAAAATTGCGGACTCGGCGGCGAGCACGAGTTTCTCCCGGACCCCGTGCGGCGCCAGCGCCCACCCCACCCGAAGGCCGGCGGCGATTGTCTTCGAGAAGGATCCCAGGTACACCACGCCCTGATCATCATCAGCGCGAATCGCGCGTGGCACCTCGCCGTCAAAGCCCAACAGACTGTATGGGTCATCTTCCAGCAGCAGAATCCCGTGCCGGGTGGCAACGTCCAATATCTCCTGCCGACGCTGCGGGGGTTGGGTGAGCCCACCCGGATTGTGGAAACTGGGGATCGTGTAGATCAGTTTGATCCGCTTACCTTGCGCCTGCACCGCCGCAATGGCATCGGCCAGAGCAGTGGGATGCAATCCGTCTGCATCCATTGCCACATGTACGACTTCACACTCATAGGCCTTAAACACGCCCAAGGCGCCAACATAAGAAGGCGACTCCACCAACACCACGTCACCGGGGTCGCAGAACACCCGCACCACGAGATCCAAGGCCATCTGGCTGCCGGTCGTGACGACCACATCATCGGGGTGGGCGGTGATGCCGCTGAGCGCCATGACATCGCAAATTTGCTCCCGCAGGTCGACGTCGCCCTGCCCGGACCCATATTGCAGCGCGACTGGGCCGCGCTCGCGGATCATCCGGGCTGCGGTATCTGCAAGTTCGTCCAAGGGCAGCGCTGAGACGAACGGCATCCCCCCGGCCAGCGACACGACCTCGGGTCGCGATGCCACGGCGAACAGAGCCCGGATTTCGGAAGCGGTCATGCTGGCCGCTCGTTCGGCGTATTGATCTATCCACGGATCAAGTCGGGAACCACTATTCATCGGAACTCCGTCGCCTGCTGGCGGATCGTGGGCCTACGATGCGAATGTCAAGCAAGGAGTAGACATGCGTACCGCATTGAAGGCCGTCGGTTTGGTTGTGATTGGTGTCGGGCTGGGTTTTGTTGTGGCGTTACTCATTCCCCGTCGGCCGAACGGGTAGCCAAGGGAGAGAAGAAGGATACCGCGGAGGCAGCCACCGCTTCGGCCAGCGTGTCCCGGAAGCGTGGCTGCGCCAAGCGTCCCGCGTCGCCGGAGTGCGAGAGGTAACCCACTTCGACCCGTACTGTGGGCATGCGCGTGAGCCGCAGCAAGTCCCAAGTTTTCGGTTGCGTATGGCAATTGACCAAGTCAGTACGACTGGTGATATTGCCCTGGATGATCTCGGCCAGTCGCGCACCCAATTCGGACTTGGTGCGAGCCGAGCCGAAGTAGTAGGTGGCCACTCCATGGGCTTTGGTACTCAAGTGCCAGTCGGTGTGCAGCGAGACCACCAAATCGGCGCGCACATCATTTGCGATGGTTGCTCGTTCGGCATCGCTCACGGCCGTCTGCACAAACTGGCTCGGCGGACGGGTCACGATGACTTGGGTGCCGATTGCGGCCAGCCTGCCTTCGATTCTGCGCGCCAGGTCATCGGCGATCAGGGCCTCGGTCAAGCCGTGGCCGGAGACACCCGGGTCCGGCCCGCCATGGCCAGGGTCGATCATGATGATCTTGTCGCCGATCCCGGTTCGGGTGACCGCGTGGGCGTGCTCATCCCACAGTCGTTCCGGCACTCCGCCGCGGACGGAGCGGCGCAGTCGTTTGAGCGCCACCACGGTGGCATAGCCACAGGTGCCATCAGCGGTCATCCCCACATTGCGCTGGAACTCCCGCAGGGCGGCATCGGTGGCGGCACCGAATATGCCGTCCACGCGGCCTAACTGAAAGCCGAAATCGGACAGCCGCCGCTGCAGGTCCTCCACATCGTCACCGATGTGAGGGTGCGCAGCGGAGTACCACAGCACTCGGTCACCAAGCCGCCACCGGGCTTCCTCCAAATGCCGAAACGTACTGGGCCCCACGATGCCATCGACGTC
>CAZVKB010000029.1:0-6216 GCA_964627505.1 uncultured Actinomycetes bacterium | reverse complement strand
GCAGGTCGTCGGACTTGCGACCAACCCGGGTGACCACGATGCCATCGACGTCGATGCCCCGATCTTGCTGAAATGCCCGAACCGCCCGGTCGGTAGCCGAATCGAATACCGAGCCGGCAGAAACCGTGGGTAGATAGTTCAGGCGGACCAGCCGCGCGCGCACTTCTGCGACTGCTGGGCCTGACGCCCCGCGTCGCAGCAGTACGTTCATGCTGGTTGGCTCAGCCGAGGTAGGCGGTGAGTTCGCCGAGCAGTTTCTGCTTGGGACGCGCCCCCACGATCTGCTTGACCAGTTCCCCACCGGAGTAGACGTTCAGCGTGGGGATGCTGGTGATACCAGCTGCCGCAGCGGTGGCCGGGTTTTCATCCACGTTGAGCTTGGCGACCACCAGCCCGGGGTATTCGGCTGCAATTTGCTCCAGGATGGGTGCCACCTGTTTGCACGGCCCGCACCACACGGCCCAGAAATCCACCAGCACGGGCTTGGTGTTGGCCAATACGGTTGTGGCGAAGTCAGCATCGGTGACTGTGATCGTTGCGCTCATGGCGTCTCCTTGGAATTGGTCGAGCACTCGCGTGCGCGACAGGTGTCACGAGGGGAGTTCGGCTGTCGGTCAGTCGCGTTCGGCGAGCCAGCGCTCGCAGTCCAGGGCGGCTGCGCAGCCGGTCCCAGCCGCGGTGATGGCCTGTCGATACGTGTGATCCACAACGTCACCGGCAGCGAACACACCAGACATGCTAGTGGCGGTGCTGCCGGGTTGGGTGAGCACATAGCCCTCAGCGTCGAGGTCAAGTTGGTCAGCGAAAAGCTCCGACCGCGGGTCGTGCCCGATGGCGATGAACACGCCGGAGGCGGGAAGCGTGCGCTCAGCACCGGTGTGCACGTCCTTGAGCACGACCCCGGTGAGGGAATCCTCACCTAGCAAGTCGACCACCACTGAGTTCCACGCCACTTCGATCTTGGGGTTGGCGAGGGCGCGCTCGGTCATGATCTTGCTGGCCCGGAATTCATCGCGACGATGCACGATCGTCACCTTGCTGGCGAAGCGGGTGAGGAAGGTGGCCTCTTCCATGGCTGAGTCACCGCCTCCGACCACCACAATGTCCTTGCCGCGGAAGAAGAAGCCGTCGCAGGTGGCGCACCAGGACACCCCATGGCCGGACAAGCGCTTTTCTGCGGGGATACCAAGTTCACGGTAACCCGAGCCGGTGGCGATGATGATGCTGCGAGCGCGGTAGGTGTTTCCGGCACCGTCCACAACGGTCTTCACATCGCCGTCCAAGTCCACCGAGACTACGTCGTCGGTGACGATCTCGGTGCCGAACTTTTCGGCTTGCTCGCGAATCTTGGTCATCAGTTCGGGGCCCTGGATGCCCTCAGGAAATCCGGGAAAGTTCTCCACTTCAGTGGTGTTCATCAGGGCTCCGCCGGCGGTCACGGCGCCCTCAATCAGCAGCGGCGTGAGTTGCGCGCGGGCGGCGTAGACGGCAGCGGTATATCCAGCAGGTCCGGAACCGATGATGATGACGTTGCGAACGTCGGCAGACACAGGGTACCCCCAGGGGTATGAGAGGAAGGATGAGACCAGAACGAGTCTACGGGGACGGCTATTCCCCAGCTGTCTGCGGCGCAGGTGTGATTCTGGCAACTCCGCGCAGCCGGATTTGCGGATCAGTCCGGTTGCAGCGCACCCCCACTACCACCACATCGGCGGTGCGGTCGGCATCGTTGTCGAGGAATGCCAGCACCGCCACAGGTAGATTTTCGTAGCTGGCCAGGTCAATCATGCGCAAGTGGGCGCTGTTGGTGCCCAGACCAGCCAGACAGTCGTTCACGCCGTCCGCGGTAGCCAGAAATGTTGACTGTCGAGCGGCCATCGGGGCCGTTTCCGCAGCGGTGGTGGCAACCAAATGCGCCGGCACGAGTTCAGTCACATTGCTGGCGGTGTATTGACTGCCACTGCTGATGGGGACAACTGTGGTCTGCCCACCGGCAGCCTGGGTGGGATTGGCCGGTGGCGAGGCGGTGAAGGGCTGAGCCACGAATACCGCAGCCACCGCTGCCGCGGCCGCGAAACCACCAGCTATAGCCCATGGCCACATGGGCCGTCGTGCCCGTCGCTGATCGGCCAACTCAGAAATTGCCGCCGACTCGGCCGCGGCAATCCGGGCCGCACGCTCCTGGGCGATCACCTGGCGCATACGCACCGCGACCGATTTCGGCATGGCGGGTTCGGCACTCTCCGCCAGCAGGGCGCTCACCCAGGAATCATCAGCAGGATCGACCACGTCTGTCATGAGCGGTCGTCACCTCCCTGAATCGGCCGCGGGAGTGGGACGGATGGCGGTCCTTCGGGGTTCCCTGCCGGTTCGGCTGGAGCGACCGTCGGACGCAGATGGGCGAGTTCGACGGCGAGTTTGGCCCGTCCGCGGGCGCATCGGCTCTTGATCGTGCCACTGGGAACACCAAGGATGTCCGCGGCTTCATCGACTCGGAATCCCTGGATGTCCACGAGGGTGAGCGCCAACCTCTGGTCCGGGCCCAGATTTGCCAGCGCAGCGGACACTGCCATCGACACCTCGAGGGCACCAAGCGGATCGGCCGGGTCAGCCAGAGTGTTGGCGCCGGACTCCGGGTTCTCTTCCGGCAACGGCGATGTCGGGCGCGCTCGCCGTCGACGCAGTCGATCCAGGCACGCATTGACTACGATCCGGTGCAGCCAGGTGGTGACTGCAGCTTCCCCACGAAATGCCCCGGCATTGCGATAGGCACTGATGAGAGCGTCCTGGAGCCCATCGGCGGCCTCCTCCGGATCGTGTGTGGTGCGCAACGCCACCGCCCACAAGCGGTCCCGGTGGCGTTCGAATAGGACCCCGAAAGCGTCCGGATCACCCGCCACATGGGCGGCGAGCAGTTCAGCGTCGGAGCGGAGGTCGCTCACGGTTCATCCGCCCTCAGTTCGGCCGTAGAGTGTGGCGTGGCGGATGCCTGCCCGGTAGCCGGAGTCATCCCACGCTGAGGTGGACACGGGCGAAAGGTGGGTAAACCACACCAGCACCGCACGCGACTCGGCCACCCGGGGCAGCCGGACAAATACCGTCTGACCGGCCCCATTCACCTGCGCCACCGGCAGGAAATCCTCAAACTCGCCATTCGGATCTGGACCCACGGCCACCGTGAAGTCCGTGGAAGTGCCGATCAGATCCAATTCCAGGGCGGACACCGGTTGGTTTTCCCCGAGGTCAAAGACCACGCCCACGCCGCGTTTGCCGCCGACATCCTCGGTGAAGTACGGCTTCGATGTCCACGCTGAGCCGGCGTCGTCGTCGATGATGTTTGACAGCAGGTGGGGGTACTCCGAACCATCGCCGTCCGGGTCCAGGGTGGTCATGCGCGCGATCGGCAGCACAGTTTCCGTAGGGCCGACCGGCACCGATTTTTCGGTGGTGGCCGAAACCACACCATCATCGGTGGCGATGGCGATTCGCTCCGGAGCGCTCGAGCGTTCCTGGCTGGCTTGGGTAATGCCAGCGGCGGCGAGTGCGGCGATCGCCAGTCCAACCACCACCACGAGCATGGCGCGGCCGGCGAAGACCATGGTCACAGCAGGTCCAACTCGTTTCGGTGTCGGCTCCGCCAAGCTGTCTTGGGCTACGGCGAGGGCCGACATGATGCCTGGGATGTCCAACTCGCCGTCGTGTGCCTTGCGGAAACCGTTCACCAGTAAGGCGTCAAACACCGCTGGGATGCCCGCCACAAGGCGCGACGGTGGGGTGAGCAGCGGCGGTTGGGAAGGGGCGAAATCGTGGGTCACGCCATTGCCGGCTTCTGGCCAGACCCCCGTGAGTGCCAGGTAGAGCACTGCGAGCGCGCCCAATGCATCGTTGCGCCGCAGGACATCCTGATCCGATGTCAAACCCCGCAGCGCGGCATCCACTTGCTGACCGCGCAGCCGTACTTGCCCATGACCATCCATGTGAATGTTGTCCGGACGCAACCGACCGTGGGCGATCCCGTGGTCGGCCAACACAGCCAGGGCAGAGCACACCTGGCGCGCAACATCGACCGCAGCGTGCGGATCCAGTCGGTCGCCGATGAGGTATCCGATGGTGGGCCAGTCGGTCCAGTCCGAAATCACCGCGATGAACTCAGCGGTGGTAATCAGATCGAGGACCGGCACCAGGTGGCGACCCTCAACTTGCGCTGCCCGGTGGGCGGCGGCGGTGACTGCACCGGCGTCTGGATCGTCCCCTGCCAGCAGTCGCACGCTCACCCGCCGGTTCAGCCGTTGGTCGAATCCGCGCCAGGTAGCACGCTGCTGACCGTCGACGATCACATCCTCAAGGCGATACCGACTGCCCAGCACCGTGCCGACAGCAAGGGGCGGCAACACGCTGGGCATGGGCACATCCTAGTGGTCGGAGCGGGAGAATCGACGTAGCCCAGGCACGCGACCACCCATCAGGTGCACCACGTCGTTGATTTCGGAGACTTTCAGAACCCGGCACATTCCCACATAACTGACGGTCAACACGCCACCCGCGAGCACCAGGGCAATGATCGCAAGCAACGGATAGCCGGATAGCCCGGCGTCGAGGGCCACGCCGGTGTTGGCGGTGTAGGCCATTCGCAAACCCTGCAGGGCCAAGAAACCCAGGCCTCCCGCGGCCACGCCGGCCAGCAGCATCCGGCCGATCGCCGATGATGTGGTGCGGGTATGCAGGCCGCCCAACTTTGTGGCGAGCAACCACCACGTGATGAACAGCGTGACCCAGTAGGCGGCCGAGTAGGCCAGCGCCAGACTGGTGATCTTCCAGGCTGCACCTGCGGCGTAGTACATGGGCAGCGTGAATGCCATGAGAATGATGTTGAAGATGATGGTGGCAAAAAACGGGGTGCGCGTGTCCTCCAACGAGTACCAGCCCCGCAACAGCAGGTAGAACAAGGCGAACGGCAACAAGCCCAACGCAAATGCCGACACGACGATGCCGGTGTAGGTGGCTGCTGCACCGGAACCCGCACCGACGTTGAAGACCAGCGAGGTGATCACTGCGCCGAACACGACCAGCACGGCGGCAGCCGGGATGATCAGCGCCGAGATCAACCGGGCCCCGTTGGCCAGACCAGCGGACACTTCGTCGATGCGGTCATGGGAGGCTGACCGACTTAACCGCGGTAACAGCGCTGTCACCAACGACACGGTGATCACCGATTGCGGCAGCATAAACACCAGATAGGCCTTCTGGTAGGTGGTCAATCCTTGTTCCACCACGCCTAACGTGCTCGCGTTGACGTTTGCTGCAGTCGCCAATCTGGTGGTGACGACGAAACCGATCTGATTGACCAGCACCAAGCCAATGGTCCAACCGGCCAGCACACCGGTTTTGGTCAGTCCGTAGCCGCGGTAGTTGAACTTCGGCCGGAATCGATACCCGACCCGTCCCAGTACCGGCACCAGGACCAGCGCCTGCAGCACCACCCCCAGCGTGGTCCCCACTCCGAGCCAGGTGATTTGGGCGGTGGTGATGGAGTCGATGGTGGCGACGTCGCCCACCACGAAGATGAATCCGACAGCCATGCCAATCACCAGGATGTTGTTGACGATGGGCGCGAACATCGGCATGGCGAAGTGTCCGCGGGAGTTGAGTACCTGGGAAAGCATGGTGTACATGCCGTAGAAGAAGATCTGGGGCAGGCAGAACCTTGCGAAGGCGATGGCAACATCGAGGTCTTCTTGGGAATAGTTGCTCGGTGCATACAGGCGCACGATCCACGGTGCCGCCAGCACCGATACCACAGACAAGCCCAGCAGGATGAGCCCCGTGAGGGTCAGTAGGCGGTTGGCATAGCCGTCACCACGGTCGGCATCGTCGGTGAGGTGGCGCACCAGTTGCGGCACGAAAACGGCATTGAGGGCACCGCCGACGATCAGGATGTAGATGATATTGGGCAAGGTGTTGCCCAACGAATAGGCGTCGGCCAAGGTACCGAACCCGATGGCCGCCACCATCGCGATGTCCCGGGCCAAGCCCGTCACCCGGGAGAGGATTGTGCCGACGGCCATCACGGCACTGCTTTTGAGCATGCCCGGTTCGGCCTCGGCCGCCGTGGGTCGGTCAATCGCCTCCCCAGGACCGTCTTCGGGTGGGCTGCCCAGCGTGTGATCACCCATCGGTGTCCGCCTTGCTCAGGGGCTGCAACGATGTGGCTGCCTG
>CAZVKB010000028.1:11989-27566 GCA_964627505.1 uncultured Actinomycetes bacterium | reverse complement strand
CGCCGCACAAGTACAAGGACAGCCGCGAGCACTTCGAGATGCGCACCCACAAGCGGCTCATCGACATCCTCGAACCCACGCCCCGCACCGTCGACTCGCTCATGCGGCTCGACCTGCCGGCTGGCGTGGACATCGAGATCAAGCTGTAAGGACTGTTGGCGTGAAGACGAAAGAACGCAAGGGCATTCTGGGCACCAAGCTCGGCATGACCCAGGTGTGGGATGACGCGAACCGGGTGGTCCCGGTGACCGTCATCGCCGCTGGGCCGTGTGTGGTGACCCAAGTGCGCACCCCCGAGGTGGATGGCTACGACGCCATCCAGATTGGCTACGGTCAAGTCGACCCGCGCAAGGTGAACAAGCCGGAAGGCGGCCACTTCGCCAAGGCGGGCGTGGCGCCGCAGCGCTACCTGATCGAGGTGCGCACCAATGATGCTTCGACCTACGAGGTCGGCCAGAAACTCACCGCCGAAACCTTCGCTCCGGGCCAGCAGGTGGATGTCACCGGCACCACCAAGGGCAAAGGCTACGCAGGTGTGATGAAGCGCCACGGTTTCCACGGCCTGCGCGCCTCTCACGGTGTGCAGCGCAAGCACCGCTCGCCGGGTTCTATCGGTGGTTGCTCCACCCCCGGTCGCGTGTTCAAGGGCATGCGGATGTCGGGCCGGATGGGCCACGAGCGCCACACCACGTTGAACCTGACCATTCAGGCGGTGGACGCCGAGCGTGGCTTGATCCTCGTTCGCGGTGCCGTGCCGGGACCGGAAGGCGGCATCGTGTTGATTCGTTCCGCCGCGAAGGGGGCATGACATGACTGCCATTGACATTCGCACCCCAGAGGGCGAGACCGCCGGCACCGCCGAACTGCCTGAGAGCGTGTTCGACGTGCAGACCAACGTGCCGCTGATCCACCAAGTGGTGGTGGGCCAACTTGCCGCCGCCCGTCAGGGCACCCACGACGCCAAGAGCCGCGGCGAAGTCCGCGGTGGTGGCCGCAAGCCTTACAAGCAGAAGGGCACTGGCCGGGCTCGTCAGGGTTCGACCCGGGCGCCGCAGTTCGCCGGTGGTGGCACGGTGCACGGTCCGACCCCGCGCAAGTACGACCAGCGCACACCTAAGAAGATGAAGGCGGCCGCCCTGCGCGGTGCGCTCAGCGACCGTGCCCGGCACGACCGCGTGCACGTGGTGACTGCATTTGTCACCGGCGACGTGCCGTCGAGCAAGACGGCTGCCGCCACGGTTCGCAGCTTGACCGAGCGTGCCAACGTGCTCGCTGTGGTGACGCGGGCGGACGAGACCGCGTGGCTCTCGCTGCGCAATGTTGCCGGTGTGCACGTGCTCACTCCCGAGCAACTCAACACTTATGACGTGCTGATCAGTGACGACATCGTCTTCACTGCAGACGCGCTCGAAGCCTTCCTGGCCTCGCGTGCGGCGACGAAGGGCGGAGCCAAGTGAAGATCTACGACCCGCGCGACATCCTGATTTCGCCGGTGGTGTCGGAGAAGAGCTACTCGCTGCTCGACGAGAACAAGTACACCTTCTTGGTGCACCCAGACGCCAACAAGACCCAGATCAAGATCGCAGTCGAAGAGGTGTTCTCGGTGCGCGTCACCGGTGTGAACACTATGAACCGGCCGGGCAAGCGCGTGCGCACCCGGGCCGGCATGGGCAGCCGCAAGGCGACCAAACGAGCGATCGTTTCGGTGGCCCAGGGCGATCGGATCGACATCTTCGGAGGTCCGGTCTCCTGACGGGGGCCGGCCACTAGGTAGGACGACAGACACATGGGTATCCGCAAATACAAGCCGACCACTCCGGGCCGCCGGGGCTCCAGCGTCGCCGACTTCGTCGAGGTCACTCGCACGACGCCGGAGAAGAGCCTGGTCAAGCCCCTGAGCAAGTCCGGCGGTCGCAATAACTCCGGGCGCATCACCACCCGTCACCACGGTGGTGGACACAAGCGCGCCTACCGGCTGATCGACTTCCGGCGGGCCGACAAGGACGGCGTGCCGGCCAAGGTCGCCGAAATCGAATACGACCCCAACCGCACCGCGCGGATCGCGCTGCTGCACTTCGCGGACGGCGAGAAGCGCTACATCCTCGCGCCCACGCGGCTCAAGCAGGGCGACCGGGTGGAGACTGGCCCGAGCGCTGACATCAAGCCCGGCAACAACCTGCCGTTGCGCAACATCCCCACCGGTACCGTCGTGCACGCGGTGGAGTTGCGTCCAGGTGGGGGCGCCAAGATCGCCCGTTCCGCCGGCGCGAGCGTGCAGTTGGTAGCCAAGGACGGCCCGTACGCGCAACTGCGGATGCCGTCTGGGGAAATCCGCAACGTCGATCTGCGCTGCCGGGCCACGGTGGGCGAGGTCGGCAACGCCGAACAGTCCAACATCAACTGGGGTAAGGCCGGACGGATGCGCTGGAAGGGCAAGCGCCCGACCGTGCGCGGTGTCGCAATGAACCCGGTGGACCACCCCCACGGTGGTGGCGAAGGTAAAACCTCCGGTGGCCGGCACCCGGTCAACCCCGCTGGCAAGCCCGAGGGCCGCACCCGTTCCCGTAAGAAGCCCAGCGACAAGTACATCGTGCGCCGCCGCAAGACCGGCAAGAAGCGTTAGGAGCTCCGAATGCCACGCAGCCTGAAAAAGGGTCCGTTCGTGGACGATCACCTGATGAAGAAGGTGGACGCCCAGAACGAGAAGGGCACGCGCAGCGTCATCAAGACGTGGTCGCGCCGCTCGATGATCGTGCCCGCCATGATCGGCCACACGATCGCGGTGCACGACGGCCGCAAGCACGTCCCTGTGTTCGTTTCCGAAAACATGGTGGGACACAAGCTCGGCGAGTTCGCCCCTACGCGCACTTTCCGCAGTCACGTCAAGGACGACCGCAAAGCGCGCCGTCGCTAACCCGCAACTCACACGACTTTTCCTAAGGAGCAACGATGGAAGCCAGGGCCCAGGCACGGTACGTCCGTGTCACGCCCATGAAGGCCCGCCGCGTGGTGGACCTCATTCGTGGGCTGCCGGTCAGCGAAGCGCAGGCGATTCTGCGTTTCGCCCCGCAAGCTGCCAGCGAAACTGTGGGCAAGGTGCTCAACAGCGCCGTCGCGAACGCCACCAACAACCACCAACTCAACGCGGACACACTGGTGGTCAGCCAGGCGTACGTGGATGAAGGACCGACCATGAAGCGGTTCCGGCCACGTGCCCAGGGGCGTGCCTACCGCATCCGCAAGCGCACGAGCCACATCACGGTCGTCGTGGAACCCCACGAGGGGAAGAAGGGCTAGACCATGGGTCAGAAGATCAACCCGAACGGCTTCCGGCTGGGTATCACCGCCGACCACACGTCGCGCTGGTTTGCCGACAGCACCAAGCCGGGGCAACGCTACCGCGACTACGTGGAAGAGGACGTCAAGATTCGGCGTCTGCTGCACGGTGAACTGTTCCGGGCCGGCATCGCCAAGGTCGAGATCGAGCGCACCCGCGATCGGGTCCGGATCGACATCTGGACCGCCCGTCCCGGCATCGTGATCGGGCGCCAGGGCACCGAAGCCGAGCGCATGCGCAACAAGCTCGACAAGCTCACCGGCAAGCAAGTGCAGCTGAACATCCACGAGGTCAAGAACCCCGAGGTGGACGCACAACTGGTGGCCCAAGGTGTGGCCGAGCAGCTCACCAACCGGGTGTCGTTCCGCCGCGCCATGCGCAAGGCCATGACCAGCGCCATGAAGGCCGGCGCCCAGGGCATCCGGATTCAGGTGTCCGGACGGCTCGGCGGTGCGGAAATGAGTCGGACCGAGTTCTACCGGGAAGGTCGAGTGCCGCTGCACACGCTGCGCGCCGACATTCAGTACGGCTTCTACGAGGCCCGCACCACCTTCGGCCAGATTGGCGTGAAGGTGTGGGTCTACCACGGCGAAGTCTCCACCAATCCCGACGAGCGTCGCGCCACGCAGGCTGCCCGCCTGGCCAAGAGTGGCCCCGGCGGCGGTCGCCGCGGTGGCCGTGAGCGCCGTCCCCGTCGTAACGCTGAGGCCGCACCGGCCGAAGTCGGATCGGAAGGCTAGGCACCATGCTCATCCCCCGCAGGGTCAAATACCGCAAGCAGCACCACCCGAAGCGTTCGGGCATGGCCACCGGCGGCACCCGTGTGACATTCGGCGAATGGGGCCTGCAAGCCCTCGAACCCGCCTACGTCACCAACCGCCAGATCGAGTCGGCCCGTATCGCCATCACTCGGCACATCCGCCGCGGTGGCAAGGTCTGGATCAACATCTACCCCGACCGCCCGCTGACCAAGAAGCCAGCCGAAACCCGCATGGGTTCCGGCAAGGGTTCCCCGGAATGGTGGGTGTCCAACGTCAAGCCGGGCCGCGTGCTCTTCGAGCTGACCTACCCCAATGAGAAGACCGCGCAGGAGGCACTCAGCCGCGCTGCGCACAAACTGCCCATGAAGTGTCGGATCGTGCGGCGCGAAGTGAGTGAGGACTGATGGCGATCGATTCAGAAATCGGACGGCTGCGCGATTTGGCGGCAGACGAGCTGGTCACGGAACTTAAAGAAGCCAAGGCGGAATTGTTCAACCTGCGCTTCCAATCGGCCACTGGCCAACTGGACAACAATGCCCGGTTGCGCACGGTCCGCCGCAACATCGCCCGGATCTACACCGTCATGCGGGAACGCGAACTGGGCATCATCACTGATTCAACGGAAGGTGCGGCGTGAGCGAGCACGAAGACGACAAGCGCGGCGACCGCAAGGTTCGCGAGGGCCTCGTGGTGAGCGACAAAATGGACAAGACCGTGGTCGTGGCGGTGGAAGACCGTTTCAAGCACGCCCTGTACAGCAAGGTGGTGCGGCGCACCTCCCGGCTGAAGGCCCATGACGAGCGCAACGAATGTGGTGTCGGCGACCGTGTCCTGCTGATGGAGACCCGGCCGCTGTCGGCCTCCAAGCGCTGGCGCGTCGTCGAGGTCATCGAGAAAGCCAAGTAGGAGAGCCCCATGATTCAGCAGGAATCCCGGCTCAAGGTCGCCGATAACACCGGTGCCAAAGAGCTGCTGACCATCCGGGTGCTTGGCGGCTCCAGCCGCCGGTACGCGGGTATCGGAGACATCATCGTCGCGACCGTCAAGGACGCCATCCCGGGAGGCGGGGTGAAGAAGGGCGACGTGGTCAAGGCTGTGGTGGTGCGCACCCGGAAAGAGACCCGCCGGCCGGACGGCTCGTACATCAAGTTCGATGAGAATGCCGCCGTCGTGCTCAAGAGCGACGGCGAACCGCGCGGCACCCGCATCTTCGGCCCGGTCGGCCGGGAACTTCGGGACAAGCGCTTCATGAAGATCATTTCGCTCGCGCCGGAGGTGTTGTGAGCATGGCTGGAACCAAGATCAAGGCCGGCGACACCGTATTGGTGCGCGCCGGCAAAGACAAGGGACTGCGGGGCACTGTGCTCAAGGTCTATCGCGACACCGATCGGGTGCTGGTCGAAGGCGTCAACCGCGTCGTGCGCAACACCAAGGTGACCCCCGGTGCCAGCGGGGCCAAAGAAGGTGGCCAGATCCACCGGGAGGCCCCCATCCACATCTCCAACGTGATGCTCGTCGACGGCGACGGCAAGGCCACTCGGGTGGGAACCCGCCCGGAATCGGCCGACCGCAACCGTAGCGACGGGTCGTCGTACACGGTGACCCGGCGGGTGCGGGTCAGCCGACGCACAGGTAAGGACGTTTCATGACCACCACCACCGAATACCCCACGCCGCGGTTGAAGGTGAAGTATCGCGAGGAGATCGCTCCCGCGCTGCTCACCGACCTGCACCTGAGCAACGTCATGCAGGTGCCGACTGTGGTGAAGATCGTCGTGAACATGGGTGTGGGCGAGGCGGCCCGCGACTCCAAGGTGATCGACGGTGCTGTGCGCGATCTCGCGACCATCACCGGACAGAAGCCCACCGTCACCCGTGCCCGCAAATCCATCGCCCAGTTCAAACTGCGCGAAGGAATGCCGATCGGTGCGCACACCACGCTGCGTGGGGACCGGATGTGGGAGTTCCTCGACCGGCTGCTGGCCGTGGCGCTGCCGCGGATCCGGGACTTCCGGGGGCTCTCGCCCAAGCAGTTCGACGGCCGCGGCAACTACACCTTCGGACTCACCGAGCAAGCGGTGTTCCCAGAAATCGATCCCGATGGCATCGATCGCGTGCGTGGTATGGACATCACGATCGTGACCTCGGCGACAACTGACGAAGCAGGCCGGGAGTTGCTGCGCAAGCTCGGCTTCCCGTTCAAGGAGAAGTGAGCACGTGGCGAAGAAGTCCCTGGTCAACAAAGCCAACAAGACCCCCAAGTTCGCTGTGCGAGGCTACACCCGGTGCACCCGTTGCGGCCGTCCGCACTCGGTCTACCGCAAGTTCGGCCTGTGCCGCGTGTGCCTGCGCGAGATGGCCCACCGCGGCGAACTGCCCGGCGTCACCAAGAGTTCCTGGTAACCCCCGTGTCCGCAGCCCGCAGCTGCGTGCGCAACAATCCCCCTAATCCCAACGACGCTGTAGGTCCGGAGTTGACCGTGATACCGCAGCGAGAAAGAGGCCGGCCATGACTATGACCGACCCGATCGCGGACATGCTCTCCCGTCTGCGTAACGGCAGTTCGGCCCATCACGACGATGTGACGATGCCCCACTCCAAGTTGAAGGAAGGTATTGCCGCCATCCTCACCTCAGAGGGCTACGTCGCCGGTTACGAAGTAGCCGATGCGCGCGTGGGCAAATCTCTCACCGTGCGGCTCAAGTACGGCCCCAACCGGGAGCGTGCCATCGGCGGAATTCGCCGCGTGAGCAAGCCCGGTCTGCGGGTGTACGCCAAGAGCACGGGCATGCCCAAGGTGCTCGGCGGCCTCGGCATCGCGATCATTTCGACCTCGGCCGGTCTGCTCACAGACCGCCAGGCCACGGCCAAGGGTGTAGGCGGGGAAGTCCTCGCCTACGTCTGGTAAGGCGGTCTGAGATGTCACGAATCGGACGCTTGCCCATCACCGTGCCCAGCGGTGTCAAGGCAGAGATCAATGGTCAAGATGTCACCATCACCGGCCCGAAGGGCACGCTGTCGATAACGGTCAGCGAGCCCATCACGGTGAGTCTGGAAGACGCCACGATCGTGGTGCGACGGCCCAACGACGAGCGCCGCAATCGCGCCCTGCACGGGCTCACCCGCTCCCTGATCAACAATATGGTGATCGGCGTGACCGAGGGCTACACCAAGAAGATGGAAATCTCCGGCACCGGCTACCGGGTTCTGCCCAAGGGCAAGGATCTCGAATTCCAACTCGGGTACAGCCACCCAGTGCCGGTGATCGCCCCCGAAGGCATCACCTTCGCGGTTGAGGGCCCGCTGAAGTTCTCGATCTCCGGGATCGACAAGCAGAAGGTCGGCGAAGTCGCCGCCAACATCCGCAAGATCCGCAAACTCGACCCCTATAAGGGCAAGGGTGTGCGGTATGCCGACGAGGTCATCCGTCGCAAGGCCGGAAAGGCTGGTAAGTAGACATGGCGCACTCAAGCAAGTCCATGGACGCTCGGGCCGCCGGGCGCGCCCGGCGCCACACTCGTGTGCGCAAGCGCGTGGTCGGGACGTCGGCACGGCCGCGGTTGGCAGTTTTCCGCTCAGCTCGACACATGGTGGTCCAGGTCATCGACGACTCCGCGGGCCGTACCCTGGCTTCCGCCTCGACAATGGAAACCGAATTGCGTGGCCTCGCCGGCGACAAGCGGGACAAGGCTAAGCGGATCGGGGAACTGGTGGCCCAACGGGCACAGTCCGCGGGCGTGGACACCGTGGTCTTCGACCGCGGGGGCTACCGCTATGCCGGTCGCGTGGCCGCGCTCGCCGATGGTGCTCGCGCCGCCGGCCTCACCTTCTAACCGTCATCGACAGCAGAACTTGTAGAAAGTAGGTACGTGCACATGGCTGCACAGCGAAGAGGCGGCGGGAGCCGCGACTCGCGCGGCGCGGAGAAGAGCCAGTTCCTCGAACGAGTAGTGGCGATCAACCGCGTAGCGAAGGTGGTCAAGGGTGGCCGCCGCTTCAGTTTCACGGCCCTCGTGGTCGTCGGCGACGGCGATGGCACAGTCGGCGTCGGCTATGGCAAAGCCAAAGAGGTGCCAGCCGCGATCGCCAAGGGTGTGGAAGAAGCCAAGAAGAACTTCTTCAAGGTGCCGCGGATCCAAGGCACCATTCCGCACCCCATCACCGGTGAGGAGAGCGCTGCCGTGGTGTTGCTGCGTCCAGCCTCCCCCGGTACCGGTGTGATCGCCGGCGGGGCGGTGCGCGCGGTCCTCGAGTGCGCGGGCATTGCCGACATCCTGAGCAAGTCCTTGGGCTCGGACAACGCGATCAACATCGTGCATGCCACGGTGGCTGCGCTCAAGGGTCTCGAACGGCCGGAGCAAGTGGCGGCGCGCCGCGGGCTGCCCCTGGAAGACGTGGCCCCGGCTGCCATGCTGCGGGCCCGAGCGAGCGGAGCTTCCTGATGGCCCAGGTCAAAATCACTCAGGTGAAATCCGAAATCGGTGGCACGGCCGGTCAGCGCGCAACACTGCGCTCGATTGGCCTCAAGCGCATCGGACACTCGGTCACCAAAGAGTCAACCCCACAATTGCGTGGGATGATTCGTACGGTTATCCATCTCATCGACGTTGAGGAAGTGTGAGCGACATGAGTACGCTCAAAGTCCACCACCTGCGCCCCGCGCCAGGTGCCAAGACGAAGAAGACCCGGGTGGGTCGAGGCGAAGCCAGCAAGGGTAAGACCGCTGGTCGGGGCACCAAAGGCACCAAGGCGCGGTACCAGGTGCCGGCGGCGTTTGAAGGTGGCCAGATGCCCCTGCACATGCGCCTGCCGAAGCTCAAGGGCTTCAAGAACCCGAACAAGGTGACGTTCCAAGTGGTCAACCTGGAGCAACTCGCAGTGTTGTTCCCAGACGGTGGCGAGGTCACCCCGGCGGAACTTGTCGCCAAGGGTGCCGTGCGCGCCGGGCAACCGGTCAAGGTGCTTGGAAATGGCTCGGTGGGGGTAGCTCTGAATGTGTCCGCACAGGCCTTCTCACGTTCCGCAGCCGACAAGATCGCCGCAGCGGGTGGCACGACCACCACGCTCTGAGGCGCTGGTGACGTGCGCCCCTGCGCGCAATGACTTTCGGAGGTCCCTGACGTGCTAGCCGCCATCTCCTCGATCTTTCGCACTCCGGACCTGCGCAAGAAGGTCCTGTTCGCGCTCGCGATCCTGGCGCTCTACCGGCTCGGGGCGGTGATCCCGACCCCTGGTGTCGACTACTCGGCTGTGCAGAAGTGCGTCGAACTGGTGGAAGGTAACTCGCTCTACGGCGTGATCAACCTGTTCAGCGGCGGCGCGCTGTTACAGCTGAGTATTTTCGCGCTCGGCGTCATGCCCTACATCACCGCCAGCATCATCATCCAGTTGCTCACGGTCGTGATCCCGCGGTTGGAGAACCTCAAGAAAGAGGGGCAGTCCGGCCAAGCCAAGATGACGCAGTACACGCGCTATCTCACTGTGGGCTTGGCGGTGCTGCAGACCACCGGCATCATCGCGCTGGCCCGCACGCCGGGCCGACTGTTCCAGGGTTGCGATGAGAACATCGTGCCCAACCAGTCGATCCCGATCATCCTGACGATGATCCTGGTGATGACCACCGGCACCGTGGTGGTGATGTGGTTTGGCGAACTCATCACCGAGCGCGGGATCGGCAACGGCATGAGCTTGTTGATCTTCGCTTCGATCTTGGCGGGTTTCCCCTCCCAGTTCGCCGCCATCTACCAAAGTCGCGGCGCGTTCCTGCTCTCGATGGTGCTGCTGGTGTCACTGGTGACGATCACCCTGGTGGTCTACGTCGAGCAGGCACAACGGCGCATCCCCGTGCAATACGCCAAGCGCCAGATCGGCAACAAGCTCTACGGCGGGGCGTCGACGTATCTGCCGCTGAAGGTGAACATGGCGGGTGTGATCCCGGTGATCTTCGCCTCGTCCCTGCTCTACATTCCGCAGTTGATTGTGTCGCTCTCGGGTGCAGAGTCCTCCTGGGCGCAATGGGTGCAACGCAACTTCACCCAAGGCACCGAACCGGCGTATCTGCTGACCTACTTCCTGTTGATCATCTTCTTCGCGTACTTCTACGTCGCCATCACCTTCAACCCGATCGAAGTGGCCGACGACATGAAGAAGTACGGCGGCTTCATCCCGGGCATCCGACCGGGCAAGCCGACTGCGGAATACCTCAACTATGTGCTCTCCCGGCTCACCTTCCCCGGTTCGCTGTACCTGGCCGTGATCGCGATCATCCCGTTTGCGGGGTTCGCATTCCTCGGCGTGGGGCAGAACTTCCTATTTGGCGGTACCTCGTTGTTGATTATGGTGGGGGTGGGCTTAGACACCGTTAAGCAACTACAGTCGCAGTTGCAGCAGCGCAACTACGAAGGGTTCTTACGATGACCTCTCTGATCCTGATCGGACCGCCCGGTGCCGGCAAGGGCACGCAGGCCGAGTTGATCACGAAGCGGTTGGGCATTCCGCACATCTCCACCGGAGCGATCTTTCGCGCGAATGCGGCCGCGGGCACCGCACTCGGGCTGAAAGCCCAGGAGTTCATGTCGCGCGGAGAGTATGTGCCCGATGAGGTCACCAACGCCATGGTGCGCAATCGACTCGGCGAGCCGGACACCGCCGGTGGCTACCTGCTCGATGGTTACCCCCGCACGTTGGAGCAGGTGGGTGAACTAGACATCATCTTGGCCGACCTGGGTCGTTCCCTGGACGCCGTGGTGGAGATCACCGCGGATCCGGCGGAGGTCACCACCAGACTGCTCGCCCGGGCCGCGAAGGAGGGCCGGGCCGATGACACCGAAGAGGTGATCACGCGCCGCCTGGAGGTTTACGCCGAGCAGACCGCGCCCATTATTGCTGTCTACGACCAGCGCGGACTCGTCCGCAAGGTTGATGGCCTAGGCACAGTTGACGAAGTGCACGAGCGGATCGTCGCCGCGCTCGGTGCGTGAATAGTTCCACCGTGTTCGGGCGCTCCCGGGTGGAGGTGAAGTCCGCCGAACAACTTGCCCACATGCGCAGCGCCGGTTTGGTGGTTGCAGCGGCATTGGCGGCCTGCACGGAAGCGGTACAGCCAGGTATCACCACCGCCGATCTCGACGCGATCGCCGCCGAGGTGATCGGCGATGCCGGTGCCAAGCCGAGTTTTCTCGGCTACTTCGACTACCCGGCAACTGTGTGCGTGTCGGTCAATGATGAAGTGGTGCACGGCATCCCGGGTCCGCGGGTGTTGCACGACGGCGATCTGGTGAGTATCGACTGCGGGGCGATCGTCTCCGGGTGGCATGGGGATGCCGCGGTTTCGGTCGGGGTGGGAAGGCTGGCGCCAGACGTCGCGACCCTTTCCACCGTCACCGAGGAAGCACTCTGGGCGGGGATCGCCGCGAGTACTGTCGGCGCCACCGTGGGAGATGTGGGCGCGGCAATCGCCGCCCGGGTGCACGCAGCCAACGCCGGTTACGGAATCGTCGCCGGTTACACCGGACATGGCATCGGCTCGCAGATGCACATGGATCCCAATGTGCCGAACATCGGTCGCCCGGGCCGCGGTCTCACCCTGGCGGCCGGGATGGCGATCGCCATCGAACCCATGGTGACATTGGCCGGCAATCGGGTACGGGAGTTGGATGATGGCTGGACCGTGGTGACCAAGAATGGGGTGACGGCAGCGCACTGGGAGCACACGGTGGCGATCACGCCGGCCGGTCCGTGGGTCCTGACTGCGGTGGACGGGGGCGGTCTGCTCACCGGCGACCCCCTAGCGTAAAGTAAGTCGCTGGCTGCCCGAACGAGGGTAGTCCCGTGCTCCCACACTACGAAAGGTCAACACACCGCTATGCCCAAAAAAGAAGGTGCCATCGAGCTGGAGGGCACCATCATCGAATCGCTCCCGAACGCGATGTTCCGGGTCGAGCTCGACAACGGGCACAAGGTGCTGGCCCACATTTCGGGCAAGATGCGTATGCACTACATCCGGATCCTGCCTGATGACCGCGTGGTCGTGGAGCTGTCTCCCTACGATCTCACCCGAGGACGCATCGTCTATCGGTACAAGTAAGGAACGACGATGAAGGTCCAACCCAGCGTCAAAAAAATGTGCGACAAATGCAAGGTCATCCGCCGGCACGGCCGGGTCATGGTGATCTGCGAAAACCCCCGCCACAAGCAGCGGCAGGGATAGCTTTACCCCCACGACACGTCATCCGACCCCCGCACTGCGCGCCATGTGGTTGCGGGACGCCACCCCCGGATTCGAAGGCCGGGGACCCACCAGGGCGGTGGGACCGATGCGCGTGCACACACCTTCGCCGCTGAGTGATCAGCGCGCCAACAAGTCAAGGAGAACACCCGCCCTATGGCACGACTAGTAGGAGTCGACCTGCCGCGCGATAAGCGCCTCGAGGTCGGCCTCACATACATATTTGGAATTGGTCGCTCGCGCGCCCAGCAGATGCTGGCCGCCACTGGAGTGGACGGCAACCAGCGGGTCAAAGACGTTCCGGAATCGGACGTGATTGCCCTGCGCGAGTACATCGACGCGAACTACGAGGTCGAGGGTGATCTGCGCCGCGAAGTCGCCGCAGACATTCGCCGCAAGGTCGAGATCGGGTCCTACCAGGGCATTCGGCACCGCCGGGGCCTGCCGGTGCGGGGTCAACGGACCCACACCAACGCGCGCACCCGTAAGGGCAAGCGCAAGACCGTGGCCGGCAAGAAGAAGGCTGGCAAATAACCCATGACCCCGACTACCCGCGTCCACACCGACTTGGAGATCTGACCGACTTATGCCGCCCAAGGGTTCCGGCGCGCGCAAAGTGCGCCGCAAAGAAAAGAAGAACGTGGCCCACGGCCACGCCCACATCAAGAGCACCTTCAACAACACCATCGTCTCGATCACCGACCCCTCCGGTGCCGTGATCGCGTGGTCGTCCTCCGGCCAGGTGGGCTACAAGGGGTCGCGCAAGTCCACCCCGTTCGCCGCCCAGCTCGCCGCCGAGGCCGCCGCCCGCCGGGCCATCGAGCACGGCATGCGCAAAGTCGACGTGTTTGTGAAAGGCCCCGGATCCGGTCGCGAGACTGCGATCCGTTCGCTGCAAGCTGCCGGGCTGGAAGTCGGCGCCATCAGCGATGTCACCCCTGTTCCGTTCAATGGCTGCCGCCCGCCCAAGCGGCGCCGAGTTTGAGTCCGAGGAGTTCATAAATGGCTAGATACACCGGCCCGGACTGCAAACGCTGCCGCCGGGAAAAGACCAAGCTCTTCCTCAAGGGTTCCAAGTGCATGTCGGCAAAGTGCCCGCTCGACAAGCGGCCCTTCCCGCCCGGCCAGCACGGCAACGCCCGGGTGAAGGAAAGCGAATATTTGTTGCAGATGCGCGAGAAGCAGAAGGCTGCGCGGATCTACGGCGTGCTCGAGCGGCAGTTCCGCCGCTACTACGAAGAAGCCAACCGGCGCCAAGGCAAGACGGGTGACAACCTGTTGATGATCCTGGAGAGCCGTCTCGACAACGTCGTGTACCGCGCCGGGTTCGCCAAGAGCCGCGACGCTGCTCGGCAGACCGTGCGCCACGGCCACATCCTGGTGAACGGCAAGAAGGTGGACATCCCCTCCTACCGCGTCTCCCCGAAGGACATCGTGGAAGTGCGCCCAGACGCGCGCACCCTCACTCCGTTCCTGGTGGCGCAAGCCGAGGCCCCGGAGCACACGTCACCGGCGTGGCTGGAAGTGATTCCGGCTCAGATGCGCATCCTCGTGCACCAACTGCCGAGCCGCGACCAGATCGACACCCTGGTCACCGAGCAACTCATCGTCGAGCTCTACTCCAAGTAATCACCCCCATTGCGTCGCGGGAGTGTTCCCGCGCGCATCCCATCTTTGACGTCATATAGCGGACGTCACGGAAAGGAATCACAGTGCTCATTGCACAGCGCCCCACCCTCGAAGAAGAGGTCATTGCCCCGCACCGTTCCCGGTTTGTGCTCGAACCCCTCGAGCCTGGATTCGGCTACACGCTGGGCAACTCCATGCGCCGCACGTTGTTGTCGTCGATCCCTGGCGCCGCGGTCACGCACGTCAGCATCGATGGCGTGCAACACGAGTTCTCCACCATCGAAGGCGTCGTGGAAGACGTGACCGAACTGGTGCTGAACATCAAGTCGATCGTGGTGTCCAGCGAATTCGACGAGCCGGTGACGATGTACCTGCGTCACGCCGGTACCGGGACGGTCACCGCCGGCGACATCCAGCCGCCGGCCGGGGTGGAGATCCACAACCCGGATCTGCACATCGCCACCGTCAACGACCGTGGTCGGCTGGAGATGGAACTCGTGGTGGAGCGCGGGCGTGGGTATGTCTCCGCGGCGCAGAACGCCCAAGATGATGGCCCGATCGGCCGGATTGCGGTGGACTCCATCTACTCGCCGGTGCTCAAGGTCACCTACAAGGTGGAAGCCACCCGTGTGGAGATGCGCACCGACTTCGACCGGTTGATTCTGGACGTGGAGACCAAATCCAGTGTCAGCCCGCGCGACGCGGTGGCCTCGGCCGGCAAGACCCTGACCGAACTGTTCGGGCTGGCGCGGGAACTCAACGTGGAGGCTGAAGGAATCGACATCGGGCCTTCGCCGCAGGACACCTACCAGGCGGAGCAGTTGGGGATGCCGATCGAGCAACTCGATCTGACGGTGCGGTCCTACAACTGCCTCAAGCGGGAAGCAATTCACACGGTGGGCGAACTGCTCACTCGCAGCGAAGCCGACCTGCTCGACATTCGCAACTTCGGGCAGAAGTCCATCGATGAGGTCAAGGCCAAACTGACCTCGCTGGGTCTGGCGCTCAAGGACAGCCCCCCTGGATTCGATGTCGCAGCCGCCGTGAACTTCTACCCGGACGACGACAGCAACTACGCCGAGGACGAGCAGCTCTAAGGCCTGCCGCCTGGGAGCCGAAAGGAATCTGACATGCCTACCCCAACCAAGGGCCGCCGTCTCGGCGGTGGGCCGGCGCACGAACGGTTGATGTTGGCCAACCTGGCCACGTCGCTGTTCGAGCACGGGCGGATCACCACCACCGAAGCCAAGGCCAAGCGGCTGCGTCCGCTGGCCGATCGCATGATCACGCTGGCCAAGCGTGGCGATCTGCATGCGCGCCGCCGGGTGTTGACCGTTGTGCGTGACAAGACAGTCGTGCACGAACTGTTCACAGACATCGGACCGCGCTACGCCAACCGGCCCGGGGGATACACCCGGACGGTGAAGATCGGACCGCGCAAGGGTGACAACGCACCCATGGTGGTGGTCGAACTCGTCGAGCCGCTGGCCGAGCAGGTGGTGGCTGAGGCGACCGGCGCGGCCAAGCGGGCAGCGAAGGAACGCGACGAGGCTGCCAAGCCAGCCAGTACCGACGACGCCAAGGCCGATGCCGTGGACGCCAAGGCCGACGGAGCCACCGACGC
>CAZVKB010000028.1:0-11889 GCA_964627505.1 uncultured Actinomycetes bacterium | reverse complement strand
CACCGACGCCTGAGCCGGTGGCAACCACCCCACGCACCCACACGCAGGAGTCCACCGAATCCGGTGGGCTCCTGCGGCTGCATCTCCGGTTGGGGTACGACGGCCGCGACTTTCATGGGTGGGCCCGGCAACCGAACCTGCGCACGGTGGCAGGTGAGCTGGAAGCTGCTCTGGGCACGGTGCTGCGGCTACACCCCGCCCCGCACACCGTGTGTGCCGGGCGCACCGATGCCGGCGTGCACGCCCGGGATCAGCATGTGCACGTTGATCTGCCGGTGACGGCCCTGCCCGATGCCGACACCGCCGCGTGTCAACAACTTGGCAGACGACTCAATGGGGTCCTGCCGGCGGACGTGCGGGTATTCGAGGTGGCTGTTGCACCCGCGGGTTTTGATGCGCGCTTCAGCGCCGAGTGGCGGGAGTATCGCTATCGCGTGACCACGGGCGTGCTAGATCCGCTGCACCGTGGTTTTGTGGTGACCTGGCCTGCCACGGTGGCCTTGCCCGCGCTCAGCGCTGCGGCGGAGTTGGTGCTGGGTGAACATGATTTTGCGGCTTTCTGTCGGCGCCGAGCGGGTGCGACGACTATCCGCACAGTCCTGGCGTGCCACTGGGCCCCCTGCGGAGATTCGGCTGTGCCGCCGGCGGCGGACACGTTCGAGCTCGCGATTCGGGCAGATGCCTTCTGCCACTCGATGGTGCGTTCGCTGGTGGGGGCGATGTTGAGCGTCGGCGACGGTCGCCGGAAGCTGACGTGGCTGGCAGATGTGCTGGCTTCTGCCCAGCGGCGTTCCGACGTGGCGGTGGCGCCCGCCGCGGGTCTGGTGCTGGAGCGCGTGGCCTATGCCGCCGATCCCGCCGCCCGCGCGTTGCTAACCCGAGCTCGGCGTGGCTGACTTGACAGACCTCGCCGCCGCCAGTGGAAGGTGGGGTTGTAGACTTCGTCAAGTTAGCGCCAAATGGCGCCACCTAGTGGTGGCCGGTTCGCGTTTGTCCATTCCGGGCAGCCCGCTGGCGCCAGGCCAAATGAAGTCGACAAGGTAAAGGTTTCATGCGCACGTACAGCCCCAAGCCCGGCGAGGTCACCCGCCAGTGGCATGTCATCGACGCGACTGACGTCGTGCTCGGCCGGTTGGCCTCACACGTGGCGGTACTGCTGCGCGGCAAGCACAAGCCGACGTTTGCCCCTCATGTGGACACCGGCGATTTTGTGATTGTGGTGAACGCCGACAAGGTGGCACTCACCGGCGCCAAGGCCGCGCAGAAGCAGGCCTACCGGCACAGTGGCTATCCCGGTGGCCTGACTGCCACCACCTACGCCGAGTTGCTCGCCACCAATCCGCGCAGGGCGGTGGAGAAGGCTGTGGGCGGCATGCTGCCGCACAACTCGCTCGGCCGCGCCCAGCTGCGCAAGCTGAAGGTCTACGCCGGCCCCACCCATCCGCACGCCGCGCAACAGCCGGCCGAATTCACTATCGGCCAGGTTGCGCAGTAGCGCGCCGCTGTGGCCAGCCCGTACTCGAAAGGACTTCTGTGAGCGACGACGTCGAGGTTGAGGACACCCTCACCAGCTGGACTTCTGAAACCCCCGAACCTGCCGCTGCCGTGGCCGCCCGCACGGCGGCCACCGGCCCCGGCGCAGCCACCGGTCGGCGCAAGCAGGCCATCGCGCGGGTGCGGATCGTGCCCGGAACCGGCGAATACCGGCTCAATGGCCGCACCCTCGCGGAGTATTTCCCGAACAAGGTGCACCAACAGTTGATCAACGAGCCCTTCAAGGTGGTTGCAGCTGAAGGCGCGTACGACGTTGTGGCGCTGCTGCACGGCGGTGGCCCTTCCGGTCAGGCCGGGGCCCTGCGACTGGGGATCGCCCGGGCGCTGAACGAGATCGACGCCGAAGTCAACCGTCCCGCGTTGAAAGCCGCTGGCTTCCTGACTCGGGATGCGCGCGCCAAAGAGCGCAAGAAGTACGGGCTCAAGAAAGCCCGTAAGGCGCCGCAATACTCGAAGCGCTGACCAGCGTGGCTGGTCGCCTTTTCGGCACCGATGGTGTGCGCGGTCTGGCCAATGTCGATATCACCGCGGAGATGGCAGTGTCGCTGGCCGCAGCCGCGGCGACGGTGTTGGCCGGTCCGGCCAAACCGTCCCGACGTGGTGGCCGACCGAAACGACCGGTTGCCCTCGTGGGCCGCGACACTCGGGTGAGTGGCGAGTTTCTGGAACAGGCCGTCGTTGCTGGCTTGGCCAGCGCCGGGGTGGACGCCCTGGTACTGGGTGTGATTCCGACCCCTGGGGTGGCGTACCTGACTGATGTGATGGGTGCGGACTTCGGCGTCATGCTCAGCGCTTCGCACAATGCCATGCCCGATAACGGCATCAAATTCTTCGCGGCCGGCGGCGGCAAGTTGCCCGATGACGTCGAAGACGCGATCGAAGCGGCGATGGCCGATCCGCAGCCTCGCCCCATCGGCGACGCTGTCGGGCGGGTGTCGGATGCCCACGTGCTCACACAGCGCTATCTCGACCATCTGCTCGCCTCCGCCCCGCACCGACTCGACGGGTTGCTCGCAGTGGTGGACTGTGCGCATGGGGCGGCGAGCGAAATTGCGCCGGAGACTTACCGGCGGCTCGGCGCCGAAGTGGTCGCAATCCACGCCTCGCCGGATGGCTACAACATCAACGCCGGTTGCGGTTCCACCCATATGGAGGACTTAGTCCACGCCGTCGTGGAGCACGGGGCGGACCTCGGGATTGCCCACGATGGCGATGCTGACCGCTGCCTGGCGGTGGACGCCGCCGGCAATGTGGTGGACGGCGACCAGATGATGGCAATCCTGGCCACCTGGCTGCGAGAGCAGGATCAGTTGGCCCAGGACACCGTGGTAGCCACGGTCATGAGCAACTTGGGCTTTAACCTCGCAATGGCCGACGCCGGGATCACAGTGTTGGCCACAGCGGTGGGCGACCGGTATGTGCTCGAAGCGATGAAGGCCGGCGGCTACTCGCTTGGTGGCGAGCAGTCCGGGCACGTCATTCTGGCCGAATATGCCAGCACAGGTGACGGCGTACTGACCGCTCTGACCCTGATGGCGGTGATGGCCGAAACCGGCAAGTCTTTGGCGGACCTCGCCAGTGTGATGACCGTGTTGCCGCAGGTGTTGATCAACGTGCCGGGCGTGGACAGGGCGCGGGTGGATTCGTGCGAACCGTTAGCCGCAGCAGTGGCAGCAGCGGAGGCGGAGTTGGCCGGTCGCGGTCGGGTGTTGCTACGTCCGTCCGGGACCGAACCGCTGGTGCGGGTGATGGTGGAGGCGCCGACCGACGCCGATGCCCGCAAGCACGCTGAGAGCTTGGCCGACGTGGTGCGCCAGGAGTTGGCGTTGTCGCAGTGACACGGTCGGTATGCGGCTAGTGCTGCCGGTATGAGACTGGCTCCCGGCTTCGGTGTCGGGAGCGGCTAGGCTGCCGAACATGTGTGGAATTGTCGGATATGTGGGCGCCCAGCAGGCGCTGGAAGTAGTCGTTGATGGGTTGCGGCGGCTGGAATATCGCGGCTACGACTCAGCCGGGATCGCTGTAGTCTCCGAAGGCACCCTGCACACCCGCAAGAAGGCGGGCAAGCTGGCCAACCTGGAGGGTTTGCTCGGGACCGACCCGATGCCGGAGTCCACCACGGGCATCGGGCACACGCGGTGGGCCACACACGGTGCCCCCAACGACGTCAATGCGCACCCGCACGTCAGCACGGACTCCCGGGTGGCGATCATCCACAACGGGATCATTGAGAACTTCGCCGAACTGCGCGCGGAGCTGGGTGCCGCCGGCGTGCCGTTGAGCAGCGAAACCGACAGTGAGGTGGTTGCGCACCTGCTGTCCAGTGCCCTGCCGGAGTACGACGGTTCCCTGCCAGATGCGATGCGGGCCGTGTGTCGGCGGCTGGAGGGCGCGTTCACGCTCGTAGCGATCGATGCCGACAATCCGGATTTGCTGGTGGGTGCGCGCCGGAATTCACCGTTGGTGGTGGGCCGGGGGGAAGGCGAAAACTTCCTCGCTTCGGATGTGGCCGCATTCATCGCCCACACCCGGTTCGCCGTCGAACTCGGTCAGGACCAGGTGGTGGTGCTCACCCCGGACGCTGTGGTGGTGACCGATTTCGATGGGGCGCCGGCCGAGGTGACCGAATTTGAAGTGACCTGGGACGCTTCGGCGGCGGAAAAGGGCGGTTACGACCTCTTTATGCTCAAGGAGATCGCCGAGCAGCCGCGGGCGGTGGCCGACACGCTCCGCGGTCGGATCAACCGGTCCGGGCAACTACAACTCGACGACATGCGGCTCTCCGATGCCGACCTCCGCGATATCGACAAGGTCATCATCATCGCCTGCGGTACGGCCTATCACGCTGGGATGGTGGCGAAGTACGCCATCGAGCACTGGACCCGGATTCCCTGTGAAGTTGAGCTCGCCAGCGAATTCCGCTACCGGGACCCGATTGTGGACCGCCAGACGCTTGCGATTGCGATCTCGCAGTCCGGGGAGACGATGGACACGTTGATGGCGCTGCGCTACGCCAAGCGGCAGGGCGCGCGGGTGTTGTCGATCTGCAACACCCAGGGTGCGACGATTCCGCGGGAGTCCGATGCGGTGCTCTACACCTATGCCGGACCGGAAATTGCGGTGGCGTCGACCAAAGCGTTCCTCACCCAGATTGTGGCGACGTACCTGGTCGCGCTGTACCTGGCGCAGGTGCGCGGACACAAATTCGGCGATGAGATCCGGGCCATCGTCGACGAACTCGCCGACATGCCCAACCACGTCGACTTGGTGCTCGACACCACCGAGGGGGTGCGCGAGTTGGCCCGACAGTTCGCCAGCGCCACATCGGTGCTGTTCATCGGCCGGCACGTGGGCTTCCCGGTGGCGCTCGAGGGCGCGCTCAAGCTCAAGGAACTCGCCTACATGCACGCCGAAGGCTTCGCCGCCGGCGAACTCAAGCACGGGCCGATTGCGCTGATCGAGGAGGGTGTACCGGTGGTCGTGGTGGTGCCTTCGCCGCGCGGGCGCAGCGTATTGCACGAGAAGATCGTGTCCAATATTCAAGAGGTGCGTGCTCGGGGTGCGGTCACGATCGTCATCGCCGAAGAAGGCGACGAAATCGTCACCCCATATGCCGATCACCTGATCCGGGTGCCGGCCACCCCCACCCTCATGCAGCCGCTGGTGTCGGTGGTGCCGCTGCAGGTGTTCGCCTGCGAGATGGCCACGGTGAAGGGTCACGATGTGGACCAGCCGCGCAACCTGGCCAAGAGCGTGACGGTGGAGTAGCGGGATGCGCGGGGCATATCTGGTGGCCGATGTGCGGTCCGCCGAGGCCGAGGCAATGGCCCGGGTACCCGACGGGGCACTCATGGCCCGGGCAGCCTTCGGGTTGGCCGTCACCTGCGGCAAATGGTTGGCCGGGCGGGGCTTGCGGGTGCGCGACGCCGATGTGGTCGTTTTAGCGGGATCGGGGAACAACGGCGGCGACGCTTTGTTCGCCGCCGCGCAGTTGGCGGGTCGGGGGGCAGCAGTCACGGTGGTGGCGCTCTCTCCGGCGGTGCACGGCGGCGGCGCGGCCGCGGTGCGGGCTGCTGGCGGTCGGATGATCACCGCCGCCGATGACCTCGACGCGGCGCTGGCTGCCACGTCGGCGGCCGATCTCGTGCTGGACGGCATCGTCGGGATCGGGGGCAGCGGACCGCTGCGCCCGGCGGCGGCGGCCTTGGCTGAGGCGGGACGGGGACGCATCATCGCCGTGGATCTGCCCAGCGGGATCGATCCCGATACCGGTGCGGTGGCCGATCCGGATGCGTGCGTTCACGCTGAAGTGACAGTGACATTCGGGGCGCTGAAAGCGGGATTGTGCGTGGCGCCGGGTCGGGAGTACGCAGGCTTGGTGCACCTGATCGATATCGGGTTGGCGGCGCTGGGTGAGGTGCCGCCGGCGCTGTGGGTGATGAACTTGGCTACGGCTGGTGCGCATGTGCCCCGACCGGGACCCGCCGACGACAAGTACACACGTGGTGTCGTGGGCGTGGTGGCCGGTTCAACGGCATACCCGGGCGCCGGCATTCTGTGCACCGGCGCCGCCCGTTTCGGTGGTGTGGGCATGGTGCGTTACGCCGGTGGCGCCCCAGACGTGGTGGTGCCGCGGTGGCCGGACGTGGTGCCCAGCCACACCGGGCCGGCGTTCGCCGGCCGGGTGCAGGCGTGGGTGGTGGGGCCCGGCGCTGGCACCGACGCGGCTGCCAAGGAGCGGCTGGCCGAGGCCATCAGCGTGCCGGTGCCGCTGCTCATCGATGCCGATGGCATCACATTGGTGGCTGACAATGCGGATCTGCGGGCGGCCGTGGTAGCCCGGACTGCGCCCACGCTGTTCACCCCGCACGCCGGGGAATTCGCCCGCTTGGGCGGCGAACTCGACACTGCCGGGGGCCGCGTGGCGGCGGTGGCACGGTTGGCTGCCGAACTGGACAGCGTCATTCTGCTCAAGGGCGCGGCCACCGTGGTGGCGAGTGCTCAGGGACCGGCAGTGGTGTCGGCATCCGGTCCGCCGGACCTCGCCACGGCAGGTAGCGGGGATGTGCTCAGCGGTCTGGCCGGATCGATGCTCGCCGCCCATCGGAGGATGCCCGGCGCGGACGCAGTGCGCGACATCGCGGCGGCGGCAGCGTATCTGCACGGCACCGCGGGACGGCTCGCGGCGGTAGACGGTCGGCCGATCGTGAGCGACGACGTCTTGGCGGCGGTTCCGGAAGCGATCGCCGTGAGCCGGACGGCAACACCGCTGTGACCCATGTGACGGTGCCGGCCCGCATCGGTGCCTGGGCGGAAATCGACCTTGCGGCTCTGCGGCACAACGTTGGGGTGCTGCGTCGCGCGGCGGGCTCGGCGGCGGTCATGGCCGTGGTGAAAGCGGACGCGTATGGTCACGGCCTTGTGCCGTGTGCTGCCGCCGCGCGGGCGGGGGGAGCCACATGGTTGGGGGTGGCGCTGTTGGGGGAGGCGCTGGCATTGCGCGCAGCTGGCGACACCGGGCGGATCTTGACCTGGCTGGCAGTGCCCGGGGACGCGTTCGCGGAGTGCATTGCAGCGGATGTGGATGTGAGTGCGTACAACGAGGACATGTTGGCGGAGATTGCCGGCGCCGCGGCGGCCGTAGGTCGGTGTGCACGGGTGCACCTGAAGATCGACACTGGCCTGAGTCGGGGCGGGGCGAGTGCATCGGACTGGCCACAACTGTGTCACCGGGCCCGGCAGTTGGAAATCGAGGGGCTGATTTCGGTGGCCGGGGTCTGGTCGCACTTCGCCTACGCCGATGCGCCGGGCCACGCCACGATTGCGGCGCAAATTGCGGAATTCGACGAGGCGTTGGTGGTGGCGGCCGGCGCCGGCCTCGACCCGGAAGTGCGACACATCGCCAACTCGGCAGCCACTTTGACACTGCCAGCGGCGCACTACGACTTGGTGCGCCCAGGCATCGCCGTGTATGGGATTTCACCGGGTCCGGAAGTGGGCAGCGCCGAGGAGTTGGGGTTGCGGCCGGTGATGACGCTGGCCGCACGGCTGGTGCAGGTCAAACGGGTGGCTGGCGGGCGCGGGGTGTCCTATGGGCACACGTACACCACCAATCGCGACACCACCATCGGTTTGGTGCCGGTGGGATATGCCGACGGCGTGCCCCGGGCGGCGTCGAATCGCGGGCCGGTATTTGCCGCTGGCAAAGTCCGCACGATCGCAGGTCGGGTCTGCATGGATCAGGTCCTGCTCGACGTCGGGGATGATCCGATCGCGGCAGGTGATCCGGTGGTGTTTTTCGGCGACCCGGCCTCTGGCTACCCGACGACGGACCAGTGGGCCGAGGCCTGTGACACGATCGCCTACGAAATCGTCACGAGGGTCGGTCCGCGCGTCCCGCGGATCGTGGTGGACGATGGATAGCAGCGCACGGGCAGGTCAGTTCAGACAGTTGGGTGCGAGTCAGTCGGCAGCGATGGGTTGGAGGAGCACGTGACACCGAACTCTCGGCTCCCGGCGCTCATCGGGGCCGTGGCGGCGCTGGCTGTAGGTGCGGCAGCGGGCGCGGTGGCGGAACGGCGCTTGGTGCGGGATCGGCTGGTGCCGCGCCCCGAGACCGCCATCCCGTTTGGCACGTTACGCGGCACCCCGCGGGAAGTCGTCGCCAACGACGGCACAGTGATTTACGCGGAAGTGGACACGCCCGCCGATTTCGACCCGTTGACGATGCCCACCATGGTGTTCAGCCATGGCTATGCCCTGAACCACGACACCTGGCACTTCCAACGCGAAGTCTTGCGGCCGATGGCGCGGCTGGTGTTTTGGGATCAGCGGGCACATGGGCGCTCGCAGCGGGGACCAGCCGGGTCGCATCACATCGACCAGTTGGGACAGGACCTGGCAGCAGTGATCGCGCAGGTCGCACCGGAGGGTCCGCTGGTGCTGGTGGGTCATTCCATGGGCGGCATGACCGTGATGTCGATGGCTGCCGACTACCCGGAGATTTTTCGCGAGCGGGTGATTGGCGTGGCACTGTTGGGGACTAGCGCGGGTGGGCTCAGTGACGTGTTGCTGGGGCTGCCGGTTGTGATCGCTCGTTTGGCGCATGAGTTTGTGCCCTTGGTGGCGCCGACGTTGATCGAGCAACGCGACGTGATCGAGTTCAGTCGGCAACGCTCCAACGACCTCACGAAGTGGCTGACCCGGCGCTACAGTTTTGCCTCGCCGGTGTCGCCGGAGGTGGCGAATTTTGCCTTCAGCATGGTCAACGACACCCCCATCGACGTGGTGGGGGAGTTTCTGCCCACATTCGATCAGCACGATAAGCGCGCCGCGCTGGCCACGATGAATGGGATCGAAACCCTGGTGATGGTGGGCACGGACGACGCGATGACCCCCGAGGCGCATTCGTATGAAATCGTCCGCCGCGTGCCCCATGCGGAACTGGTGTTGCTGGCCGACACCGGTCACATGTTGATGCTCGAACGACCCGCAGAAGTCAACGAGGAACTCGTGTTGTTGCTGCAGCGGGCTTGGCGCGCTTGGGAGGACGAGTCCGCGTGATTCGCGCGCAGGCAGATGGCCTCGTACAGTGGGCGGATCCGGGCGCCACGGAGGCTGCGGGGCGACGATTAGCCGGCGTGCTGCGGGCCGGCGACGTGGTGTTGCTCAACGGGCCGTTGGGGGCGGGCAAGACCACTTTTGTGCGTGGCCTCGGCGCGGGGTTGGGTGTGCGCGGGCCGGTGACGTCCCCAACCTTCGTGATCGCACGCACGCATCCGGCTTTGGCCGACGGCGTGCGCTTGGTGCATGTGGATGCTTATCGGCTGGGTTCGGCTGGGGCGCTGGCGGACCTTGATGTGGAAGCCGAGTTGGACGATTCCGTGACCGTGGTGGAGTGGGGTGCGGGCAAGGCGGAGTTCCTCTCCGAGAATCGCTTGGAATTGCTCATCGAGCGGACGGCGGACGTACGCCGGGTCACCGTTGTGGCGTTAGGGGAGCGCTGGCGCGACGTGGATGTCGCGGCGGTGTTGCGAGGCGGAGGGGGGAGCACGCATGAGTAGGGCGGACCCAAAGGTCGCGACTGTGTTGGCGTTGGATACGGCGACTCCGACGGTGAGCGTGGCGGTGGGTCGCGCAGCCGACGGGGGTGCCGTGGGGGGGAGTGCAGTGCGTGGGCGCGGCGGGCATCCTGAGACGTACATGGTGCAGGTTCCGGCTGGGCGCTCGACGGGGGCGCTGCTGCCCGGAGCGGTGACGGCGGCGATGGCTGAGGCTGGTGTGCAGCCCGGGGATCTGTCGGCGATTGCGGTGGGTGTGGGTCCGGGTCCGTACACCAGTTTGCGGGTGGGGTTGATGTTCGCGCGTGCTGCCGCCGCGGCGCTGGAGATTCCGGTGGTGGGTGCGTGCAGCCTCGACGTCGTAGCGCGTGGACTGGCAGCGTACGCCGGGGACGTGATCGTCACGTTGGATGCCCGCCGCCGCGAGGTGTATTGGGCGCGCTACAACGACGCGGGGGTGCGCGTGTCGGGTCCGTTCGTCGGGAAACCTGCCGATGTGGCGGCGCAGCACGCGGGTATCGAGTGGCTCGAGCAGGTGACCCCATCTGCGGGGGTGTTGGCCGAGTGGGCGCTGACGGATCGACTCCACACGTCGGAGCTGGTGGTGGCTGAGGATGATCCAAATGGAGTGGGTGGGCCGGCGGTCGGGCGTGCGTCCTGGGTGCCACAGACGCTGCTGGCCCCGGAGCCGTTGTACCTGCGACGTCCGGATGTGATGGAGCCGCCCGCGCACACCGTTGGGCTGCGGTGATGGCGACGATTACGGTGGCATCCGAGCGCCGATTGGCCGACGTGCCGGGGGTGGCTTTGGTGCCGATGCGCTGGTGGCACATTGCGGAGGTGACGCACTGGGAGCAGCGCATGTTTCCGGGGAGTGCCTGGACTCCGGCCCAGTTGTGGGCGGAGCTGGCGGCCGAGGGTCGCTGGGTGCAGGTGGCGCTGGATGCTGCGGGCGCCGTGTGTGGATATGTGGATGTGGCTGTGACCGGGCACGACGCTGATCTCATGACGATTGCCGTGGTCCCGGCCTGGCAGGGCCAGGGGTTGGGTGGCGCCTTGCTGCGGGCGGCGCTCGACGCTGCCCGGGCGGCCGACGCCTGGCAGATGTTTTTGGAGGTGCGCGCGGACAATCCGGCGGTCGCCATGTACGAGCGCTTCGGTTTTCAGCAGTTGCAGCGGCGGCGGGGTTACTACGCCGATGGCATGGATGCGCGGGTGATGCGGCTACGGCTTCCCGTGTCCGAATCTGGGAGTTCGACGTGAGCGCGGATACGCCGCTGGTGTTGGGAATCGAGACCTCGTGTGATGAAACCGGGGTGGGGATCGTGCGCGGTACCACGCTGCTGGCCGATGCCGTGGCATCGTCGGTGGCGGCGCACGCTCGCTACGGCGGAGTGGTGCCGGAGATTGCCAGTCGGGCGCATCTAGAGGCGATGGTGCCGACGTTGGAGTGGGCCTGCACCGAGGCGGGAGTGTCCTTACGGGATGTGGACGCGGTGGCTGTGACGTCCGGGCCCGGGTTGACCGGAGCGCTGCTTGTGGGGACGGCGGCGGCGCAAGCGTTGGCTTGGTCGCTGGGCAAGCCGATCTACGGGGTCAATCACTTGGCCGCGCATGTGGCGGTGGACCGTTTGGAGCACGGCGCGCTGCCGCAGCCTGCGATTGCGCTGCTGGTCTCCGGTGGGCATTCCAGTTTGCTCCAGGTGGATGACATCACAGCTGAGATCACCCCGCTGGGGGCCACTTTGGATGATGCTGCGGGCGAGGCTTTCGACAAGGTGGCGCGGCTGCTGGGACTGCCGTTTCCCGGTGGGCCACACATCGACCGGGTGGCACAGGAGGGGGATCGGGAGTTTGTGCGCTTTCCGCGGGGTTTGAGCACCGGGAAAGACTTGGCGGCGCATCCGTATGACTTCTCGTTCTCTGGGCTCAAGACGGCCGTAGCGCGGTGGGTGGAGGCGGCGGAAGCGGCTGGCGAAGTAGTGAATGTGCCGGCGGTGGCGGCTTCGTTCCAGGAGGCGGTGGTGGATGTGTTGGTGCGCAAGTCAATTTCCGCCTGCCGGGATCAGGGCGTGGCGCACTTGTTGATCGGCGGTGGGGTGGCGGCCAACTCCCGGTTGCGGGAACTGGCGCAGCAGCGCTGTGCGACAGCAGGCATCGAGTTGCGGATTCCGCGACCGGGGTTGTGCACGGACAACGGGGCGATGGTCGCGGCATTGGGTTCAGCTTTGGTGGCAGCGGAGGTGGCGCCGTCGGATCTGGACATCGCGGTGGA
>CAZVKB010000027.1:0-27696 GCA_964627505.1 uncultured Actinomycetes bacterium | reverse complement strand
GCCGCCTGCGGCCGGAACGCGATGGCGATCCACATCGCCCAACGCCATCCGATCGTGGCAGTTTGGGAGGCGAATGCCAGTCCGACGGCACCTGTGCCCATGAACGCACCAAGCCACGCCGGATGGCCGTGTGCGGAGTTCGCAGACGCCGTGGTCCATTCCAGGGTCCGGTGACCCGGTTGGTTGATTCGTTACCCTGATACCCCTTGGGGTATCGTAGAGTCACCGTCGCTGGTAGCTGCACTTGCGGATAATTCGATTGTCTTCCCAATCCGACGGAGTCGGACCAGCCTCGGAGCCACAAAATCCCCCGCTGATCCGTGCACCAAAACGCCTGAGACGATCGCCGCATCCACGTTATGGGGATTGGTGAGGGTATCGATCAGATCCCACAAGTCGGCCAGCATCAAATCGACCACCCGCTCCACCAATTCCTTAGGCGAGAAGGTGTCAAAACCCGGATAGGCCGAGAGCAGGCGACGCCGCACCAGCGATTGTTCCGGATCGCGCGGATCAATCGGCTGCTCCCCGGCCAGCGGATCTCCGCGGGAGTCAGCCGCCCAAGTAGCAGCGGCATGCAACGAACCACACGCAGTGGTCGGGTGGTGACGACCACGCCGCATCACTTGACCCACCGTGCCGTCGTCGAGCACTCCCACGTGCGGTAATGCCCAAATCACAATCTGCACCCGACCGGCCCGCTCCGGAGCGTGATCACGCACTGCCCGAGCGCCTGTAGCACCCGCCAGCGGCAACCCCGACAGACTGGCGAAATCAAACGCAAAGTCCCACTGCCGGCGCACTTCCGCTCGCAATCCAGCGGCCAGCTCGTCTCGGCACGATGCCAACACCGCCAGCGATGTTTCAGGCAGAAACCCCTGATTGGCCAACCACCGGGTTTGCCCGTCGACGAAATCGATCAGCGGCACAGCGCCAGGGAATGCACCTTGGACGGCTGAAAAAGTCTCTCGCACTGGCTCAGACTAGGAGACCGGTGCGAGCGGTGGGGGCAGCAGGCAGACGCGGGGCTGGCGTCAGACGGAACGGCGATCTCTGGTGCGACGAGAATTGTGGTGGTCCACCACATCGGCCCACCAGACGCGCGGTGGGTGGTTGATGGTCAGAAGGGCTGATGCCACTGTGCGAAATCGCTTCATGATTGATCCTCTGAATATTGGCGGCACGGTATCTATTACCGCTTCGTTCACCTTGCGTTCACCAAAGGTACCTGCTTTGGTCACTTTGTCGAGGATAGGGGTCCGGCCTGTTGCCTGCTTGCAGGGAAATCAGTGGCCGATGGCGCTGGGCTGCTCCACGTGGGTGAGATCGCCGTCCAGGATTTCAAAGACCCGATCGGTGTAGTCCACCATGCGCAGGTCGTGGGTGACCATGATGCCGGTTTTACCGCGGCCCTTGATCTCGTTGCGCAGCAGTTCCACCACTTGTCTGCCCATGGCCGTGTCGAGCGCAGCGGTCGGCTCATCGACCAATACCAGATCTGGGTCGTTCATCAGCGCTCGACCGATTGCCACCCGTTGGCGTTCACCGCCGGAGAGTTGTTCGGGCAAGTTCTTGGCTCGACCAGCTAGTCCGAGTTCCTCCAGCAGTCGATCGGCGCGGGAATTGGCTTCCGAGCGGGAAATACCCTTCACCAGCGAGGCGACATAGAGCAGGTTCTCGCGCGCGGTGAGAAACGGGACCAGGTTGGCGGACTGGAACACGAATCCCACCCGCTCGGCCCGAAACTTGGTCAAGTCCTTCTTGCCCAACGTCGTGACGTCCACACCACCGAGTTGGACGGTGCCACTGGAAGGCGACAGCAACCCGCCGATGATGGAAATCAACGTCGTCTTACCTGAGCCGGAAGGCCCGAGCAACGCGACGAACTCGCCCTCATCCACGGCCATCGTGGCATCAGCAACGGCTACCACTTCAGTGTGACCGGAACCGTAGACCTTGCGCACATCTGTCACGCGCAACAAGGCCTGTTCGTGCTTGACGGCATCCAGGGCTGGCGATTCGCCGGGGCCGTTTGGAACCGAACTGGTGGCGGCCAGGACCGGGTCGTCAGTGCTCATATCACTCCTCCGATAGCGGTGGCCGGGTCGATTTTGGCGATCCGACGCAACGAGAACAAGGCTCCGACAACTCCCGCCACCAACGTGAATACCGCGATGGTGATGAGCGTCTCCGTGCGGTACAACGTCGGCACTCCGGCCGGAATTATCAAGTCGAACAGACGGGCGACGACAGCTCCGATCACCACCCCCAACGCGGAAGCGATGATCGCCTGCACGATCACTCCGCGCCCGAGCCGGCCTGTGGAGGCGCCCAGCGCCTTCAGAGCGGCGAACAACTCTCGTTTCTCCAACACCACCAACGCAAAGAACAGGGCCACAACCAAGGCGGCCACCGCCAACGTGGTGTAGATGATCGAGTTCAATGTCGAACTTTGTTGCTCCACACCTGGAATAGCCAACCCGGTGGCTTCCGCGCTCAAAACCGCGGTGCCGGGTACCGCTGCAGCAATCGCCGCGAGGGCATCATCGGATTCCGTTGTCGTGGTGATCGCAATAGCGTTGATCACGGTTGGTTGACCGCGCAATTCCGGACGCACGGCATCCCGCATGGCTCGCCAGGTGGTCACCGAGGTCCACAGCGTGGGCTGCAGTTGGTACTCCGAGTCGGCCACGAAGCCTACGACGGTCGCTGGCACGTCCCCTACTGCAACTGTCGAACCCAACACCACCCCCGAATCCCGCAACACTTCGTCCACCGCTGCGGTGCCGGGCTCATCGATCGCAGGCAGCCGACCCTCGGTGACCTTGGTTGGGTAGCCGACTCCGCCCGGGATTAGGCCGAAGACGGCCAGGTCGACGGCACCTTCGGGGCCGGTGCCGCCGGTGAGGAGCAGTCCCAGCGGGTTCGCCGCAGTCACCCCGGGCGCCGCCGCCACTGCCGCCACGTCGGACTCATCCAACCGCGACCGGACAAACGATCCCTCGGCCTCTTCTGAGAACACATAGGCCGTCGCAGACGTCGTGCGGACCGCCCCGGTGGCCCCGAAGAACAGCCCATCGGCAAGTGCACCGAGCACCAACACCAGAAAAACGATCAGGGACAACGCACCGACGATGGTGGCGAAGCGACCCTTTCCCCGTTGAATCTCTCGTAGTGCCAACATCAGCGCGCTCCTACTGCCGTGGCCGGATCAATCCGTGCGATCCGGCGAATACTCAATAGTCCGGCCAGCAGCGAGAAGGCCAAAACCGCCACCACCGTGGTGATGATCAAGGCGGGATCGAGGGTGACGGGGATTCCGGTGTTCAATCCCTGGACCGCCAACAACGTCAAAGCCACTGCCAGCAGTGAGGCCACGATCACCACGATGGTGATTTGCGCGGCCACTGTGGTCGCCAAGGATCGAGTGGGCGTGCCGATCGCCCGCAACAAGGTGTAGGCGCGCATCTTCTGCACGGTGAGAATCAGGAAGAAGAAGCCGATGACGACGATGCCGATGATAAACGTCAGACCCACGAGGATCCCAAAACTCTGGCTGATCGACTCGATGCCTGGAATCAGTGACACCGCGTTGTCAAGGGTGTAACCCACAGCATTAGGCAGGGTCGCAGTAATCGCATCCGCGACCGTGGCTGGGTCCTGACCAGGCGCAACGTCGAAAGCCACGGCATTGATGGGCACGAACGGCAAACCCGGATTGGCCGCTTGCACGGCTTGTTCATAGGTGACGAGATCGACATACGCCGTGGGTAATGCGTTGAACTGCGCGCCGCGGATCAGACCGACCACGGTCAGCGTGGTCTCACCAGGAGTCAGGGTCAAAGTGTCACCGATGGCTACCCCACCACCGTCCACGGCAGCCTCGCCCGGTTGCGTCGGCAACCGACCCGCGGAGACCGTCGTCGGCCCGCCCGGGCCTTCTGGACTGAACCCGAACACCTGCACTTCGGTGAGCACGCCATCCAGCGTGGTATTGCTGGTGAAGGTTCCGACACCAGCAGCGGCGGCGACTCCCGGGACGGCTGCGACTTCTTCGACAGTGGCGGCTGGCAAGCGACTGGCAACGATGTTGTCACGAGCCGAGGTCGCATACACCACGCCTTGGGTCTGGAGATTTTCCAGCGCTCCCACCAGAGACGACACCAACGCCTGTGACAGGGTCGAGAGCAGGAGCACCAGAAAAACCAGCAGCGACACTGCCCCAGTGAGCAAACCGAAGCGCAACTTCGCCCGGTTAATTTCTTTGGCAGCTAAACTCATTGCAGTAGTGTCCCGTACCCCCCGCTGCCGCGCATCTGCACCCCGGCGGGTTCAGCGATTGAGATACTCCGGCATCAGCCACGGGATTCCCTTGCCGAGGATCGGCGGCTCGGCAAGCGAGGTCAATTCACCGTCATCAGTAGTCACCCGGTTGCGCCCGGCATGTTTGCTGCGGTACATCAAGTGATCCGCGCGATCGATCACGTCACTAATGGTTTCGCCCGGTTGCGACAACGTTGCCCCCAATGAGGCAGTCACCCGTACAGTTTGATCCCCAAAATCCAGCCACGAGTTCTCCACGAGCATCCGCACGCGCTCGGCCGTGGCGGCGACGGACTGCTGATCAGCCGCTGGCATCACCGCCAGAAACTCCTCGCCACCCCAGCGCACGGGAAGATCACCGCTGCTCAGGCCATTGGCCAATGACTGCCCCACCACGCGCAAAACGTCGTCCCCTACCCGGTGACCGTAGTTATCGTTGACAGACTTGAAGTGGTCCACGTCGAGGAACAACACGCCCACGGATTCGTCAGATTGCTCCGAAGTCTGTGCATCGGCAGAGTCGGGCAGCAGCGCCGCGAGTTGCCGTTCGCCGATTCGGCGGGGCGGCAAGCCGGTCACTGGATCTAATCCGTCGGCGATGCCTTCCTGCTCATGAATGTCGTATTGGTTGATGTGTCGGCGCGAGAACACTTCCACCGAACCGGTGATCACGCCGTTGTCGTCGCGCAAGGCGTGGCCCTGCACCCGAACTGGCACCCGGTGTCCGTTCTTGTGGTGCAGATATACATTCGCGGTGCGCTGCTTGCCGTCCAGCATGACCCCCAACAGCGGACAACCCTGGAGGCACAACTGCTTGCCCGAGTCGTTGACGTGACGCAGGATGCCTTCCGAACAACTGTGTCCCACGACCTCCGCCGCCGAGTAGCCGGTAATTCGTTCGGCTCCCCCATTCCAATACGTGATCACCCGATTGGTGTCGACAAAATACACGCCATCGGCGATTTGGTCCAAGAGGGTGACATAGAACTGTTCTTCCACAGAGGAAAGGATACGACCGCGACGATCTTGCGGAAGACTCCGATCAGATGTTTTTCGGTCCGGGCGCGGATTCTTAAGTCATACTGACGATTCCTGTGCACTGCTGACTCCAATTCGTTCCCCGACGCTTGCGAGAGGTTCCGATGACTCCCCATCTGCATACAGATCCCGCCACCATGACCGACGAGGAGCTGCAGATCGCAGTAGCGGAACTCGAAGTGGGCCTCACCCAAACCCAACCAGGGAGTTACGAGCACACCCGCATCGAAGCTGCCATCGACGCTATGACTCAGGAAGCCGCACGCCGCGCAAGTGCCGAGTGAGCAACTTCCTGTGGTTGCGGGATCCGGCGGGCCGCGAAGGTCACAGCCACCGCACCGACCACTGCGGCACACGCCGCCAATAGCCACGTCCAGGTCCAGCCGAAACCGCCCGCCGTGGCTCCCAGCAATGCCGGGCCCACCAAGAGTCCAACCGCCACACCGGTCTGCGACACTCCGCTGGCAGCCGCAGTAGCAGTGGGAAAACGTCGCGCGACTGCCAAGTGTTGGAGTCCAGGCCACCCCCACCCGAAGGCGTTCGCCACGACCAGGCCGATCGCGAACATCACCGGCTCCCCGATTGCCATGAGCGCCCAACCGACCGCGCCTAGAACACACAGCAGTGCGACTCCGTGCAACGCGTCGAAGGAAAAACGATCAGCAGCGGTACCGGCGGATAACCGTACGATCAAGCCGGCCAATCCACCGAGCGCTACGAGGTACCCGGCGGTGGCTTCGGGGAGTCCCGCTGCTACCCCACCAGCCGCACCCAGGGCCCCGATCGATGTGGCGGCCACAACAGCTGCGCTCGCTCCCAGCGCCAGCCCCCACAATGGCACCACCAACTTCCGCGGAACCGCGGCCTCGGCGCGCCCCGGGGTCACCTCCCGATCGGCGGGTATCAACGGGATCGCCACCAGCGCCAACGCAGCAGCCGCGAGGTAAGCCGCCTGCCATCCCAACGTTAACGCAATCAGGGGCACCGAAAGCCCGCCCAACAACGTGGCCACCGGAATCCCGGACTGCTTGATGGCAAATCCGATCCCGAAGTGCCGAGCCGACAGTTGGGCCGCCACCAGGGCATTGCCGGCAGGTTGGCTCAGCGCATTGCCGATGCCACCTAGGAAGAGCGCCGCACCCAACCACCACAGCGACGTGCTCGCCGCACCCGCGAGCAACGCGAGGGCTGCCGCCAGGGCGCTGGCTCTCATGCTGCGCCGCACCCCCCATCGACCGACCATCCGGCCAAGCGGGGCGCTGCCGGCCATGGTCGCAAAGGCAAACATGGAGGCCATCATCCCAACCGAGGTCGCGCTCGCACCGATATCGCGGGAGATCTGCACCGCCATGGCGCCGGTGAGGAAGAGCGGCAGCACGGAAACCAGATTGATGGCCACAGCTGCGATCACCGCACGCAAGCCGGGACTGCGCGGTGAAGGGATTTGCACGTTGAGCATCGTATGCGCCGACTCCCGGGTTAGGGTGCGGACATGGCTGCGCGGTGGGAGGAGCCCCGAGCCTCGCTGCGGGTGTATCAGCGGGAGGCACTTGCCGCGATTGACGCAGCGTGGTCACACGGTTCGCGCCGAGCGCTGGTGGTGCTGCCACCCGGCTCCGGCAAAACCCTGGTCGGCCTTACCGCCGCCGTCCGTTTGCGCCGTCCGATCGTGATCCTGAGCCCGAACACGGCGATTCAGGTGCAGTGGGCGACGCAGTACCGTGACTACTTCGCACCCGAGGGCCCGCCGGTGGCCATGTCTCGGGACTTGACCGCTGAAGTGACTAGCCTCACCTATCAGGCTGTCGCGGCATTCGACCCGGAAGCCGAAGTGGACGAGGCCGGAGATCCGGATTCCCACGCCCATCGGTTGGGAACTGGGGCGAAGCAATTCTTCGAAACTTTGGCTGCCCTGGGCGAAGCTACGCTCCTGCTCGATGAGTGCCACCACTTGCTGGCGGTGTGGGGAGAACTGCTCGACGAGATGCTGGCGCCCCTGACAGATGTGCGGATCATTGGCCTTACCGCCACCCCACCAGCTGTGCTCACCAGCGCGGAAAACGAATTGACCGAACGCCTTTTGGGCCCGCCGGTGTTCGAGGCATCGATTCCAGCGCTGGTACGTCAGGGCTATCTGGCGCCGTACACCGAACTCGCCTGGTTGACGCCTCCAACGAGTGCCGAAGCGGACTGGCTCGCTGAAGATGCCTTGCGATTTGCCGAATTACGCAACGACCTGGCGGCGCCGGATTTCGCCAGTACGCGCTTTTTCGAGTGGCTCGATTTGTATTGCGGTCGATTGGATGGCACCGCTTGGGCCGCGTTGGAGTCGACAAAGCCCGACTTGGCTGATGCGCTGATGCACTTCCACCACGACGGATTGGCCACCCGCCCGCCCGGCAGCCGTGGCCGGGAACGCTACCGCTCTGCCCCCAGCGCCGACGACTGGGCGCGGGTGATCGGAGAGTTTGTGCGCGAGGTGCTGCGCGATTCGCAAGATCCCAAGGATGTCGAGGCGCTGCGCCGCCTGCGCGAAGCCCTGCCCGCGGTCGGCTTTCGGCTCACGTCCGCTGGTGTGCAGCGGGGACGTTCACCGGTGGACCGGGTCATCGCGCGCAGCGCGGCGAAATCCCGCGCAGCCGTGGAGATTCTGGCCGCCGAACTCGCGAGCATCCCCGATCGGATGCGGGCCTTGGTGGTGGTGGATCATGAGCGGGCCACTGCGACACTGCCGGCCAATCTCACCGGGGTGATTGCGGCAGAGGCAGGCTCAGCGGTGCAGGTGGCCGAGCAACTGTCTGCCGACACCCGGATCGCCAGTCGTGGAATCGCGCTCGTGACTGGCAAAACCGTGGCAGCCAATTCCCGTGGTGCTGCCGTGATTCGCGCCGCCCGCCCGTCGGTACGTCACCACAACGATGGCGCCTTGATCTACTTCGAAGACGACTGGGGACCGCGCGAATGGGTACCGTTCCTGACTGGCCTATTCGAAGACGGCGGCTTGTCGATTCTCGTCGGCACTCGGGCCCTATTAGGAGAAGGTTGGGATGCTCGCTCGGTCACCACGTTGGTCGACCTCACGACGGCCACCACTGCCACTGCCGTCGTGCAAGTGCGCGGTCGAGCACTGCGCCTGGACCCCGCGTGGCCCGAGAAAGTCGCGCACACCTGGTCTGTGGTCTGCGTGGCTGCCAACCACCCGCGGGGCAACGGTGACTATGAGCGTTTCGTCCGCAAACACAACGGCTATTTCGCCGTGAATCGCGACCGCGACATCGTGGCGGGGGTAGGTCACGTCGACTCCACACTCTCGCCCTTCCACGCCCCAGACTCCGAAACCTTCGACTCCTTCAACGCCAAGATGCTGGTGCGCAGCGAAGATCGTGCAGCAGGCCGGGCTGCCTGGCGAATCGGCGAAGCCTTCGCCGATGAGGTGGTGCCGGCAGTGCAGGTTCAGGTGCGGCCGACCGATGTGCAGGCGGCCAGTCGAAGCAGCGCTGCAACGGGCGCGCTCGAACTCCGAGTACCGCACACACCGACCACACCCATCGTGGTGGTGGCACCGAGTGGATTGTCGCAGCCGGTCGCCCAACTGCCTCGGATCCCGGCAATGATCGCCGCGCTGGGTGCTGGTATGGCGGTGTTGGCTGTGGTGTTGGGGGTTCTAGCCGGTGACGGTTCCTGGTTGGCACTAGCGATTCCCGCCGCCCTGACCAGCCTCGGGGCCTTCACCTGGGGTCGGGCACAGGCCGACCGGGCGGCGTTATCCGAGTATCAGCGGTTGGAACAGCCACCGCCGGTTAGCGCCTATGCAGAGGTGGTTGCCAGCGCGCTCGGCCAACCGCAGCAGGTGCGATTTCGGGTGCGCGATGGGGTCGAGATGGTGGACCTCCCCGGACCCCACGCGGCCCAGTTTGCCGCCGCGCTCGACGAGTTGCTCGGCGCTCCGGGTCGCTGTCGGTATCTGATCGCCCGCCCGATTCTGCCTCCGCTCCCCGCCGGTCGCCGGGCGCAAGTGCGACTTGCCCGGCAAGCAGCCCGAGGCGACATCACGACCGCCACGGCATGCCACTGCGTGCCGTCGGTGTTCGCGGCTCGGGCTGCTGATCTCAAGCCGTTCACCGCTGCTTGGACACGCCTCATTGCCAACACCACACCCGTCTTCGCCACCTCCCCCGCTGGCGTGGAGTTGCTCAACGAGACCGACGGCAGCGCCCCGACCGACGCGATCACCGCCATGCGGGTGGTCTGGGAGTAACCCGGCTGATGGGTCTTATAGGTCTGGCGCTTGGCCAAATCTAGGCCCGATGCGTGTGCCAACTCCCCCAGGCATCTGCGGGTCGGGGATCCAGTTGGCAGGTTACGCGCACGGGGCTACCTGGATTCCTGCTCGCCACATTCGGCATCTGGCCCTGGATCCACTGCAACGATGATTTCGTTGCGGCGCGCGAAGGCAGGAGTCCAGGGTGGGTTGTAGCGCGCCCACCGGGGAGCGCCAGTGACGCGCCAGCCCGCCCGCCCAATGGTGGCTAGCAGGCGCTCGGTGTTTTTGTCCACGTTGGATGTCATCCAACGACCCGACCAGCGGATCGCAGCGGCGTAATGATCCTCGACTTCCCGGAGCACCACCCGGGGATCGGTGGGTTGCGGATAGTCCGCACGGGCACGCGCCCCAGGCAGCACAAAAGACACCGTCCAACGTTGACCACCCGCATCCTCCTGCAGCACCGGGGCCGTCATAGCCAGAACCTCCCCGCTGGGTTGCTGGAGTGTCGTGGGTTCCTGGCTCGCGGTGGGTTCCTGGATCACCGGTGCGGTCATCGCCAACTTGGCCTTCGTCACGTTGGACCCGGAGATGTACGAGACCAGCGGTCGAAAAGCGACGTTGCCCGCTTTGTCAGCCGGACCGTCAACCGTGATCTCGGCCAACGTGCATGTGGGGTAGTGGCGCAGTTCCACACCGTCGAACGTGGTTACTAAGGAATATTCCTGCTGCTCAGTCACACCCCGGCCAACATTCCGATGGTCGGGATGATTCCGCGCCAGGAGGCGAGGCCCAATATCCACTCTGGAACGCTGCTCCCGATCCCAGTAGGGCGGCGGCTGTGACGGTTGGAGTTGTGCTGCTGGTGCTGACCTTGCGCCGTCGTCCCGCAACACCGGGTCATCGCTACCAGCCGACGCACGCCGCTGGCAGAACGAACTCAGATACATGACAGCGCGTGCCGCAACACCTGTCAGGTTGCTGGTCTAGACCGTGAGGTGGGATGTCCAAACCAGTCGAGGATGTAGCTGCGGCGTCGGGACCCTCCCATGCAGGCAGGTTCGACTCGTGGGCTACTTCTCTTCCGGTACCAGCACGATCGCACCCGATGGGCACTCGGCTACACACATACCGCAGCCTTTGCAGTAATCGAGGTCGAAGGCATAGTCACGTTCGTTGTCGCCCTCAGCCGAACCGCGCGGGAACTTGCGCACAGCATTGTCCGGGCACACACCGAAACAGTTGTCGCACCCAAAACAATTGCCGCACGACAAGCAACGACGTGCCTCAAACAGGGCTGTGTTCTCGTCGAGTCCTTGCTTGACCTCAGCGAAGGAATCGAGGCGGCGTGCCAGGTCCAAGGTCGGCGCGACAGTCCTGTCCGCATCGGAGTAGTACCACGGGTTGAGGCGGTCGAAGGTGGCTAGCGGGGGCCGCGGCGGATGCACATACGGCTCGCCGGTGAGCCAGCCATCGATATTGCGCGCGGCCAGTTTGCCGTGTCCAACGGCCACCGTAACTGTGCGTTCGGACGGCACCATGTCACCACCGGCGAAGATCCCGGGATGTCCCGTCATCATCCGTTCATCAACATCCACCACACCCTTGGTGATGGTCAAACCAGGCACACCGTCGAGCAGCGAAAGATCAACGTCCTGACCCAGCGCGAGCACCACGGAGTCAGCGGCAAGTTCCTCAGTTTCCCCGGTGGGCTGTGGGAATCCGGTTTCGTCCAGTTCCATTTTCTCCACGGTGATGTGTCCGGATTCCACATGCTTGATGGTGGACAGCCAGCGCATCAACACGCCCTCTTCCAGGGCCTCCTCCACCTCGATATCGTGAGCTGGCATCCGGTCGCGGGTTCGTCGATACACGATGACGGCCTCCTCCGCCCCGAGCCGACGGGCGGTGCGTGCCGCATCCATCGCAGTGTTGCCACCGCCGTACACCACCACCCGACGTCCGAGCAGCGGCTTCTCTTCACCCTCCATTGCCCGCAACATGCCCACGGCATCGAGGATGTGGGCCGATTCCCCGGCCGGAATGTAGGTCCGTTTGCCAATGTGTGCCCCGACGGCCAGGAACACTGCGTCGAAGTTGCCTTCCCGCATCGCCGCTTCCACATCGTCCACCCGCGAGTTCAACTCCAAGGTGATGCCGAGGTCGAGTACGCGCTGAATTTCGGCATCAAGCACATCGCGCGGCAGGCGGTAGGAAGGAATTCCGAAACGCATCATGCCGCCCGGCTTGGGGCCAGCATCCCGCACTACCACTTCGTGCCCGGCTTGGTTGAGATGGTAGGCCGCCGATAAGCCTGACGGACCGGCGCCGATCACGAGCACCCGCTTGCCGGTGGCTGCTGCCGCCGGCGCGAAGGCCCAACCGGACTGCAGCGCAGCGTCGCCGAGGAACCGTTCAACCGAGTTGATCCCCACCGGCTGGTCCAACTGCGCCCGGTTACATGCGGTCTGACACGGGTGGTAACACACCCGACCCATCACCGCTGGAAACGGATTATCGCGCGTCAGGACCCGCCAAGCGTCCTCGTACCTACCCTCTTCGGCCGCATACAACCAGCCTTGGATATCCTCCCCCGCCGGGCAGGCGTCGTTGCACGGTGGTAGGGAGTTGAGGTACACGGGCCGTTCAGTGCGCCACGAACCCGTCTTGTTCGCCAGACTCGACCCCACGTCGAGCGTGATGGCAAAAGGCTTGTCCATTTACAGGGCTCCTTCCCGGTCGTGATCTGGGATGCTGCCGATAGCGTTCACGGCCGCTGCAAGTTCGACATCAACGTCGTCACCGAGCAGGTCGTAGCGGACGATGTTGCGATCAGCTTGGGCCTGAATCCGGTCCAGCGTCTCGGTATCCGGGTCCGAACCGAATAGGTGGGCATATCGACGCTGCCGTTTGAGGTAGTCGACCACCGGCACAAGCCGACGGATCTTGGTCACCGACGTGATCTCGCCGTTGTGCGCCTCGTACACCGGGAACAAACCGCTTTGGGTGGCAAGCCGGGCCAAGTTGATGGTGTCGCTGCTGGCCGCACCCCACCCCAGCGGGCACGGTACGAGGACGTGCAGATAGCGCGCGCCCCGCATCCCCATTGCTGTGTTCACTTTGGTCTCAAGGTCGTGCAGATCGGCCACCGTCGCCGTGGCCACATACGGGATCTCGTGTGCCATGGCGATTCTCGGTAAATCTTTACCCTGGCCAAACGTTTGGCCAGGGTGCGCTCCGACCGCCTGTGTGGTCGCCGTGCGCGCAGCCGGTGGGGTGGCTCCGGAACGTTGCACCCCGGTGTTCATGTACGCCTCATTGTCGTAGCAGATGTAGAGCACGTCATCGTTGCGTTCGAACATCCCCGACAACGTGCCCATGCCGATGTCCACGGTGCCGCCATCGCCGCCTTGGGCAATGACTCGGGTGGCAGTGTCACCCTTGACCCGCAACGCGGCGGCGACACCGCTGGCCACCGAGGGCGCATTCCCAAACAGCGAGTGCATCCAGGGGATCTGCCAACTCGTCTCCGGGTAGGGCGTGGAGAACACCTCCAAACAACCGGTGGCGTTCACCGCCACGATCCGGCCGTCGGCTGCACGCATCGCGGTATCCAGTGCATACCGCGCACCCAACGCCTCACCGCAACCCTGGCAGGCGCGGTGTCCGGAGTTGATGGAGTTGTGACGGCCCGGATCGGACTGCACCGAAGTCACGTCGAGCAGTCGGTTGCCCACAGCGAACGACCCGACTTGGTAAAACTTCACGGGCTCGGTCATCGCATGCCTCCAGAGAGTTCCGTCACGGGACGTCGCACCCGCATGGCACCAGCAGCATCGGCAATGTCGGCCAGAATGTTCTCTGCACTCGGACCAGACTGGCGATTGGTGCGTACTCGTTCGAGTTCGCGGGCGATTAGGTCGGTATTGAGATCCAAAAACTCCAGATCGTCTAATTCGTCGGCCTCCGCCCGCAGCATCATTGCCCGCAGCGAAGCCGCCAAGATCGGACGGCCGCCGAGTCCGGCCACCACGGTGGTGGTGCGAATCGACAGCCCTGCCAACGCCGTGCGGATGTTGGAGCTCACGATGCCCCCGATCCCCACGGCCAGCGCCTTCTCCACGACCACCACGGTGCGCACATGCTCCAATGCCCGTCGCACATCGGCGAGCGGAAACGGCCGAAATGACGTGATGCCGAGCACGCCGATGCGGTGACCATCGGCCCGCAACTCGTCGACTGTGTCTTTGATGGTGCCGAGCACCGACCCAAGTGCCACCACCACGGTTTCGGCATCATCGAGCCGGTAACAGGAGATCAATCCGCCGCGTCGTCGACCTGTGGCTTCGCCATAGGCGTCGGCAATCTTGGGGATCAACTCCAAAGCCTGCATTTGCCGCAGATGGGCGAGGTAGCGTACTTCGGTGAAGGCTTCCGGGCCCACCATGGCACCGATCGACAACGGCTCGTCGGGGTTGAGCACCTGCCGGGGCACAAATGGCGGCAAGAAATCGTCGATGGCGTCCTGATCCGGCAGATCGACTTCTTCCACAGCGTGGGTGAGGATGAACCCGTCCATACAGACCATCACCGGCAGTGATACTTCTTCGGCCAACCGGAACGCCTGGATGTGCAGATCCACCGCCTCCTGGTTGTCTTCGGCAAACAACTGGATCCAGCCCGAGTCGCGCTGGCTCATCGAGTCCGAGTGGTCGTTCCAGATATTGATCGGGGCGCCGATCGCTCGGTTCGCCACTGTCATCACGATCGGCAAACCCAGTCCAGAGGCGTTGTAGACCGCCTCCACCATGTACAGCAGGCCTTGACTGGCGGTGGCCGTGTAGGAGCGGGCGCCGGCGGCGGAAGCCCCGATAGCGGCGCTCATCGCCGCGAACTCGCTCTCCACATTGAGATATTCGCACGGCGAAATCTCGCCGGACTTGACCAACTTGCTCAGGGTTTCCACGATGTGCGTCTGGGGCGAAATCGGGTAGGCGCAGATCACCTCTGGCCGGGCTAAGGCAACGGCGCGGGCCACCGCCTGCGAACCCTCAATCTGTTGGCGCATCTACATACTCCTCACGACGATTGGTCACCACGGATTCATAAGCGGCGGTGGCGGCAGCCACATTCGCCTCCCCCACAGCCCCAGCAAAGCGCTCTCGGATGGCTTCAGTGACCCCTTCGAGGTTCACCACCTCGGTGAAGGCGGCGAATCCCCCGAGCAGTACCGCGTTGGGCAATGGTCGACCAAGGAACTCCATCGCGATCTCCGTCGCGGGCACAGTGTGCAATCGATCCACCCGATGTGCTGCGACGAGGTCAGCCAAGCCCAGATCATCAAATGTTTTGGAGGTGTTCACCAACACATAGGCATCCTGGGGCAAGCCAGAGAACAGATCCACCTGAGTCAGCAGCGTGGCATCTTGGATGATCAGGGCGTCCGGCACCAACACCGGCTCGCGCATCCGGATCAATTGCTCATCAATACGGCAGTAGGCAACCACCGGCGCGCCCGTGCGCTCGGAACCGAAACTCGGGAAAGCCTGAGCGTGTTTGCCGGCCCGAAACGCCGCTACCGCCAACAATTCCGCCGCTGTCACCACCCCCTGACCACCTCGGCCGTGAATGCGAGTCTGGAACACGAACTCTCCCTTCCACTCCGGCTCAGCCATCACCCGATTGCATACCGTCGCCCAGTGCAGCGGTGATGGCTCAATCTCTCGTCACCCTACTCCTACAACTAACCTGCCAGATGTGGTCACCATCGCGCACCTTTCCGACGTTCATATGGGCTCCACCACACCTTCCGTGCTCGATGCGCTGGTGGCCGACGTCCACCACCACCAACCCGACGTCGTGGTCGTCTCCGGGGACCTCACGATGCGTGCCCGCAAACGCGAGTTCGCTGCTGCTCGGGATTTCCTGGCACGTTTGCCGCAACCGCAGTTGGTGGTCATCGGCAATCACGACGTCCCGCTCTACGACCTCACAACCCGTTTTACTGCTCCCTACTCGCGCTACCGCCGAGAACTCAGCGACGACCTCGACCCGGTCCTCGACGTGCCAGGTGCTCGCCTGCTGGGGCTGCAGAGCATGCCGCGGTGGCGCTGGAAATCCGGTCGGGTCTCCTCCCGGCAGGCGGCGCTGGTGAGTACGGTCTTCACTGCACCGCAGCAGCATGATCAAGGCCCGGACTCCGACGCCACGCCCACGACTCCCGCTCTGCGCGTTCTGGTGCTGCACCATCCACCCAGCTTGTCCGGTCTGGCCACCATGGCCAAAATCGGCAGTTTGGATCGTGCGCTCGCCCGCGGTCGGGTGGACGTGGTACTGGCGGGCCATACCCATATTCCACGCGTCAGCGAATACCCCGTGCACCATGATCGACAACTGTCCAGAGTGGTGGAAGTGGTCTGCGGGACCAGCGCGAGTTCCCGCACCCGCGGAGCCCCCATGGCGTGGATGATCGTCCAGGCTGACGCCGCCAACATCAGCGTCACGGCACGAATTCGTGCCGATCAGAACTGGGAAATCGGCGGTCTGGCGACCTTCGCACGGCAACGCCACTACGTGTGACGCGGGCTGCGTTGCCCTGAGCAATGCGGTCGACACGTGGCGCGGATCACGTTCCCGGAACGCATCGAGTTCCCAGCATTCCACCACCCCGGTGGCTACCCTGTGCGCAAAAGGCGTTCCCGAAGCGCATTTCCCAACCCAATGTGGGGCAGCATGGACAAGCGACGACGAACTACCTTCATCACTTTGGCGACCTCGCCATTGTTGGCCTGCGGACTTATCGTGGCAGCCGGCGTGAACGCCCAGGCAGACCCGGCGGATCTGCCTGCAGCCACCGCCCAAGTGGCAGCCTTGGAGCAAACCAGCGCGGAAGCCTCCTATCGGGCGAGCCGCACCCGCACCCAGTTGGTAGCCGCACAGGGTCGTTACGACGAGGCCCTGGCCCGCACCCAAGCAGCCCGCGCGCAACTAGCCACCCATGAAACCACCGTGGCCAAGTTTGCCCGCGAGATGTACGTCAACGGCGGCTTCAGCGCGGCAGTGCTGACAATCTCGCTCGACGATGCAGACGAATTCCTCCGCAGCCTGGATCGACTCGCCGCCGCCGGCGCCGCTGAATCTGGCAGCCTCTCGGAAGCGCGAGCGGCTGCCGCCGAGCTCGCAGCAAGTGAAGTGACGCTCGCCGCGGAAAAGGATCAGCTCGCTCAACTCACCGATCAACTCAGCGCCCAACAGGCCGAAGTCGAGTCCAGCCTCGGGCAGGCACGCGACCGCCTGGCAACGCTGCAAGAAGAAGAGCGTGCGCGCGTCGCAGCGGAGGTGGCAGCAATGCGTGAAGCACAGCGGTTGGCGGCCGAAGCAGCCGCGGCCGCGATCGCTGCGCAATTGGCGCAGGCGGCTGCCGAGCAGCAGGCTGTCGCCGCCCCGCCCGCGGCACCTGCACCGGCACCCGCGGCACCTGCCCCGGCCGCTGCTCCGGCAGCGCCGGCACCCGCGCCGAAGCCGGCACCAAAACCAAGCACCCCGAGCGCTCCCGCCCCGGTCACGTCCGGCGGCGGTGGCATGTTCGCCGAATCCACCGCCTGGGCCGCGACCCCGAAACCGTTGGCCGTGGTCAAATGCGAGTCGGGCGGCAACTACTCCATCAACACCGGCAACGGGTACTACGGCGCCTGGCAATTCGACTACCGCTCGTGGCACGCCAACGGGGGCGGACAGTTCGCCGAGTACCCGCATCAAGCCAGCAAGGCGCAACAGGACTTTGTGGCTTGGACCTACTGGAAGCGCTCCGGCTGGGGTCCGTGGGCTTGCGCCTAACGGCCACGCGGATGCGTTGTCGATAGCACCTCAACACGGATGCCAGGTAACGTCTGATTGTGACCGTCGCCAAGCCACGCGCCAAGTCAGCCGCAGTTGTGCTGGCACTTCTGGTGTTGGCTGCAGGACTGCTGGTCTGGTGGGGTTGGGCCAGCAACAACTCCACGTGGACCCGAGTCGTGGAAAACTGGCCGGCGACCCAGCCCCTTTCGGCACTCGTGCTGATGCTCTTGGCCTTGGCGCTACTCGCTTTCAGTGCTGGTGGCCACCTCCCCCGCTATTTTGGTCGGGCGCTAGCGGTGGTCGCCGCTGTTATTTGCGTCGTGGTCTTGGCCGAAATCGTGCTGGATGTGAGCACAGGAATCGGTGCGGTGTTGTGGACCGACGAGGTGACTGCATCAGACCCCAACGCACCGGGACGGCCGTCCTGGCAGACGGCAATCTCTGCCCTGCTGCTATCGATCGCTGTGTTCCTGCTCCCGGCTCGCTCCCACCGGGTGGAAAAGTGGCGCGGGTGGCTGGCATTCGCGACAGCCATGTTGCCACTGATGTCTGTGGCAGGTTTCCTCTATGCAACCGCTGCTTCCTTTGGCATCGTGGTGGACAACGGGATCGCCCTCGGCACGGCACTTTCGCTGTTGAGTTTGACAGTGGCCACGGCTCTTTTACAGCCGGACTCACCCCCCGCGCTTTGGGTGCGATCCATGCGCAACCGTCTCGTGATCTGGTGGCTGGCGTTGCTCGTAGTGGGACTTCCCCTGGCATTCCGGATTGGGGAGTTTGTCTCTGACGCTCTGGGCGCAGATAGCTCCGGAGACGGTATGGCGATCGTGATCACGGTGGGAATGTTGTCAATCGCCATCGTGTTGGTGGGGGCGCGCACGCAGCGTATGGAACTCAATGCAGAGTCACGAGTTCGAGCGGAGCGCGATCGGCAAGTCGCGGTGGTGAATGCACTCTCCGATGGGTTCGCCAGCACCGATCTCAGTGGGTTGATCCAGTCGTGGAATCCAGCGGCACAGCGGTTGCTCGGAGAGATCGCTGTGGGTGACAATCTGATCGACCGATTTCAGTTCAGCCAATCAGTGGCGGGCAGTGGTCGGTCCCTTTCCGAGATCGTGGCCGAGTTGCGTTCGGGGCGGGAAGTACGCGACGACGGCGCTGTGCTGCTGCTCCCAGCGCCGGACCAAGCATCAGACGCGTCACAGCCACCAGGTGTCGGCGCCGGCATCCCCGTGTCCTTATTGCTCTTTCCCATCACCGAATCCAACCTAATCACCAGCATCGGGGCCACCTTTCGCGACGTCAGTGACCGCGTCGCGACCGATGTGCGGATCCGACGGCTGACCCGCGCCGTCGATGCCAGCGCCGATGCCATCTATGTCACGAATGCTGACGGCCGCATCGAATATGTCAATGCCGCGTTCACCGCAATCACGGGCTGGCCGGTGTCGCGGGTGCTGGGAGCCGATCCGGAAGCACTGCGGAGCCCGGACAACGATCCGGCAATGCTCGCCGAGATGGTGCTCACCTTGACTAGCGGCGATGTGTGGAGCGGTCGACTTCGCTTGCGTCGATGGCAAGAAGACCCAGCAGAGCCGAATGACACGTTCATCGCGCAAACCACTATTGCGCCGTATTTCGATGAGGACAGCACACTGCTCGGGTATGTCGCTTTGCAGCGCGATGTCACCGAACTCGTGCATCGCGATCATCGCCAACAGGTGGAAGCACGAAGTTCCACGCTTCGCGCGGAGGTGGCAGGCATTCTGGCCTCCACCCACAGTCTGGACGGCCGGTTGTCCGAGGCTCTGCACACCCTCGCTGTCGGCATGACGAGTTTTGGGGGTGGTGATTGGACGGCGATCTGCCGCTGGCACAACGTCCCCGATGAGGCAGCCGGAGAAGTACACGAAGTGATTCGCGGAACCGGTCATCGCGTCAACCTGGCCGAGGTGCAGGCCGGATTGGGTACCGACCTCGACAACGTCACGGCCCCCACCTTCTACTCAGCCGCTAAGGCGCCCGAGTTGGCAGGCGGTTCGGGAGGAGCCTGCGGCATCGTGCTGCCGTTTCCGTTCTCAGGGGGAGTCTCCGGGCAGGTCATCGTTCATTCCGAAGCCCCCTTCAGCGATGATCAGATTCTGCGCAACTCGCTCTCAGCGATCGCCGATGGGATGGCCCTGGCGATCGCTGCCGAGCGGGCACGGCTGGCCTTGTCATCCGCCCGCGATGCCGCGGAAGACGCGGCAGCAGCCAAATCACGGTTCCTGGCCAACATGAGCCACGAGATCCGCACTCCCATGAACGGGGTGCTAGGCATGTTGGAGATGGTGTCCGGCAGCGATCTCGATGCCGAGCAGCGCGAGCAGATCCAGGTGGCGCAGTCATCCGCAGAAAGTTTGCTGTTGATCATCAACGACATTCTGGATCTCAGCAAGATCGAGGCCGGTCGCATGGATCTTGAGCAGATTCCCTTCGACGCCGGACTGTTGGCACGGGAGGTCGTCACCCTCTACTCGCCGCAAGCCGCTGCCAAACAAGTCACCATGAACTGCACCTACGACGATGATCTCCCGCAGTGGGTGCGCGGCGACCCGACGCGGCTCCGGCAAGTGTTGTCAAATCTCATTGGCAACGCGGTGAAATTCACCTCATCCGGATCCATCCAGTTATCGGTGACACCCGTGGCGCCTGTTCGCGAGCACGCAACCAACGTCCGCTTGCGCTTCACTGTGCGCGATACCGGCATTGGGATGGACGCCGCTACCCAAGCGCGACTTTTCGGATCGTTCATGCAGGCCGACGCCAGCACGACTCGGAAGTTCGGCGGCACCGGTCTCGGACTGGCCATCACCATGCAACTGACCACACTCATGCAAGGTGACATCCGGGTGGCAAGCACTCCTGGACAGGGCACCGCGTTCACCGTAGAGATCCCGTTTCCACTGGCATCCCCACCCATATCGGAGGAACCCGCAGTCGAGGTGCACCAGTCGCAGACCGCATCCCAGGTCTCAGCCGCCCCGTCGGCATTGGGGCGGGTGCTGCTGGTGGAAGACAATCTGGTGAATCAGAGGGTCGGATTGGGCATGCTCAACCGGCTCGGAGTGGACGTCGAGGTGGCTGGCGATGGCCAACAAGCGATCGTTGCCCTGGCGAACTCTTCGGACATCGCGATGGTACTCATGGACTGCCAAATGCCGGTGCTCGATGGCCTAGAAGCCACCAGACTCATTCGTGCCGGCGCGCCCGCGACCGCGGACATTCCGATCCTCGCCACCACCGCAGACGTCATGATCAGCACCATTGAAGAGTGTCGGGATGCGGGTATGAACGACTACCTGAGCAAGCCCTACACACTGGCCACCTTGCGCGAAAAACTCGAAACCTGGCTGCCTGGCTATGGCACTGACGACACCTCAGCGGAATAGTTAACAGACCGAACGACCTACCTCCGCATCGTCCGAATGGACTGCACTTTGCCTCCAAGCGTGTAACCTGACCATGTGCGCGCATCCCCCTCCCCTGAAACGGGTGCCGCAGCCATCCAGCGAGCCTTGACCACCCTGTCGCGAGGCAATGAGGTGCTGGTGCGGGCGGTCGATGAACAGAGTCTGCTCGACGACATGTGCGGTGCCATCGTGGAAGCTGGCGGCTACCTACTGGCGTGGTATGGACGCCCACTGTCAGATCCCGCCAGGTCCGTGGAAATCGTGTCCACCGCTGGACCCGCGGTGGGTTATCTGGATCAGGTGTCAATCTCGTGGGGTGATGATGCTTTCGGGCAGGGCCCCACGGGGACCTGCATCCGCACTCGAACTACCCAAGTGCGCAACAATTTGGCTTCTGACCCGCACTATTCACCCTGGCGCGAAGCCGCACGCGAGTGGGGCTTGCAATGTTCGATCAGTTTGCCGGTGCTAGTCGAAGGCGACCTCGACGGAGCCTTGATGGTCTACGCCGGAGAGTCCCACACCTTTGATCAGCAAGCGGAAGCACTGCTGACCGATCTCGCCGCGGATCTAGGTTTCGGCCTGTCCAGATTGCGGGAAGCAGTCGCACTGGCAGTCGCCCGCACCGAAGCCATCACCCGCGGGCAGCAACTGCAGGCCACTTTGGATGCCCAGACAGATCCCTGCGTGTTGCTCGGCGTCGCTCGAGATGCGCATGGACAGGTCACCGCACTCGTGGTGGAAGCCGCCAACAACGCTGCCGCTGCCCACCACGACCTGACCCGCGAGGAGTTTCTGGGGCATCACTATCCGGAGGGCGAGTCCACCATGTGGGGGTGCAGTTCTGCGGAGCTGGTGTCCCGAGTGGTGGAACGGCAGGAGACATTCACCCTCGACGGATTTGCGGTGCTGGATCACGCCACAGCTCACATCCGACGCTTCGACATCACCGCCGTGGCAGCAGCCAACGGTGTCGTTGTCACTTGGCGCGATGTCACCAAAGTATTGAACGAGACAGCAGCTCTGGCAGACAGCGAACGTCGATACCGCTTGTTGGCAGACAATGCCACAGACGTGATCTTGGAAGCTGACCATCGGGGTCGGTTTGTCTGGGCATCTGAGTCCATCACGGCGGTCTTGGGGTGGAAACCACAAGAGGTAATCGGCCTTTCGGCGGTAGAACTGATCGACGAGGCGGACCGCGAACGAGCATTGACGGCGCAACACCAGGTGATACCAGGTAATACCGCCGAAATTGAAGTGCGGATGCGTTGTCGGGATGGCAGCAGCAAATGGATGGTCATCACTGCCAAAGGTGTGGCTGGCCCGGAGGGGATTCACCGGATCGCCAGCCTGCGGGACATCGATGCTGAGGTGATGGCGCGTGCGGAGCTGGCGCATGCGATGGGCCACGATCCCCTCACCGGCGTGGCCGCGCGTCCGGTCGTGATGAGGCACATCGAGCACCGGTTGTCTGCCCTCAAGCCGACAGCCACGGTCGGCGTGCTCTGTGTAGGTGTGGATTCCTTGCGGTCCATCAATGACGCACTCACCCATGCAGCCGGCGATCTGCTTTTAACCACCGTGGCGGCCCGGATCGCAGAGTCGGCCGGTGATGATGCCGTGATTGGGCGGGGCACCGGGGACGAGTTTGTGGTGTTCATACCGCACCTGGACAACGAGGCCGAGGCCGGCGCAGCAGCGGACGCCATTCGCGCCGCTGTGTTCCAGCCCACCGTGGTCCTCGGGCGACCAATCGAGCCGACGGTCAGCGTGGGGATCGCCTCGGGTGGACCCGGAGACAGTGCTCAGCAGTTGGTCCGGGATGCCAGTCTGGCGATGCGTCTGGCCAAACTCAATGGCCGTAACCGGTGTGAGTATGCCGATCCCGCGCTCGCCCAGTCCGCGCAACATCGACTGACCATGGTCGCGAACATGCGGGACGCTCTGGCAGCCGGTGAATTCATCCCGTTCTTCCAACCGATCGTCGCTTTCGACGTGCCTGGGAGCGCTGTCGGCTACGAAGCCCTGGTGCGATGGCTACAACCCGACGGCACCATCGTGATGCCGATAGATTTCTTGCCCGTGGCCGAACGGTCGGCGCTGATGCCCGACCTGGACGCAGCCGTCTTGCGGTCGGCAGTGGCTACCCTCGCCACGCTGCCGACGCCCACCTTCATGTCGGTCAACATGTCGTCGGCCAGTTTGATGAAAACGGATTGGGCGGACGTGATCCAGGACGCGCTGGCAGCGCATGGGATTCCTGGCAACCGACTGCATCTGGAAATCACGGAAACCTCAATGCTGGAAGTGGCAGCTGGCACGGTGGCCAATATGGAGCGTCTTGCCGTGTCCGGAGCGCGTTGGTATGTCGACGATTTCGGGACCGGATACTCATCCATCAGTCATCTGCGGGACTTGCCGATCAGTGGATTGAAGCTCGACCTCACTTTCACCCGAGGCATTCGGCAGGGCGACCAGACGAGTCTCCAACTGGCGCGGGCTTTGGCTGGCCTGGCGGACGGTCTGGGACTCGACACCATCGCGGAAGGTGTCGAAACCGAAGTTGAGGCGCGAACACTCACGTCACAAGGGTGGCAGCGGGGACAGGGCTGGCTCTACGGTCGTCCTGCACCAGCACCTTCGGCGCCGCTCACCAGCGACGGTTAGGAGCCCTGGGTCACAGCTGTCGGCTACGTCCGGCGCGATGCTTGGCCTGGTGGTGCCGCACCCGAGCCGGGACTAGCTTGCTGCCCACCACCAAGGTGGATCCGGCAACAACGATCATGGCGCCTGCCGCCAACCACGTCAGCGCACTGCCGGCCCCAGTAGAGGCGAGTGTGGACGTGCTGGTGGTCGTGGTTGCCGCGTATGGATCAACCGTCGTGGTAGTGGTGGCGTACGGGTCCGTGGTGGCGTAAGGGTCCACAGTCGTCGTGCTGGTGCCAGAAGAAGCGAAGGGATCGTAGGTCGGCACCACGGTTTCGGCCGGCAACGCTGCGACCGCTTGCACTTGGGTAGTGCCCTCTGCACTCGTCGGCGTTGCGCTCGGAGTAGCCGACGTCTCCATCAAAGTGACATCGGCTACCTCGGCGGGCACGCTTGTCGGCGGTGCTGAGGGCGTGGCTGTGTTGCCTGCAGGTGCGAGAGCGGTCGCTGATGGCAATGACAAACCGACCGCGTTGCGGGCGAGCACCGTCACGGTGTAGTCCTCGACGTCGGCTCCGGCGAGCACCGGCACACCAGCGATCACACACCCCGTGGTCACGGTCGCCAAGCACGACTGACCACCAGGAACGATGGTCGCAACATATTCGGTGATGACGGCGCCGCCAGGGTTGTCGGGGACTGTCCAGGACACTGCAACGCTGGTGCCATCGTGCCACTGACTGGAAACCGTTTGTGGCGCTGAGGGTGGGGTGGCTGGTGCGCGAGTAGCGGGGAACGACACATCGATCTGGGCTGTGTCAGTCCCCGACTCGACGAGCGTCACGGCGACTCCACCGAAAGTAGCGCTGGCGCCCACTGGCGTACCCACCCCCGCAGCCGGCAAGTCCCCGGTAGCGATGATGATCCCGCCCACCCCATTGGCGATCACCGCGGGCGGCAGTTGCGGATCCAACTGCGGAGAAAGCAAGTACCGCACCGCTGCCACGGTCGTACGCTCCGGTGAGCCCGCGGGTAAGCGCTGTGGTACGGCTGTCACAAGCACCTCCAACGGGAGGCCGGCCTGCGGACGGGCTTCAAAGTAATACGCGTAGCCGTCGTCGCCCAAGACCCGCGCTACTTCGGCACTGGAATCTGGCGTGTGGGCCGTGAGAGATACCGACTGCGCAGCGGCCTCAGCTGTAGCAAAAACGTCAGTGATCCGGGCCGACGCGCTCGTCACAGAGTTGTCCGAACCCGTTGTCGCACCAGCACTCGCGGTGGTCGTGGGACCAGCAGACGCCGCTTGCGCGACCCCCACCGCCCCCAATACCGAGCCCGTGCACAGCAGGCCTGCCGCTGCCAGCGTCCAACCCCGGGCGGGGACCCCTTGAGTGTTGCGGGTGATAGCCACCTCGCGTCCCCTTTCTCCACAGTTGCCGAAACTCCGCCAATGCTATTGGCGCGTACCACTGCCCAGACTAGCCCGTGGGCGAGTCGATTCGGTAGCCGTGGGGCACCCGAGTTGGCCGTTTCCGTTGCTTGATCGACCTATGCAGGCCCTGATTCGGCCTTTCGCTGCGCCGTTGTGCGGGGCTGATGCCTGCGTTCCGGCCTGGGCGTGAACCGCAGCCAGCTCGTGACGAAGATGGCCAAAGCCAACATCAGCCCGAGCAGTACCCACAAAAAGACCAGAAAATCGATCCACACTCCGATCGGCGGCGCACCCGGCATATTGGTCCGCAACGGCACCATCGCGAACAGCATGGCGGCAAGCCAACTCGCCATCGTGGCTTCGATGCGCCGCCGCTGATCGGCCACCGCCCGGGCCACCACCATGGCCAGCGCGGTCAAAATGACCATCGCCACCAAGATCATGGCCACGAAAGACATTGTGGAGCCGTTGCGGGCGAGCAGTACCTTTACCGTGGCGCTCTCCGGACCCACGTCCTCATACACGGCATCGACATCCCCGAGCACGTTGTCCCACCAGCCGGTCGGCGCTGGCAACTCACTGTTGGTGCCGATCACACGCCAGCCTGGGAACTTGCCCCACACGGATGCCTCGGTATTCAGGGTCTGTTCGCCACCGCCAGGCAACGGGGTGGTGGAGTAAATCAGCATCGGTTCCGAGTACCGATCCAGCGGGTACCACTCATAGTTGCCAAAGTTGGCGATGATCAGTAGGTCCGCAGACAGGGTTTTCGTGCCGACGGGAAACGACACCGTCTTTTCCTCGGTCACAAAGTGGACGTCGATCTGCTTGGTCAGTCCAGTTTCTGTGTAGAGATCCTCAGGCGGCGCTACTGTGACCTTGGCCTTGATGGTGTCTTCGGCCGGGTTGACTGCATAGGGGCTGACGAAGACCGAAACCTTGTTGGTGGTGCGCAGATATGGGTCTGGCGGGCGCACCGTGGATATGCCGTAGAGCACATTCACAGCGAGGAAGGCCAGCACGAAGAGCGTGGTGCCTACCTTCCAGCCCCGCGTCAAGCCACCGTGCAACCCATGATCATCCGTGGTACCTGCCTGCTCGGGGCTGGTAGCGGGGTCAACTTCCTGCGCCATATTTTTAGATGCTAAGGCACGTCTGTAGCGGCTTTCAGGTGTTCGCAGGACTAATCGAAGACTCCTGGGCACTCCATCTCGATGCCGGCCGAACCTTCATCAGCAGCTGTCACCGATCCGGTGTTGACGTTTACGGTCCAGCCGTAGCTGGAACCAGTCGAACTGACATACATCGTGACGTGGTAGAGATCCGGGCCCGCCCCGGTTGGGTAGGCGTCGAAGGAGACATCCGGGTCGTCCGCGATCGGGACATAGTCAGTTGCCGGCCCCAAAGCCTGGCGGGTGCACTCATCAATCAAGCTGATGGCGAAAGAAATCGCTTCGGATTCCCGACCTCCTTGGGGAGCCACTGGTTCCGGTACCGGCACGGGCACAGGCACTGGTGCCGGTGCCGGCGCGGCCGCCGTGGCGGCTGGTTCAGGCGCTGGCGCTGCCGGCGGAACATCATTGGCACCATCCGTGCCGGCAGGACGCTCGAACTGCTCACCATTGACGACATTCACCAGGGTGAATGTGTTGATCACCGTCACGGATTGATCGATGATCGTGAAATTGCCCGGCTGGAACGTCGGCCACGTCGGCCCCTTGTACTTGAGTTTGCCGATCTTGGTGGGCGCTGGGGTGAGCGGGTTTCCGCAGTAGCAGCGCACCACCGGCGCGCCATACTGGTTGACAAGCACTGCTGTTCCGGCTTGCAGGAGCGAGGGAAACGCCGTCGCCTTGCCCTTCTCATACCCGTGGTTGGTAACGGCGGTGTCGCTGCGCAGCAGCACCGGTGTGAGCGGGGCAACGAAGGCGGGAATCTGGGACGCTGAAATTCCCACCACACCCGACCAGGCTGCGGCGAGGTCCGGATTCGCCTGGAGATACGCCACCAACTTGGCTTTGTCGCAGGAAGTTTCGCTCAACGTACCGCCATAGAGACCAGCGGTAGCGGCCGGCACATTCTGCACACCTGAAGTGGCGACTGGGGTAATCGGCGCGTCTGCGCTCACCGGGGGGGTAAAGGCATTGACGGTGCTGCCAAGCGGTTCAGTCTGCAGGGTGACGGTGTCGGCATTGAAGATTCTATCGACGACAAAGAACCCGACCCCGGCAATGACCACAACAGCCAGCAGGCCACCGAACACGATGGCGGCGATCCCCGCCCCGCCGAGTCCGCGTTTGGCCGGCGGACCGGGCTGGTATGGCTGATAGGCCGGTGCGGTTTGCGTGGGCACCGGCGGTGGAGGAGGAGTGGCTGGGGTAGGAGGTGGTGGGGGTGGCGGCGGAGTGGGAGACGGTGGTGGCGGTGGACTTGGGATCACCGCAGTGGGCTCGTCCACTGCCGGCGGGACGTCGGCCTCATGGGGCGGCTCGGATGCTGCATGTGGGTGTGGTTCAGGCAGGTCCGGTAGGTCGGCGGCTTCCGGGTCACCCTCTTGCCAGGAGTAACCGTTCCACCATTCCCACCGCTCACCGTCCCATCGCCATTGCCGACCGGAGTCTGGTGGATGCATGGCCGTCTCCCTTCCGCAACGACGTACGCTGCCCAGCCTATTACCAGGGCACCTTTACCTTATGCCC
>CAZVKB010000026.1:11709-28186 GCA_964627505.1 uncultured Actinomycetes bacterium | reverse complement strand
GGCAGCAGGTCAGACATACCGCCCAGCCTTGCAGACATCAGGGCGAACGTATAGTCTCCCGCGCGATCCCGGCTGGAGAATCCAAGTGATAGAGGACATCTCGCCGGGAATCGCGAAATCCAGTTGCGGCATAGGCTGAGCGTGCGACCGTGTTTGCACCATCGACGTAGAGCAGCGCGCGCCTGACGCCTCGTGCGGCCAAGTGGGCCAGACCGATATCGATCAGCGCCCGACCCAGCCCGCGACCCTGCCAGGCCGGGTCACACGCCAGCACGTAGATCTCCCCAACCGTCGGACTGTGCTGCTTGGTCCAGTGAAAGCCCACGATCTCGCCGGCGTCCGTCCGGGCCAGGAACAACCCGGCAGGATCGAACCAGTCTGCGCTCACGCGCGCCTGCACATCGGCGCTCGTCCAGGACCCTTGATCGGGCAGATCGGCGAAGGCTGCGGCATTGACCGCCAGCAGCCCAGCGTCGTCCTCGGGTCCACGGTAGCCGGTGATCGTCACACCCGCAGACGCGCGCACCGTATCCGACTCCCAAGCCGCCGGGGCGGCAGGTGCTGCCAACGGGCGGCTCATCTGCCACAACTCCCGGACGATCTCGGCATGGAACTGCTTGCCCAGAGCCTGCGCAGCCGGCAGGTCGCCGTGCGCCCAGACGTTCGTGGCCCCGGCCTCGACGACGGATTGCAGCAGAATCGTGCCCACTCCCAGCGCTCGGGCCCACGGCGCGACTACGATTTCGGCCGCACCGCCGGGGGTTGGCACACACCCGTAGCCGACTGTTGCGGCACCTGCCTGTACCAGCAGGTGGCGGGCCGATGCTCCCCGCGCCAGCACCGATGCTTCCGACAGCGGCGCCACGCCATCTCGTCGGGTGGCAACGTCGACAATCCGGTCCCGCGCCAACTCGGCGGCGGCATCGAGCGTGACCTGTGTGGACACCCGAAACAGGTTGGCCGATGCGCGTTTGACGTGGTCCGACACATGCGGCAGCCTACGGCGCCACCCCGGCGGTGCCCACTGCTGGCGGGTAAGAGTGCACGCTGGGCGTGGGCGTGGAACAGGCGCCCGCGTATCCTGGCACCGCACAGATGCGCAGTTGGAGAGAAGGGAATGGCGCATGAGCCGACTTCTGCTCCTCACCAATTCCCGCCAGGCCAGCACCGAGGTACTGCCCACGCTGGCCCTGCTGGCCCACCACATCAAGGTGCTCAACGCCGAGCCCAGCGCGCTACTGGACGCCCCTCCCGTGGATGCGCTGTTGGTCGATGGGCGCACCGAACTCGTCGCGATTCGCGGGCTGTGCCGAGTCATCCGGTCCACCGGGGTCAACGTGCCAGTGATCCTGATCTGCACCGAGGGCGGGCTGGTGGGGGTGAACTCGGAGTGGGGGGTTGATGACTTCGTGCTCGACACCTGTGGGCCCGCCGAATTCGAAACCCGCCTGCGCCTGCTCACCAGCCGCAACAATTCGGTGCCGGAAGAAGCCGGCAGCGAGCAGATTCGCTCCGGGGAACTCGTGATCGACGAATCCGCTTACAGCGCCAAGTTGCGCGGACACCTCTTGGATTTGACCTACAAAGAGTTCGAGTTGCTCAAGTACCTCGCGCAGCATCCGGGGCGGGTGTTCACTCGGGCGCAGTTGCTGCAAGACGTGTGGGGCTACGACTACTACGGAGGCACGCGGACTGTGGATGTCCATGTGCGCCGGTTGCGCGCCAAGCTCGGTCCCGAACACGAAAACCTCATTGGCACAGTGCGGAACGTGGGCTACCGCTTTGTGGCAATCGCCGACTCGGACGTGATGGCGGACTGAGGGCCATCCCGCGCTGGGTTCGGTGCTGACCGACCCACACTCCCGTTGGGCGCGCTACAGTGTCATGCGTGGTTGAAATCTTCTTCACGTCGCTGCTCGTACTTGTCAGCATTGTGATCGTCTGGTTCGCCCTATACGTGGTGTACCGCATCTACAAAGGCTGACCTGTGTCCGAAAGCCAGGCCGCCTCACCGTCGGACCCCGAGGTGAGCGAACTCGCGCACCTCACTTGGCTGATCGGTTCCTGGCAGGGGGTGGGGACCGGTCAATACGCGACTATCGAAGGTTTCCGCTATTTCCAGGAACTCACGATCAGTCACGACGGCCGACCATTTCTGACTTATCTGAGCCGTTCGTGGATCATCGACGATGCCGGGGAACGAACGGCACCGAGCGCGGTGGAAGTCGGTTTCATTCGGCCCCTGGAAAACAACGGTCTGGAACTCGTGCTCGCCCACCCGTCTGGGGTGGCCGAAATCTGGCTCGGCGTGGTCACGGTCACGGCGATGGTCAACAGTGTCATCACCGGGGCCCGGATCGAAGCCGTCACCGATGCCATCATGCGCACCGAAACCGCTCCCGAGATCAATAGCGGCCATCGCCTGTTTGGCCTGGTCGACGGTGACTTATTGCTCACCTACGACATGGCCGCCTTTGGGCAAGCGCTGGCCAATCATCTCGCTGCCCGATTGCGGCCGGTCGATCTATGACCAACGCGGCCGAGACGCGCTTGCGCGCCCACGGCTACCGGGTGACACGCGCGCGACAACTTGTGTTGAATGCCATCACGGAACTGCGCCACGCGACACCTGAGCAGATCCTCACGAATGTGCATGCGCAGGCTCCGAGCATCAATCTGTCAACCGTCTACCGCGCGTTGGACGTGCTCTCCGCGGTTGGACTGGTGACCCATGCGCACCTCGGACCTGGGTCGCCCACCTACCATGTCAGCGATGCCCCCGCGCATCTGCACCTGAAGTGCGATGGATGCGGATGGGTGGGGAGTCTGCCCGCCGCAGTGGCTGCACCTTTCGTGCACAGCCTGAGTGAAGCCACAGGTTTTCGAGCGGACATCACCCACGCGGCCATCCACGGCCGTTGTCACCACTGCGCCGCAGTGCCCGACCGGCAGGAGCCCCACACCCATGACTGAGCCCACGCCGCAATCTGTGCCGGGGGTGAACTCAGGCGTCCCGGCGCCGTCGGGTTCGCCGGATGCCGCAGTGGCCTGGCACTACGGTGATCCACTTGGCGAGCAGCGCCGTTTGGTAGCCGGTCGTGGAGCTGTGGATCTCTCCCACCTGGCGGTAGTGGCAGTCACCGGACCCGACCGCTTGCCGTGGTTGCACTCGTTGCTCAGTCAGGACGTGTCTGACCTGACGCCCGGCGAGAGCGCTACCGCGCTGGCCCTAGATCCCAATGGCCGAGTAGAACACGAACTGCACCTGATCGAAGACGGCACCACGTGTTGGGTGATCACCGAACCTGATTCCCGGGAACCGCTGATGACCTACTTGGACCGGATGCGGTTTCTGCGGGACGTGACTGTGCGCGATGCCAGTGCCGAGATGGCGGTGGTTTGGTTCCCGCACCTCGATGCCGTCCGGGATTGGCCGAGTTGGCGAATTCCCGCGGAGTTCGCTGGTGTCGGACACACCCCCAGCGGTGCCGACAAGGGTGGGGACGCGAGCAAATATGTGCCGCAGCGACCTGGGGTCCTGGTAGGACAGCAGGTGCTCGTGCCGCGCGCCGAATTGGACGCCTTGTTGGCAGAGTCCGCACCGCTGGCTGGGACCTGGGCGCTGACCGCGCTGCGGGTGGCCGCCGGCGTGCCTCGGGCCGGATGTGAGACTGACCATCGCACGATTCCGCACGAAGTGGGGTGGATCGGGCCGGCGGTGCACTTGCAGAAGGGCTGCTACCGCGGACAGGAGACCGTGGCGCGCGTGCACAATATGGGCCGCCCACCGCGGCGTCTGGTGCTGCTGCATCTCGACGGCTCACAAGAGCAGTTGCCGGCACATGGCACCCCGGTAACTCTCGACGGCCGGACCGTGGGCTGGATCGGCACGGCCGTTTGGCACTACGAACTCGGCCCTATTGCCTTGGCCGTGGTGAAGCGTTCAGTTCCCACCGACGCTGCTCTCAGTGTGGGCACCGATGACAGTGGTGTGATGCACGCCAATCAGGAAGTGATCGTGGCACCGTGAGGGCGCTCGTCACCCGAGTCAACGGCGCAAGCGTCGCAGTGGCTGGGGAGAACGTTGGCGCGATCAGTGGACCGGGCTTGCTGGTTCTCGTCGGCATCACGCATACAGATGGTCCCCGCGAGGCAGCTGCACTGGCGCGCAAGGTGTACAACTTGCGCATTTTTGCGGCTGACAGCCTGCCGGTGTGCCAATTGCCCAGTGGGACTCGGGAGGTGTCAGCAGCAGATGCCCGACTGCCGGTTCTGGTGATCAGTCAGTTCACCCTGTATGGCAGTACTCGTCGGGGACGACGGCCAACCTGGGATGCGGCAGCTCCTCGGAGTGTGGCGGAACCGTTGGTGGGGATGGTCGCGGCGGAGTTCCACGCACTCGGCGCCGAGGTGGCCACTGGAGTTTTCGGGGCGGACATGCAGGTGAGCTCAGTCAACGATGGACCTATGACCCTGCTGGTCGAGGTCTAGCGCCGTCGAAGGTCTCGCGGGAACTGTGGGGTATGGGGTGGAGGTTCAGCCTGGTGGTCTGCCAGCCGTTGACCTGCCTACTGCCGGGGATCGCGGTTGAGCGCCGAAAGCTCCCGCAACAGACTGGCCGCATCCACAGAAGCCCGGCGCGGCCCAGGTTCGGTGCGCGCTGCCGGGGGTTGCTGGGCTGACGCATGCGGCCGCGCCGGGCCCGGGGCCCGCGGGGCTGCGGGCAGCACCACCAGCCCAACGTCAGCCAAACCGGTGAGGATCTGCGCTGTTTCATACAAACTGAGGCCGCTGTGATCGGCCAACTTCTCCACGCTGCGCAAGCCATCCACCTTGGTCAGCACCGCCCAGTCGTACGGTCCGAGCAATAGATTCGCGCGCGGGGCAGCCAGCATGGACGGCCGCGGAATGCCCCGTGGACCGCCCAAGCGCACGACCATCGCTTCCCAGACATCGCGCCGCGCCTGCGCCCGCAGCAACAACTCGTCGATCTCGAACGGCACGCGCAGCGCCACCGGCGCGGGATCATCACCGATGTTGGCTGTGCCGATGATGTCCCAGCCGAGCAGGTCGGAGATCTGGTCGATCATTTGGATCCGCGCCACGTTCTCGACCTCTTCGGCGTCGACCGCACCGATCGAGACGAGCAGCTCTCCGACGTGTGCAGCATCCGGATCGGTCGCCTGCCGACGCAACGCCGCATCAAGATCTTCGGGTCGCACCAAACCCGCTGACAACAACCGCAGCCCTAACCGGGGCCGCGGTCCCGGGACTGCGGCAGCTGTCATCGCCCCGGCGATGAACCACAGATGAGCGACATCGCCCGTCGTCGAAGTCAGATCAACTCGCCCCGTGAAGCGTTCGGCCGCGCACGCTCGCAACACTTCCACCGGCCGTTGCTGGCCGGGAGTGAAGGAGCCGCCGACTGGCATGTGCTGTCCTTACGCAGTGTGGTCGGATGCAGTGATCTCCGCATGGATGGTGTTCTCACTGAAGTATCGTGGGGGAATCGTACTTGCGCTGAGCCAGATCGCGAAGCGGTAGGCAAATGCAGCTCCGCCCCGACCGCACACCCGCCGCGCAGGTGACGAGTTGTGACCACCTGCCAGCAAGAACAGCGACCAAAGAAAGAGGACCGCATGAGCACGCCAGTGGGCACGGGATCGGCTCCCCCGATAGCAGTGGAGGTAGTGCGGGGCGGTCACGTGGAGAGCGTGCACCGAGCCCATGTGGCCGTGGTGGACACCGATGGCGAGGTACTCGCGAGTGCGGGCGATCCGCACGTGGCGATCTTCCCGCGCTCGGCGCTCAAGCCGTTGTTTGCCGTGGCGATGCTCAACGCGGGGTTGCAGTTCAGCCGGACCGATCACTTGGCGCTGGCCGCGTCGTCGCACTCCGGTGAGCCCATCCATGTCGAAACCGTGCACGCAATGCTCGCGGAAGTCGGATGTTCCAAGACCGATCTGGCCAACACCCCTGGCTGGCCCTACGACGAGCGGGCGCGGAACGCTTGGATCGCGGCCGGGGGCGACAAAACTCGCGAACACGCCAACTGCTCCGGCAAACATGCGGCGATGTTGGCCACCTGTGTCGTCAACGGATGGCCGATCACTGGATATACCCAACCCGGGCATCCACTCGTGTCCGCGATCGCGTCGGGGCTCGCGTCCGAGGTCGGCGTGGACCTGGCACCACCAGCCATCGATGGTTGTGGGGCACCGGTCTGGCTGATCCCATTGGCGGCGCTGGCTACCGGCTTCGCGCGACTGGCCAACGCCGCTCCCGGGACCTCCGAGCAGGTGGTGGCCGATGCCATGCGGACCCATCCGGAGTTTGTTGGCGGCACTCGGCGGGACGTCACCGTGATCATGCGCAATCTGCCGGGAGTGGTGGCCAAGGACGGTGCGGATGGCATCTATGCAGCCGGCTTGCCCGACGGTCGTGGGGTCGCGGTGAAGGTTGAGGACGGTGGCACCCGCGCGATGCCCGCGACCGTGGCTGCCGCGCTGATCGCTGCTGGCATGAGCGCCGAGGCCCTGACACCCGTCCTCGAGTGGGAGAAGGTGCTCGGCAGCGGTGCGCCCGCGGGCGAAATGCGCGCCCGGATCACATTGACCTCAACTGCACCGCACTCGGCGACCGCGCAGAGCGACTGACCGCACTCTGCTAGCAAGAGTGATGCGCATCACCCGTGACTGGAGTCACAAAGTGTTTGCAATTGCAAGCACTTACGGCAAACTTAAGACGTGACCAAGATTGACGTCAGCTCGCTCGGCGAGTACATCCGGGAGCAGCGCCAAGCCGCGCAGTTATCGCTCCGGCAACTCGCCCGCGCCGCTGACGTCTCCAACCCCTACCTGAGCCAGGTGGAGCGTGGGTTGCGCAAACCCAGCGCGGAAATCCTCACCCAGATTGCTGGGGCGTTACGAATTTCCGCCGAAACGCTCTACGTGCGGGCCGGGTTGCTTGAGGCACAAGACGGTGCGCGGGTGCCGGCTGCAATCTCCGCCGATGCCACGCTCACCGAACGGCAACGCCGAGCCCTGTTGGAAATCTACGCCGCGTTTCAGGCCGAAAACTCCCACACTCAGCGCACCGCTTCGGTGGACACACCTGACCAGACTGCCGACCCGGAACCAACGACGACCACGCAACCGGACGTTGGCTCCGAGCCGCAGGCACCACAGACCCTGACCGATTCCCCGGTCGAGACCCCCGATGGAAGGACGACGCATGTCTGACACCAACACCCCCGCGACCCCGGCGACCGAACCCAAAGCCGCCGCACCGAAGGCTGCCCCCAAAGCCGCCGCGTCGAAGGCCAGCGCAGCGGAATCCGCCGCCACCCCTAAGCCGGCTGTGAAGAAGACCGCCTCCCGCAAGCCCGCTGCCAAGAAAGCCACCACGGCCAAGAAGCCAGCGGCGAAGAAGACTGCATCTGCCAAGGCTGCGCCGAAGGCCCAGCCGGCTGCCGCCGCGACCGACAAGGACCTGCTCGCGAGTCTGCGGGAATTCAAACTGCCGGTACTCGGCACCATCGAACTGCCCACCGTGGAAGAAGTTCGCGAAGATGTCGTGGAATTCCTCGACGAGGTGCAGGCTGCGGTCGCCAAGGCCCCGACCCTGCTCAACGACTTCGTGATCGACCTGCGCGACCACTTCACAGCCCGGACCGAGAAACTCTCGGCGCGCGCTGAGGACGTACGCGACCAAGTACAGACAGCCACCCACGACATCCGCGAGCAGGTCGAAGCGGGTGCCACCGACGTGCGCAAGCGCACCACCGAAACTGTCGGTTACGTCCGCGAGCGCGTGGGCCGCTAACCAACAACACGGTTTAGGCAGTGCCGGACAAGGCGCTGAACGGGGCCGCTACGGGCAGGACTACCTGCGCGTGGCGGCCCCTGCCCGTGTGCTGGATGCGCGCGCGCAACGTACCCTATTACCTATGCCGAACATCATTGAACTGATCGTCACCGTCGTCAGTTGGGTGTTTGCGCTGATGGCCATCGCCGGCCTGGTGGATGCCGTGCGGTACCCGAAAGCCGCCTTCACGTTCATCGGCAAGATCCCGAAAGCGGGCTGGCTGGTGATGTTGGGTGTCAGCGCAGTCCTGGTCTGGTGGAATCCCATCAGCATTTTCGGTCTGGCCGGGATTGTGGCCATCAGCGTGTACTTCGCCGATGTGCGCCGGCGCATCCGCGCCCTGAACGGCGTCTGAGGCCACTTGCCATGAGATCGGACGCTCTGCCTTGCCATGTTTTTCGTCGCTCTGAGAAGGTGTGACTTCGTTGCGCAACTCTTCCGGCTTCAGGACTCCAGGGCCCCATGCGGCAGCCATTCCCGGCGCGCTCGCGCTAGCGGTGGTGCTGAGTGTGCTCACCGGGTGTGGCGTGCTGAGCACCCCCGACGCCGACCCGAGTGCTTCCACCCCGCCTGCGGCAACGTCTCCCACCACCACCCCCACACCCAGCCCGACCGGAAGCGACGAAAACGAGACCAGCGCGGCGGCCGGCAACGACTCGCCGACCGCGCAGGCCACCCGCAGTGCGTCTAGCAGTACGTCTAACCAGCAGTCGCGTTCGACTGCACCGGCCGCGACAGCAACGCAAGCGACCGCCAGCAGCGGCAACGGATCATTCGGAGTTGGCATCGGCGAGGGCGTGCGCACCTGGTCGGCGACTGCCGGCGGCGGGACAACAGCGGTGGTCTCGGTTCGCAACGGTTCGCGCGTGTGCTTCACATATGCCGAATACGAGGGAGTCGGGTTCGTCGGAGACCTCGTGGCCACCGAAACCGGACAATTGCTCGACGGCTCCAACTTCGGCTACGAGGAGACTCCGGCGATCTACACGGTCACGGCCGACGGCGGAAGTCTCACCATCACGCACACCGGTCCCGGCGAGGTGTACTCCTCCTACTGGTCAGCTGTGAGCAAGGCCACCGCGCTGGAGCTCATCGCCCAACACATCCCCACCGGAGACGCACCGTCGATCTACCAGCAACTCATCGACAGCACCAGCAGCCTCTGCGGCTAGCACGTGCCCGCGCGCCGGAGGCCGGGAGGGGACCCGTGAAGACGTCAAGGCAAAAGTCACATAGGTGTGACTGTGATGTCCTCGCCATCCACCCCATCCGGGGCCGCCACCAGCACAACCGAACCGTCCGGCACTTCGCCAGCCAGCAAGGCACGGGCCAACCGGTCGCCCACTGCAGTCTGCACAAGCCTGCGCAACGGCCGGGCACCGTAGATCGGGTCGAATCCGCGCCGCGCCAGCCAGGCCCGGGCATCGTCGGACACTTCCAGCGTGATCCGTCGATCGTCGAGCCGAGCCTGCAACGCCTGCAACTGCAAACCGACGATGCGCTCCAGATTCGCCTCGCTGAGCGGCCGGAACATGACGATGTCATCGAGCCGGTTGAGGAACTCCGGCTTGAAGGCCGCCCGCACCACGTCCATCACGTTCGCGCTGCGTTCCTCCCACGTCTTGGACGTATCGATCAGGTACTGCGAACCCAGGTTGGACGTGAGCACCAGAATCGCGTTGCGGAAGTCGACCGTGCGGCCCTGGCCGTCCGTGAGCCGGCCATCGTCAAACACCTGCAGCAACACGTTGAATACCTCGGGGTGGGCTTTCTCCACCTCATCGAGCAGCACCACTGAATACGGTCGACGGCGCACCGCCTCCGTGAGTTGTCCGCCCTCTTCGTAGCCCACGTAGCCAGGGGGCGCTCCCACGAGCCGAGCCACGGAGTGTTTCTCGCCGTACTCGCTCATGTCGATGCGCACCATCGCCCGTTCGTCGTCGAACAGGAACTCCGCGAGCGCCTTGGCCAACTCGGTCTTGCCCACCCCGGTGGGGCCGAGGAAGAGAAACGATCCGGTGGGTCGGTTCGGGTCGGCGATGCCCGCGCGGGAACGCCGCACGGCATCGGCCACGGTCCGCACAGCGGCGTCCTGGCCGATCACGCGGCGATCCAAGTAGTCCTCCATGTGCAGCAGCTTTTCGCTCTCGCCCTGCAACAACCGACCTGCGGGAATCCCGGTCCAGGCGGACACCACTTCAGCGATGTCGTCGGCGCCGACCTCCTCGCTCACCATCCCCTCGCGCGCATTGGCGGCCTCCGCCGCCGCGGCCAGTTCGGCCTCCAACGCCGGCAACTCCGCGTAGATGATCCGGGACGCTTGCTCAAAGTCGCCTTCCCGCTGGGCCTTTTCCGCCAGCGAGCGCAGGTCGTCGATCTTGATTTTGATGTCGCCGATCCGGTCCAGCGCGCCTTTCTCCTGGTCCCACAACGCGCGCATGCCGTTGAGTTCCTCAGTGCGGTCGGCAATATCAGCCTGCAACTTCTTCAACCGATCCTGGGAGGCCGCATCGGTTTCGCCCGTGAGCGCCATCTCTTCCATCTTCAACCGATCCACCTGCCGCTGCAGGGTGTCGATCTCCTCGGGCGACGAGTCGATGGCCATGCGCAGACGGCTGGAGGCTTCATCGACGAGGTCGATGGCCTTGTCCGGTAGGAAACGCGCTGTGATGTACCGGTCCGAGAGCATGGCCGCGGCCACCAAAGCCGCATCAGCGATCGCGACCTTGTGGTGAGCTTCGTACTTCTCCTTGATCCCGCGCAGAATGCCGATGGTGTCCTCCACGCTGGGCTCGCCGACGAACACCTGCTGGAATCGCCGCTCCAACGCTGGATCCTTCTCGATCCGTTCCCGGTATTCGTCCAGGGTGGTCGCACCGATCAGCCGAAGTTCGCCGCGGGCCAGCATCGGCTTGAGCATGTTGCCGGCGTCCATGGCACCTTCGCCAGATGCTCCCGCACCCACCACGGTGTGTAGCTCGTCGATGAAGGTGATGACCTGCCCTTCGGCGCCGGCGATCTCCGAGAGCACTGCCTTGAGCCGCTCCTCGAATTCGCCGCGATACTTGGCCCCGGCCACCATGCTGCCCAGGTCCAGCGAAATCAGCGTCTTGCCGCGCAGCGACTCCGGCACGTCGCCTTCCACGATCCGCCGCGCGAGACCTTCCACGACGGCGGTCTTGCCGACACCGGGCTCCCCAATCAGCACCGGATTGTTCTTCGTCCGCCGGGAGAGCACCTGGATCACCCGCCGAATTTCGGCATCGCGGCCGATTACCGGGTCGATTTTGCCGTCGGCGGCCCGCTTGGTGAGATCGACGCCGTACTTCTCCAGAGCTTGAAAAGACGTCTCCGGCTCTTTGCTGGTCACCCGCTCGCCGCCGCGCAACTTGCCCAGTGCGTCCATCAGGGCGTCGGTGGTGGCGCCCATCGACCCCAGTAGGTCGCTGACCCCATCGCCGCCCGCGGAGGACAGCCCTACCAGCAGGTGTTCCGTGGAGACGTACTCGTCGCCGCGGGACTGCGCGAGATCCTGTGCAGCTTGCAGCGCGGCATACATCGTGCGGGATAGACCCGGGGTGCCCACCGACCCGCCGGAGGCGCGCGGGATTCGTGCGAGCTCGGCCGCGATGGCGCTGCCGAGCACCCGTCGATCGACGCCGACGGCGTCCAGCAGAGCCGTGGCGATCCCCTCACCCTGCCCCACGAGCGCGTCCAGCAGGTGAATCGGTGCGACCTCGGGGTTGCCGTTGGCGGCGGCGCGGCGCACGGCGGCGCCGAGCGCGTCCTGGGCTTTGGTAGTGAATTCGATGTCCATGTGTGGTTCCTTACAACGTTGCGAGGCGGAGCCCTCGCAAAGGTTCAGTGGGGAAAGAGTGTGGTGGCTCCGATCGGTCAGCGGCGGCGCGGCGGGCGCCACACCACCAGCGCCGTGGAGGGGGAGTCGTCAGTGAGTTCGGCGAGCCGGGCTTCAAGTTCGCTCACCCGCTCGCTCAAATCCAGCACCCGCTTGATGCCGATCAGGTTCAGGCCCTCCTCAGAGAGCTGCTGAACGTCCAGCAGTCGGCGGATGTCGCGCATGGAATACAACCGATAGCGCCCGGCCCGGCGCGGCGTGACCAGTCCGAGCCGGTCGTACTGCCGCAGCGTCTGCGGGTGCAAACCGGCGAGTTCGGCGGCTACCGAGATGACGTAGACAGGGGCGTCTTCAGGAATGCGATCGTACGCTGCGGCTTCGCTCATCAGCGACCTCCTGCACTGGCCTTCGCAAACAACGTCGCGCGTGGATCCAACCCGGTTGTGGCACTGCGGTAGGCCGCAAGTGCATCCCGCGCAGCCTGGTTGAGCGCGGTCTCTTCAGGCACAGCGATCTTCACACTGACGAGCAGATCACCCTTGCTGCCGTCGCGGCGGGTGGCGCCTTTGCCACGCACCCGGAACGTCCGGCCATTGGCTGTACCCGGTGGAACCTTCAGGGTCACGCTGCCGCCGCCGAGCACCGGAACTTTGATGTTGGCACCGAGCACGGCCTCATCGAACGTCACTGGCACGGTGATTTCCAGGTTGTCCGCCGCTCTCGTGAACACTGGGTGCTTGTCCACGTTCACCACGATGTAGAGGTCGCCGTCGGCACCACCGGCCTCGCCCGGTCCACCCTTGCCACGCAGTTTGATGCGTTGGCCGTCCTTCACACCGGCTGGCACGCGGGCGTTGACTGTCCGTGTGCTCTGTGCCCGACCTGAGCCGTAGCACGTGGGGCACGGGTCGTCGACCACCAAGCCCCGGCCGAGGCATTCCTCACACGGTTCCGAAAACGCAAACCCGCCGAGGTTCTGGGCACTTTGCCCGGTGCCCTCACACGTCGGACACACCCGCGGGGTGGTGCCGGCGCGGGCACCCGTGCCGTGACACGAGCCGCACGCGCCTTCGGTAGCTAGCCGCAACGGCAGCGTCACCCCATCGAGCGCCTCTGTGAACGAGATATTCACCTCGGACTCGATGTCTTGGCCGCGCCGAGCGCGGGACCGCGTCTGACCGGCGCCGCCGCGGTTGAACAGCCCTGAGAAGACATCGGAGAACCCGCCACCGCCCTGGGCGGCGCGCCCGAAGACATCGCCGAGGTCGCCGGGGTTGAAGCCCGCGCCGCCACCCCCGCCCCCGCCACCGGGGAAACGGAATCCGCCGGATCCGGCCAGCGAGCGGAATTCGTCGTATTCCTTGCGCTTGTCGGCGTCACCGATGACGTCGTAAGCCTCGCTGACTGCTTTGAACTTCTCCTCGGCCTTGGGGTCGGGGTTGGTATCTGGGTGCAGTTCCCGGGCGAGTTGCCGATATGCCTTCTTGATGTCCTTGGCGTCCGCTTTTTTGGTGACGCCGAGGATTTTGTAGAAATCCTTGTCCAGCCAGTCTTGCTGACTCATGGGCGTCCCTCCTTTCGGACGTTGCCGGTGGCGATTGTTGGGTGCTGGATCATTCGGTGACGCCCACCCGGGCCGGCCTAATCACGCGGCCGCCCAGGCGGTAGCCAGGTTGGTACACAGCGGTCACGGTCGGCCCCGCAAGCCCCTCCCCCTCGGTGTGGGTGAGAGCTTCTTGTTCAGCGGGGTTGAAGGCCTCACCGACGGTGCCGAAACGTTCGACGCCCAGCCGTTCCAATGCGCCGCGCAGGTTTTCGGCGAGCGCCAGGGTAGGTCCGGTGAGGTCGCCGTGTTCGGCAGCCCGGTCGAGATCGTCCAGCGTGCCGATCAACTCGCTGACCGCCTCGATCCGCCCGAATACGCGGGCGTCGGCGAGTTCGCGCTGGGTGCGCGTGCGGTAGTTGCGGTACTCCGCGGCCAGCCGTTGCAGGTCGTTGGTGAGTTCGGCGATCTGATCGGCGGCGGCCGACTCGAGTGCGGCTTCCGCTTCGGCGAGCACATCGGCTGCCGGATCGGTGCTCTCGGGGCCGCTGTGAGCACCGCCGGATTCCGAGCCGTCGGCCGGCGGCCGGACCTCCCCCGTTTCGGGGTCGATCCGGCGCCGGTCGGTGACCCGGACGCCCTCGTCGGCAGCCGGGTCGCGTTCGGGGTCGGGCTCCGCGGCGCGGTCGTGGTGTTCGGAGGTCACTTGCGCTCGTCCTCATCCACGATCTCGGCGTCCACCACATCTTCATCAGCATCGCCGGCGTTGGTGCTGGCACCTGGTCCAGCGCCGTCACCGGCACCCGGTCCGGCGGAGTCAGCGGCAGCTTGGGCAGCCGCATAGATCGCGGCACCGGCGTTCTGGCTCACCTGGGCGAGACGTTCGGCTGCACTCTTGGCCGCCGGGATGTCGTCGCTTTCCAGCGCTGCCTTCAGCTCATCGAGCGCGCCCTGCACCTCAGCCTTGTTGGCTTCGGGCAGCTTGTCGGCGTTCTCAGCCAGGAACTTCTCGGTGCCGTACACCGCAGCTTCGCCGGTGTTGCGGACATCGGCCTCTTCACGGCGCTTGCGGTCCTCCTCGGCGTGCATTTCCGCATCGCGCATCATCCGCTCGATGTCCTCCTTGGGCAGCGAGGAGCCGCCGGAGATGGTCATCGACTGTTCTTTGCCAGTGCCGAGGTCCTTTGCGGAGACGTGCACGATGCCGTTGGCGTCGATGTCGAAAGTGACCTCGATCTGCGGCACGCCGCGCGGGGCGGGCAGCAGGCCCGTGAGTTCGAAGGTACCGAGCTTCTTGTTGTACGAGGCCATTTCCCGCTCGCCCTGGTACACCTGGATCTGCACGCTGGGCTGGTTGTCGTCAGCCGTGGTGAAGATTTCGCTGCGCTTGGTCGGGATGGTGGTGTTGCGCTCGATCAGCCGCGTCATCACCCCGCCCTTAGTCTCGATGCCCAAGCTCAACGGTGTCACGTCGAGCAGCAGCACGTCCTTGACGTCGCCGGAGAGCACACCCGCCTGCAGGCTGGCGCCGATAGCCACCACCTCGTCGGGGTTCACGCTCTTGTTGGGCTCCTTGCCGCCGGTGAGCTCCTTGACCAGGTTGGTCACCGCTGGCATCCGGGTGGAACCGCCGACGAGCACCACGTGGTCGATGTCGCTCAATGCCACACCAGCGTCCTTGACCACCGAGGCGAACGGCGCCTTGCAGCGGTCCAGCAGGTCGGAGGTGAGCTGTTCGAACTGCGCCCGCGTGAGGCTTTCGTCCAGGTGCAGCGGACCGTCGGCGCTGGCGGTGATGTATGGCAGGTTGATGGCCGTCTGAGTACTCGACGACAATTCGATCTTGGCCTTCTCGGCAGCTTCCCGCAGCCGTTGCATGGCCATCTTGTCTTTGCTCAGGTCCACGCCGTGGGCGTTCTTGAACTGCTTCACCAAGTGATCGACCACCCGCTGATCCCAGTCGTCACCACCGAGGTGGTTGTCGCCGCTGGTGGACTTGACCTCCACCACGCCTTCGCCGATTTCCAGCAGGGAGACGTCGAAGGTGCCACCACCGAGGTCGAAAACCAGGATCATTTCCTCGTCTTCAACCTTTTCCAGGCCATAGGCCAATGCCGCTGCGGTGGGCTCGTTGATAATGCGCTGGACCTTCAGTCCAGCGATCTCGCCAGCCTCTTTGGTGGCCTGGCGTTGGGCGTCGTTGAAGTACGCCGGAACGGTGATGACCGCGTCGGTCACTTTGTCGCCAAGATATGCCTCCGCGTCAGCCTTGAGTTTGCCGAGCACGCGCGCACTGATTTCTTGCGCCGTGTACTTCTTCCCGTCAATGTCCACGCTCCAGTTGGTGCCCATGTGGCGCTTGACGGACCGGATGGTGCGGTCAACGTTGGTGACGGCCTGCCGCTTGGCCACTTCGCCGACCAGAACTTCGCCGTTCTTAGCGAAAGCCACGATGGACGGGGTGGTGCGGGCGCCTTCCGCGTTGGGAATCACCGTCGGTTCGCCGCCTTCGAGGACGGAAACGACGGAGTTGGTGGTACCGAGGTCGATGCCGACTGCTCGAGCCATGGTGAGTTGCCTCCTGTTAAGTGGGTTGCTGACTGTTTTACGCCTTCTCGACACACTGTGCAAGGCCTCGGCCGGTGCCGACTCTATTACTATGAGTCGAGGTGACGCAAACTCTGTGATATCAACTCATCTGATACGGCACTGATTCCCGCTCAAACCACCTCGATCCGGCATTTTTTGTGACTCTCATCACATGTCATGCGCCACCACGCAACCGACTACGCTGCGGATATGGCCCGGTACTTCGACGTTCATCCGGTGAACCCGCAACCACGGGCAATCGCGCAGGTTGCGGCCATGCTCGCCGACGACGCCCTCATCGCCTATCCGACTGACTCCTGCTACGCCCTCGGCGCCCGAATCGGCAGCCCCGACGGGATCGCCCGAATCAAGCGACTGCGCAATCTCGACGATCACCACCACTTCACCCTGGTCTGCGCCGACCTCGGGCAACTGAGCCACTTCGTGCATCTCAGCAATCCCGTGTTCCGGGCGATCAAGGCCGCCACCCCCGGGCCGTACACATTCATTCTGCCCGCCACCAAAGACGTCCCCAGACGGCTCGCGCATGTCAAACAACGCACCGTCGGCGTGCGGATCCCCGATCACCCGGTCGTACATGCCCTGCTCCAGGCTCACGGCGC
>CAZVKB010000026.1:8654-11609 GCA_964627505.1 uncultured Actinomycetes bacterium | reverse complement strand
GCAAGTTACCGGCGAGTAGTCTCGATCTGAGTACTCTGCGCAGTTGCGGTTCGCTCGTCGATCTGACTGTGCCCAGACAACCGGAGGTACATGGTGGACCAACACACGATGATGCTGATCCGTCTCGTGGTGGGACTGCTCATCACAGTCGTTGCCCTGGCGTTCGCGGGTCGGCGGGCGTTGGTGTTGTTCAAACTCATCCGCACCGGACAGCCGGCGGTGGACCGTCCGCAAAAGGTGGACCAGGCCGTGGGCGCGGAGGCCACCGAAGTGCTGGGGCAGAAGAAACTGCTCAAGTGGACCGTCCCGGGCATCGCCCACGTGTTCGCGTTCTGGGGCTTCCTGGTGCTGGGTTTGACCATCCTGGAGGCATTCGGCGCCCTGTTCATCCCCGACTTCGCCGTCCCGGTAATCGGTCGCTGGGCAATCGTCGGATTCCTGGAAGACCTCTTCGGCGTGCTGGTGCTCGTGGGCATCGTGATCTTCCTGATCATCCGTTTGCTGAACAACCCCACCAAGGAAGGCCGCAAGAGCCGATTCTTCGGATCCCACACCGGCGCCGCCTGGCTGGTGCTGTTCATGATCTTCAACGTGGTGTGGACGCTGTTCCTCTACCGCGGGGCGCAATGGGCGGTAACCGAGTACAACTACGGACTGAACCCGAGCGACGAACACTTCCAGCAGCAGAACTTCCCGTTCTACGAGTCCGGCGGGGCGTTCTTCAGCGAGTGGGTGGGCAACCTGCTCTACCCGCTGGGCCTGACCGCCAACGAGTGGATTGAAACTGTCGGCATCTGGCTGAACATCGGGGTGATCCTGGTGTTCCTGGTGATCGTGCTGTACAGCAAGCACCTGCACATTTTCATGGCGCCGATCAACGTCTACTTCTCGCGTCGCCCCAACGGGCTCGGCCCGCTGCTGCCGATGTACTCCGGCGGCGAGAAGATCGACTTCGAGGATCCCGCCGACGACGCCACCTTCGGCGCCGGCCGGATCGAGGACTTCACCTGGAAGGACATGCTCGATCTGGCCACCTGCACCGAGTGCGGGCGCTGCCAATCGCAATGTCCCGCCTGGAACACCGAGAAGCCGTTGTCGCCGAAGCTGCTGATCATGGATCTGCGCGACCACCTGTTTGCGTCTGCGCCCTACTTGATGGCGACCGCGGGCGCGGGTAAGCGGGACGAGATGGGCGAGCGGGACGAGCAAGTACTCGAAACCGTGGGCGCCACCGTGGCCGGCGAGATCACACGGCCACTCGTGGGTTCCCGAGAGGGCTTCGACCTACGCGAGACCGACGGTTACGACGCCGCCGGCCACCGTTCGCACGAAGGTCCCGTGATCGACACCGACGTGCTGTGGTCGTGCACCACCTGCGGTGCGTGCGTGGAGCAGTGTCCGGTGGATATCGAGCACATCGACCACATCATGGACATGCGCCGCAACCAGGTGATGATCGAGTCCGAGTTCCCCACCGAACTCGCCGGACTGTTCAAGAACGTCGAGCAGAAGGGCAACCCGTGGGGCATGAACGCGTCCCTGCGCAACGCCTGGATTGAAGAGGTGGACTTCGAGGTTCCGGTGTTCGGCATGGAGGGTGAGGAAGTCATCCCCGACGACGTGGAGTACCTGTTCTGGGTGGGCTGCGCGGGTGCTTACGAGGACCGCGCCAAGCGCACGACGAAGGCCGTTGCCGAACTGCTGCACACCGCCGGCGTGAAGTACATGGTGCTCGGCGAAGGAGAAACGTGCACCGGCGACCCAGCCCGACGCGCCGGCAACGAATTCCTGTTCCAAATGCAGGGAATGCAGAACGTCGAGATGCTCAACGACGTCAAAGCCAAGAAGATCGTGGTCACCTGCCCACACTGCTTGAACACGATCGGCCGTGAGTACCCGCAGATCGGCGGGGACTACGAGGTAGTGCACCACACCCAACTGCTGGCTGCGCTCGTGAAGGAAGGCCGGCTGACCCCGGTTGCCCCGCTGACCGAAACGATCACCTACCACGACCCCTGCTACCTAGGTCGCCACAACAAGGTCTACACGCCCCCGCGGGAACTCGTGCAGAGTGTGCCTGGAGTGTCCTACGTCGAGATGGAGCGCTCAGGTTCGATGTCGTTCTGCTGCGGTGCCGGCGGTTCCCGGATGTGGATGGAAGAGAACCTCGGTTCGCGGATCAACGTCAACCGGTCCGACGAGGCGCTCGGCACCGGCGCGGAGAAGATTGCCGTGGGTTGCCCGTTCTGCAACGTGATGCTCAACGATGGGGTCACCATGCGCAAGCAGGAGGGTTCGGCACGCGAAAGTGTCGAGGTGCTCGACGTTGCTGCGCTGCTGCTCGATTCCGTGCGCAAGTAGCGGGTCTGCCGGCGTGGGATCCGACCCGCGCCGGCGCGGGAACTAGTTGGCTACTGCGGCGCGGAGTTCATGTAGCGACGATGCGGTGTTGGCGGCTGCGAGGTCGATCTCACCGATCCATCCCAGCGTCCAGTACAACTCGACCAGCAGTTCGGCGGTCTCCGTGCGGCGGTTGTCGACCCAGTGTTGGCAGGTGGCGTCCACGCTGCGCGCGGCGTGATCGATGATGGCCGAGTATTTGCCGATGGTCCCGAAATTCGGCAGGTCGGTGTCTGCTGGTAACTGATCTGCCAGTTCCATCATTTGGGACACCGCGCGTTGGAGTCGGCTGGTGGCGGATTCCACCGCCACCACCAGATCAGCGCCCGCGCGGGTGTGCTGGGCATCATGCGGAAATGCCACCGACACCACGCGGATCACTTCCGCGATGTACCCGATGTACTCGCACACGTTCTGCAGCCGGAACCACAGCGCCGTCTCGGCCCCCTGCGGTTGGCCCTGGGCCATCGCGAGATCGATGGTCTCAGCGGAGTGTTCCATGGCGATCCGGGCCGCTTGGCGCACGCCCGCCAGGTCAGTCGGGTTGGGGTGGTC
>CAZVKB010000026.1:5788-8554 GCA_964627505.1 uncultured Actinomycetes bacterium | reverse complement strand
GGTCAGTCGGGTTGGGGTGGTCTGCTGCTGCGCTGCCAGGAGTTGCCGAGCCGGTGAGCCGCTGCACTAATGCGCGCACGGAGGCCACAACAAAGGCATTGCTGGCTAGCAACGCCGCCCGCAAACCGGACTGCACCCGCGGAACGAGGCCGCGCGGGAACACCAGCATGCTGACGGCTACGGCCACGGCAGCCCCCAGTGCCACATCTTCCAAGCGCAGCACGATGATCCCCGGTTGCGGCGCCGAGATGCTCGCCAAGGTCACCAGCAACACCGTGAAACCTGCCTGCTGCCACATCAGGGGCACATTGCCGACGGCCCACCCCTGCAGACCCACAATCACGGGTAACAGGACCCACGGCAGCCAACCGCGATCCCCGATGGCCAGAATCAACACGAAGCCGAAGACGAAGCCCAGCAGTTGCCCACGGATGACCTGCCACGCGATTTTGCCGGTGCCAGAGACGTCCAACCGCAAGACGCTCAACGTTCCCAGCACCACCCAATAGCCACGTTCGACGCCGGTGATCCGCACGATTGCCAGAGAGAGCGCGAGTGCGAATCCCAGCCGGAGCGCGTTGCGCATCCATGGGGCGGACCAGGAGAGTTCGGTGCGGACCCGGGCCCAGGGTCCCGCCTGCTGCACCACGGTCGGCACCCGCTGTCCGCCCAGCATGATGTGCGGGATGTCCTTGCCTCCGTGCAGCGTGCTGGCATCGCGCACCGCGCTCAGCGCGAGCAGCGCCAGTACGCGGGGGCGAAACGCCGATGTTGCCACTTCCCGCACCCCGGCGGCGTCGCCGACCGCGATCATGCCTCGGACGCGCTCGACTGTTGCCTGTCGATGGGTCTGGCGGGCGGCGACGAGCCGTTCGAACGATGTCGTTTCCGAAATTCCGTCCACAACATCGGCCGCTGCTTTCCGTAACGATTCCGCGAGCACCCTGATCAGCGCACGATCATCGTCTGATGGCGTAAGCGGCAGGCGGCGAAACGTCATGCGCAGGGACACGCGCAGCCGTCGGCCTTCCTCCACCAAGCGGATGAGTGCGCGCTCGCGGCGATACGCGCTGCCAGGCCGTCGCAGTTGTCCGGCGTAGAGTTCCTGCACCTTTTGGGCTCGGTGTTCCACCCGGTCCAGGGCTTCGGCAGGTGGTTCCGCGCTGAGGTCCCAGAAACTCTCCACAGCGTTCGCGTCAGCTGCGATCGTGTCCCCGATGGCTTCGGTGAGCACTGCTCGCGGAAAGTACGGCCACATCAGGATGCCCGCCACGGTGGAAACCAACACTCCGGTGATCCAGCCCAGTTCCATTTGCGGTAGATCCGACCAGGCCTGCGCGGATGTGCCACCGAGGAAGAACGGCAGCAGGATCGGTACGGCAGCTTTCGACAGGAATCCCCGCATGGCACCCAGCAGCGTCACCGCGGTACCCATCAGCAGCGCGGCGGCGATCAGCGCCACCGGGTAGGAGGACAGGGCGGCTCCGAATGCGAGGGTGACGGCGCCGGCCGCACCTGTGATCAGCATGGAGGCGGCGCGTTCCCGACGGGGACCGGAATAGTCGGCGGTGACCAGCAGCATCAGCACGCCGAATGCAGCGAGGAATGAGGCCCGCGGAAGGTCCGCCAGTTGGAAGGCCCCCATCACCAGCGGCAGGATGATCGCGACCCGCACGCCGCGGCCGACCGCCCGCGACGATTGCAGCCGCTGGACGCTGATGGCCGTGGTGACTTTGCGGTCCCGGAACCAGTCAGTCCAACGGTGGGAGGCTGGCGTCGTTTTGCTCACCGTTGATTGCGGCGATATTGCGAAGCCACCGGACCCACTTGGCCCACGTACTTGGAGTTCAATTCAGGGTGCCCGTAGGGGCGTTCCGCGGGCGCATCGAGGGTGTGGAAAGACAGCTGTCCAATGCGCATGCCCGGCCACAGTTTGATCGGCAAGGTCGCCACATTGGAGAGTTCCAGGGTGATCTGCCCTGTGGGCCAGCCTGGGTCCACGAAACCTGCTGTGGCGTGGATCAGCAGGCCCAGCCGTCCGAGGCTGGACTTGCCCTCGACGCGGGCCACCAGATCATCGGGCAGGCCGATCGCTTCCAAGGAGGTGCCGAGGACGAATTCACCGGGATGCAAGATGAAGGCCGCACCCTCCGGCACGTGCACTGCTTCGGTGAGGTCGTCCGAGCGATCGTACGGATCGATCACTTCGACGCTGTGATTGCGAAACACCAGGAAATCGGCACCCAGTCGGATGTCAACACTGGCCGGCTGCACCTGCTGCGGGGTCAGTGGCTCGATCACAAGTGCCCCGTCGGCGAGCAGTCGGCGGATGGCGCCATCGGAGAGGATCACGTGAGCAAACTACCGCCCGAAGCCGCGGCCGGGGGCGCAGGTCCACGGGTTCAGGCGCAAGCGGCGCGGATCGAGGCATCTCAAATGCTGGCGCATCACAGCGCAAATCCGTATTATTTCCCGTATTATCCGTTATTGACAGGAATATCTTCCGATGAATTACCTCCTGCCCCTATTATCTCCCGATTGGGTCTGCTACGATTGTGGCATCGAGAACGGTTACGCGCCGGGCTCCTTATCGCACTCACCAACCATTGACTGAGAGGAAGCACCATGATCACGACTGTTCCCAGCCGCCGCCTGCGCACGATTGTCCGTGGCATTTTGCGCGCCAACGCGACCGTGGTTTCGTCCAACCCCATGGGCCCACAATCCGCGGAGGATGCCCGCCAGGCGCACTGAGCTGATCGAAGC
>CAZVKB010000026.1:0-5688 GCA_964627505.1 uncultured Actinomycetes bacterium | reverse complement strand
CATGGGCCCACAATCCGCGGAGGATGCCCGCCAGGCGCACTGAGCTGATCGAAGCTGGCCCGCGCGAGACGGACCTGGCCGGGCTGGTCCCAACGAGGCGGACTTGTCCTGAGCTGACCTGATCGCAGTGGACCTGGGCTGACCACACAGCAGAAGGCACCGTGCCGGACCCGCCCCGCAGCGAACCGGGCACACTAGCCCCATGGGTTCCACCCCGCGCGTGCGCATGTCAGGTTCGGAGCGCCGCGAACAACTCGTGAGTGTTGGTCGGCGCCTATTTTCCGACAAGGGGTACGAAGCCGTGTCCGTCGAGGAGATCGCGAGCGAGGCGGGGGTGTCGAAACCGCTGATCTACGAGCACTTCGGCGGCAAGGAGGGACTCTACGCCGTGGTGGTGGATCGGGAGATGTCCGATTTGCTCGGACGCATCGATGCCGCCTTGGTGCCGGCAGCGCCCAAGTCGATGTTGGAGTCCGTCGTGCTGGCATGGCTGGACTACATCGCCACGGAGACTCAGGGTTTCCGCATTCTGGTGCGCGATTCTGCGCCTGGGGTCGCCGACGGTTCGTTCGCCTCCTTGCTCAGTGATGTCGCCGGGCGCGTTTCCGGGCGCTTGGCTGAGGAGTTCGATGAGCGTCACCTCAATCCCAAGCAGGCTGACATGTACGCCCAGATGCTGGTCGGGATGGTGGCTGCCACTGGCGTGTGGTGGGTGGACGTGCAGAAACCCAAGCGCGACGATCTTGCGGCGCACTTGGTGAACCTGGCCTGGAATGGGCTGTCCAACCTGGAGGCGAAACCGCGCCTGCGACCGAAACCCGTGAAAACGACCACAAACGATCCCCGCGACCGAAACCACTGAATACGACCACAAACTTCAGTCGCAAACCGGCACTCCGGTCGCACCCGACTGAAACCGGGTGGGTACGAGGTCTGGGTTTCGGCCTGAGGGCAGCAACCCGCGACTGCACCACGCATACCGGGCGTGCACCCTGCATCCTGCACCGGCGCACTGAACCGACTGCACCACGCACCATGCACCCAGCACCGGCATGACTATCCGGATCGTCAGATTGGACCCCCATGCGCACAGATGTCTTCGACCTGGACACCGGCTCAACCCTGGTGCACGACCTCAACGGGATGATCACCCGTTGGCTGGCACCCAGCGACGAAGGACTGCTGTCAATCTTTGTCCCCCACGCCACCGCCGGCCTCGCCCTCATCGAAACCAACGCCGGCTCTGAGCCAGACCTCGCAGCGGCGCTCGAACGGCTGCTGCCAACCGCCGATATCTACCGCCACCGCCACGGATCGCTCGGCCATGGCCGCGACCATGTGCTGCCGGCATTCATCACACCCTCGCTCACCGTCCCGGTACTCAGGGGGCGGCTGCTGCTGGGCACCTGGCAGTCGGTGTGCTTGATCGATCCCAACATCGACAACCCCCGCCGCCAGGTCCGCCAGGTCCGCCTTAGCCTGCTCGCGGGGTAACTCATGGCGTCCAGGTCGACTACTGGGCTACGCCCAGCGGAATGTCGGACAATCTGGTTTCACCTCGCAGACTCGCATACAGTCTGTACATGATCAGTGACGGCGCCGCGAGTACCCGCGGTCGCGTCACCATGGTCAACCACAATGGGGACCGCGGTCCGCGCGGATTCCAGTTGACCACGATCGTGTGCGCTGGCCTCGTACTGATCACCGCATTGGGTCGAGAGCTCGCCAGTTACCTAGCAGATGGCCACTTGGAGCGGGCCTGGAGCCCGTTCCTGATGTCCCTGCTCGCAGTTGGACTCATCCTGCGAGTGGCCGCTCCCGACCGCAGGCGCCTGCGCCTGACGGCCAATGCCATCAGTGTCATTGCCCTCCTATTGGTGTTGCTGCTGTTCTTCGAAGAGTCCACTGGAATCCTCGTCCCGGGCCTTGATGGCGCCCTATCGTTTGGGCCCGTCGACCTCTCGACGTTGCCCAACAATGGGCGCCCCACCCAGGTCACATTGTTGTTCGCCTTCGTGATCTGCGTGGGTGTGCTCGCCCTGGGGTGGGATACCCGATGGGCGACCATGACGTCAGCGTGGTCCTTCCTGCTTGCCGGCAGCGCCGCCTTGTGGGTGATGACCACGGTTATTTACCCGGAGGTCTACGACGTTTCACACTTCTTCAACTCTCGTCCCGCCACTACGGCACTCTCCGCGTTCGCGCTGTTCCTCCTGACCTTCGCCGGGGTTACTGCTCGCCCATTCCGTTTACCGCTCGGACCACTGCTCACCACGCACACGTGGCCGTTGGTGGTCATCGTGTTTGCCACTCTCGTGCTGGCGACCTTGGCCTCTGCCGTGGTGTACCGAGTGGTCGTCGGAAGTACCGGGAATGTGGAAAGGGCCCAGTTGGGCGCATTCATCGTGCAGGGACTGGCTTTGTTGGCATTGGCCGCTCTCACCGTGTGGTACGCAGCCGTCCAGCAGCGCCGGGCAGCTGACCAGGCAACCCGCACCGCAGCGGATGACACCTTCGATCGCGTGCTCAACCACGCTGCACTCGCCATGGCGGTGCTCGACGATCAGGGCTTGATCATGCAGGTGAACCCCGCCTACGAGCGACTATTCGCCAGCAACGCAGAGGAACTGCGCGGACGTCGATTTGATCATCGAGTAGCCGGTGAGACCCGCCGCGGCGAACTGCCGGTGTGGTGGGATGACATGCTCGTCGGCGGCCAACCGCGGTCCGAGCGACGCGAGTATCGAGCCAGCGATGGCCAACCTGTGATCGTTGATGCCACGATCACTCCGGTGGCCAATCCCGATCTCGATGAGGGTAACGCGGTACTCGAACAACTTGTGGACGTGACTGCGGTTGTGCTGGCTGAGCGCAGGCTGTCGTTTCAGACTCAGCACGATGCTCTCACCGGACTGCTCAACCGGCACGAGATCATCGCTGCACTGAGCCGTCACCTCGCGGCCCGCAACGCCAACGCAATCCTCGTGGCCATCGTCGACATTGACGGGTTCAAGACCACCAATGAGGCCTACGGCCAAGCAATCGGGGACGAACTACTTGTCCGGGTCGCGCGGATCCTGACCGATGTCACCGACCACGGCGACGTCGGTCGGCTGGGAAGTGACGAATTCGCGCTGCTGCTACCCGTGCGCAACGGCGACCCCAACGCGGCGGCGCAGCGTTTGGGAGATCGCCTCATCAGCTTGCTAGATCGGGACTTTGCCTGCAGTTCCATCATGGTGCCCACAAGTGCCAGTGTCGGCCTGGTCATCGTCAATCCCGACACCGCTGACTCGACACCGGACGACCCACAGAGCCATGATCGGCAATCCGAGGAAATCATCCGGAATGCCTCAGCCGCTCTGGCTCAGGCAAAACGGGCAGGTACCAGTCAATCGCGGATCTACGAAGCCGAATTCCACGCGCGCGAGCGCCAACAAATGGCGCTGTTGAACGAGTTGCGGGAGATCCTGCGTCACACCACCCACGACCAGATCGAGGCGTGGTTCCAACCGATCGTGACGCTGCCGCATGGCACCACAGTCAGCTACGAAACGCTGGTGCGCTGGCGACACCCGCAACACGGCGTGATGCCCGCAGGGATGTGGATCGAAACCGCCGAGACCAGCGCCCCCATCATCCACCGCATCGGCTTGATCACCGCTTGGCATGCCGCGGAGTTTTCGCTCTGTCTACCCGCTGATCATCAGGTCTCTGTGAACGTGTCTGGCGCCCACGTGACGTCGCGATCCTTCCCGGAGTTCGTCGATCTCATCCTCGATCTCAACTCGGCGCACCCAGGTCGACTCGTGGTCGAACTCACCGAAACCACGCTGGCCAACCTCGACTCCAGCAGTACTTCCAATTTCGTGCGCCTGGTGGACGCCGGCGTGGGTCTATGGGCCGACGATTTCGGCACCGGATTCTCTTCCGTGGCGCATCTGCGCGATCTGCCCCTGACCGGAATCAAACTCGATAAGTCGTTCACCTCCGCCATGACCAGTCGCGACACCACCGCCTTCCGCATCGCCAGCGGGCTGGCTGGCATGTCAGACGCCATGGGCTTGGTCACTGTGGCCGAGGGGATCGAGACCGCAGAGCAAGCAACATTGGTGACCGCGGCCGGTTGGACGTTGGGACAGGGTTGGCTCTTCGGGAAGCCCGCGCCAGCTTCCGAATATCACAGCGCCACCACACCTGCTGCTGATGGGCCCCCCTCCACCCTTGACATGCCCGCCACCCCCACTCGTGGCTCCCACCTGCCGGGTCCGGCGGATCTCAAGGTCTGAGTGCCGTACCCGCAAACTGCGGGTGACGCGCTCCGACTCTGCGTGGAACTCAAGAACCTCGCGGTATCGCCCGGACTCCCCGGGTCTCAAAAAACACCACCCCCAAACCGGCCGCCGCCGACACGATGTTGACGGCAACCACCGTCGGCTGCCCCATCATTACCCCAAAGCTCAGCCACAGCGCCTGGCCCACCAAGACCATCGCCCACGTCCACAGCGAAACATCGGAACTCTCCCGGCGGCGCCAATTGCGGATCGACGCCAGCAGTTGCGGCACGGCCAGCGAGAAGCCGATCACGACACCGATCCACCCAAGCACCTGCGTGGGCACTGCGGCTGCCAGCAGCGTCGCCACCCCCACCAGCGGCACCACGAGCGCGCTCAGCCAGGCCCGGCGCCATCGCTTCCAGACAATGGCCGCCACCAAAAGCAGATAGGCCAACACTCCCGCGACGTTACCCACGATCAACGCCAACGACTCCAATTTGATCCCGAACACCAGCCAGACAGTGCCGCTGGCCAAGAAGAGGATCCATGTCAACAGGCTGACGCCGTGGCCATCGCCACGCAGCACGGCCAGCAATTGCGGCGCGCTGGCGGCCATCAGCAATGACGCCGCCAGCAGCCCCACAATCTCCATCCACACCCTGCCAGTGTGGTGTCCACGGCCACCAATTCGCGCGCGGGGTCAGCCAGACTGCGCCGAGCCGACCACCGGACTCCCCGGCCGTCGAGATCCGTACCGCGGGGCCAACAACCACACCACCGTGGTTGCCGCAGTGGTCGCGGCAGCCATCAGCGCAAACAGCACCAACAGTTGTACCTGCGCCGCCTCCGCCGGAGTCGCCCCTCCGAGCAGCATCCCGACAAACGCCCCCGGCAGCACCACCAACCCAGCGCTACGCATCTGATCGAGGGAGGGAATCAAGGACCGTTCCACAGCCCGGCGCCCCACCGCAGACACCGCTTGGCGGGCGGTGGCGCCAAGCGCGAGATACCCCTCGACCACCTCCCACTCGGTGAGCACATCGTCCCGAAATCGGCCGCCGGCCAGCGATACCGCGGTCATGGAGCCACCGATGATCTGAGCGGTAAACGGCAGCACCGTGCGCGCTTCCACCGGCAGCGCCCCGGTAATCAGCACAGGTCCGACTGCCAGCGCAGCCCCCACGGCTATCGGCAGAGCGCACAGCCACGCTTCCCGCCACGACAGGTGCACCCGACGCGCTGAAGTAAGCGACGCCGCGACCAGCATCACCAGCAAGTACCCGCCCACCCCAGCCGGATGGACGAACACCCACGCCACAATCAGCGCCACCAGCGTGAGTTGCACGACACTGCGCACGGCCGCACCCAGGTAGTCCCGCCGGACCTGCACACCGTTGAGGGTCATGACACC
>CAZVKB010000025.1:0-28234 GCA_964627505.1 uncultured Actinomycetes bacterium | reverse complement strand
CGCTACCGCGAGTTGCGGCCGGTGTTCTACACCCCGGGCCCGGACCGAAACCTCGTACAGGAAGGCCGCCCGGGCGCCTACGAATTCGTCCCCGGCACCACCGCCCAGCATGAACTCGTGGAGCGATCCGTGCGCGAGTCCTGCTCGCATGCCTATGCGGCCTACCAGGAAATGCTCGCCGCCGGGGTCGCTCGCGAGGTGGCCCGCATCGTGCTGCCGGTGAGCACCTATTCGTCGATGTACGTCACGATGAACGCCCGCGCCTTGATGAACTTCCTCTCCCTGCGCACCAAGCGGCCCGGCAGTGCCTACCCGTCCTACCCGCAGCGCGAGATCGAAATGGTGGCCGATGCGATGGAAGCCGAATGGGCCGCCCTGATGCCAATGACCCACGCTGCTTTCGAATCGCACGGTCGCGTCGCACCGTGACATCTGTTCAGCCAGGTAGCCTGAGCACCATGCCGACGCCCCTTGTGCCCCGCCTGGGCAACATCGCCACGGCGATGATCACCCCGATGACCGACGACTTCGCCGTCGACTACGACGGTGCCGCAGAACTCGCCGCCCACCTGATCGCGCAGGGCAATGACACGCTGGTCATCAACGGCACCACCGGTGAAGCCCCCACCACCACCGACGTCGAGAAAGCCGAGATGCTGCGGGTGGTCCGCGCGGCGGTCGGCTCGGAGATTCGCATCATTGCCGGGGTGGGCACCAACAACACTGTGCACACGATGGAACTAGCCCACCATGCCGCCGCCGCCGGGGCTGATGGCCTCTTGGTGGTGACGCCGTATTACTCCAAGCCCTCCCAGGCAGGGGTGCTGGCGCATTTTTGGGCTGTCGCCGACTCCACCGAGTTACCCGTCATGCTCTATGACATCCCAGGTCGCTCTGGGATCCCGATCTCGGTGGACACTTTGCTGCGCGCGTCGGAACATCCCCGCATCGTGGCGGTCAAGGACGCCAAGGGTGACCTGGCCGCGGCCACGGCGGTGCTGCGGGCCAGCGATCTGGACTGGTACTCCGGCGATGACGCGCTCAATCTACCGCTGCTGAGCATCGGGGCGGTGGGGTTCGTCAGTGTTACCGGCCACGTGATCTCGCCCCGCTTGAAGGCCATGCGCGACTCCTTCGTCGCCGGTGACGTCAGCCGGGCCACCGAGATTTTCTTCACCACCGAACCGGTGTCGGTGGGCCTATTCCGGGCACCCGCAGTGACGTTGACCAAGGCTGCCTTGGCGATGCAGGGATTGCCCGCCGGACCGCCGCGGATGCCGCTGCTGCCTGCCACGGCTGTTGAGTTGCAGACTCTGCGCGCGGATCTTGCGGCGGCCGGGGTGGACCTGACAGCAGGGGAGCAGCAATGACCGGCGCCGCCCATCCGCACCCCGGGCTCAGTTTGCCCCCGAAGTTGGAACCAGGCGTATTGCGCATCGTCGCCCTCGGCGGTCTCGGGGAAATCGGACGCAACATGGCCGTGTTCGAGATCAACGGGCAGTTGCTGATCGTTGACTGCGGGGTGCTCTTCCCCGAAGACGACCAACCTGGGGTGGATTTGATCCTGCCCGACTTCAGCTACATCGAAGACCGGCTCGACGACGTGGTCGCGGTGGTGCTCACCCATGGCCACGAGGACCACATCGGCGGGGTGCCCTACCTGCTGCGGATGCGTCCAGACATCCCTTTGCTGGGATCCCGGCTCACTCTGGCGTTTGTGCGGGCCAAATTGCGGGAGTTTCGCATCACCGCGGAAACGGTGGAGGTTGTTGAAGGCCAACGCGAGCAGGTTGGACCGTTCGGTCTGGAGTTCGTCGCTGTCAATCACTCCATTCCGGATGCGCTCGCGGTGGCGATCACCACGACGGCCGGAGTCGTGGTGCACACCGGCGATTTCAAGATGGACCAGTTGCCGCTCGACGGTCGCATCACCGACCTCAACGCGCTCGCCCGCATCGGCGATGCGGGGGTGGATCTCTTGATGGTGGACTCCACCAATGCCGAAGTGCCCGGGTTCGTCGCCCACGAGGCCGACATTCTGCCCGTGCTCGAGCAGGTGTTCGACGAGACTGAAGGCCGGATCATCGTGGCGTGCTTCGCCTCGCATGTGCATCGGGTACAGCAGGCGATCGACGCCGCGGCTGCGCGCGGGCGAAAAGTGGCGTTCGTCGGCCGGTCCATGGTGCGCAACATGAACGTGGCCCGCGACCTGGGTTACATCCGGATTCCCGGCGACACCTTGGTGGCCAGCGATCGGCTGGGCGAACTGCCCGACGATGAAATGGTGCTCGTGTGCACCGGATCGCAGGGGGAGCCGATGGCCGTCCTGAGTCGGATCGCGCACCGAGATCACGCACTCACGGTGACCGAAGGTGACACCGTGGTGTTGGCGTCCTCCATGATCCCCGGCAATGAGAATGCCGTGAATCGGGTGATCAACGGCCTCACGCGGATCGGCGCCCGAGTGGTGCACCAAGGCAATGCCTTTGTGCACGTCTCCGGTCACGCGGCTGCTGGGGAGCTGCTGTATGTGTACAACATCGTCAAGCCCCGCAACGTCATGCCGGTGCACGGCGAACCTCGGCATCTGCGAGCCAACGCCCGGTTGGCGATGAAGTCCGGCGTGCCAGCCGACCGTGTCCACATCGCCGACGATGGCACTGTGATCGATGTTGCAGCCGGCCGCGCGAGCATCGTGGGTGCAGTCCCATGTGGCTATGTCTACGTGGACGGCTCGTCGGTGGGTGACATTTCGGAAGCTTCGTTGACCGACCGGAAGATTCTCGGTGAGGAAGGGTTCATCTCGCTGTTCGTCGTGGTGGATGCCGCTAACGGCAAGGTGGCGCTGGGGCCGGAATTCCACGCGCGCGGCTTCAGTGAGGACGACGCAGTGTTCGACGAGGTGGCCGTGCGGGTACGCGACGCGCTGGAGTCGGCGATGGCAGCCGGCGATGCCGACCGTCGTCAACTGCAACAGATCGCCCGCCGAGTGGTCGGCAAATGGGTGAGCAGCCAACATCGCCGACGTCCAATGATCCTTCCCGTGGTCGTGGAGGAGTAGCCTCTACGCTTCGATGCGTGTTCATCTGCGACCCCGACATGAGGGAAGGTTAGGCTCCTGCCCATGGCAACTCAGACCTCCAAATCCCCACGCGGGAACGGTCGCCCGACGCGATCAACTCCCCGCTCGGGAGCGGGCGGCCGACCCGCCAGCAGTCCAACCCGGCAGCGTTCCCAGTCCTCCGGCAGCACTGCATTCGCAGTAGGTGCGGGTGTGTTTGTGGCGGTGCAGCGGGTGTGGCTCGGCACCGGCAAAGCGTTGGGAAATGTTGTTCGCAAGGTCAGTAAGGCGGACCCGCAACCGACCCGATCTTTTGATGGCTGGGCGCTGGCGTTGTTCATTGCGGCCATCCTGGTCGCACTCACCGGATGGTTCGGGTTCGGCGGTGCGCTCGAGGGGGCAGTGACCGCGGTGGTGGCCGGGGCGTTTGGTCGACTCGCCGTCCTGGTGCCGATCGGTTTGATGATCTCCGCCTGGCATCTGTGGCGGGTGCCGGATCAACGCACCCCGAATTCGGTGAAACTGGGGTGGCTGTTGGCCATCCTGTCCACGCTCGGGCTCTGGCAGTGCGCCGCTGGGGCGCCGATTCCGGCAGACGGTGCCGCGGCCATGCGCGCGGGCGGCGGCTGGGTGGGCTGGTTGGTGACTGCGCCTTTGGTGGGGTTGCTCGGGGTTTGGCTGACGATGTTCATCATGCTGGCGATTTTTGGCGTGTCGGCCATGTTGATCACCAGCACGCCGCCCAAGGTGGTGTGGGCCCGGACCCGACAGGCAGCGTTGTTCGTGCGTGATCGGGCCGCGGGGATCCGCTCGGCCAAGACCGGTCGGGTGGTGGCGGGGGGCGAGCCCGTGCCGCCTGCGGGTCCGGTGCCGTTCGACTCGCCGGTGGCGATTGAACCGGACCCTGCCCGTACTCGCAGTGCCCGGCGCGCCGCCAGCGCAGCAGCGCCCACCCGTCAGCCTGATGCAATCGACATCGTGATGGGGCTGGAGGATTCCGCACCCTTGCTGGAGACCCCCAGCCAGGCGAAAGCCGCCGATCAGGGTCCGTTCCGGCAGGGCCAACAGTTGGAGCTTGCCGATTCCGGGATGTACACGCTGCCCGACCCACGCCTGTTGCAGGCGGGCCCACCGCCGAAGTCGGCCACCAAAGTCAATGATGCGGTGGTGGCTGCCCTCACCGAGGTGCTTACGCAGTTCGACATCGATGCCCGGGTGACCGGCTTCACCCGGGGCCCGACGGTTACCCGCTACGAGGTGGAACTTGGCCCGGGCGTGAAGGTCGAGCGGGTCACCGCGTTGAGCAAGAACATTGCCTACTCCGTGGCCAGCACCGACGTGCGGATCCTCTCGCCGATTCCAGGAAAATCCGCGATCGGGGTGGAGATCCCCAACACCGATCGCGAAATCGTTTCTCTGGCCGACGTGCTCAACTCGCAAGTCGCGGTCTCCGATCACCATCCGATGTTGGTGGGGTTGGGCAAGGACGTTGAGGGCGGGTTCGTGTGCGCCAACTTGGCCAAGATGCCCCACCTGCTGGTCGCCGGAGCCACCGGCTCAGGCAAGTCCAGTTGCATCAACACGATCATCACCAGCCTGTTGATGCGCGCCACCCCGGAAGAGGTGCGGCTGGTGCTGGTGGACCCCAAGCGGGTGGAACTTACCGCCTACGAGGGCGTGCCGCACCTGATCACTCCGATCATCACCAACCCCAAGCGGGCCGCAGACGCGCTGGCCTGGGTGGTCAAGGAGATGGATACCCGCTACGACGACCTCGCAGCTTTCGGAATTCGCCACATCGACGAGTTCAACCGGGCCGTGCGTGACGGACGAATCGCCCCGCCACCAGGCAGCCAGCGTGTGCTGGAGCCTTACCCCTATCTCGTCGTGATCGTCGATGAACTAGCCGACCTGATGATGGTCGCTCCCCGAGACGTCGAAGACGCCATCGTGCGAATCACCCAGTTGGCACGGGCGGCTGGAATCCACTTGGTGCTGGCTACGCAACGCCCGAGTGTGGACGTTGTCACCGGACTGATCAAAGCCAACGTGCCCAGCCGGCTGGCCTTCGCTACTTCCAGCGTGACCGACAGTCGGGTGATTCTCGATCAGCCGGGGGCCGACAAACTCGTGGGCCAGGGCGATGGGCTGTTTTCCCCGATGGGTGCCAGCAAGCCGATCCGGATTCAGGGGGCGTTTATCCCCGCCCACGAGATCGCCGCCGTGGTGGCGCACTGCAAATCCCAGATGGGGCCGGAGTATCGCGAGGAAGTCGTGGTAGCCGCCGCCAATCGGGTTAGCGCCGACGACGACATCGGCGACGATCTGGACCTGCTATGCACCGCGGTGGAACTCGTGGTCACCACTCAGTTTGGCTCGACGTCCATGTTGCAGCGCAAACTGCGCGTGGGCTTTGCCAAGGCCGGCCGGTTGATGGACCTGATGGAAACCCGCGGCATCGTCGGCCCGTCTGAAGGCAGCAAAGCTCGCGATGTGCTCGTGTTGCCCGATGATCTACCGGCGGTGTTGGCGGATCTGCGTGGCTGAGCAGGCGCTCGACGCCCACATCGCTGGGGATCGGCCCCCGAATGCCCGCCGTGTGGCCCTGGTCACCCTTGGATGTGCCCGGAATGAGGTCGATTCCGAGGAACTCGCCGAACGGCTGCACGGTGCCGGGTGGGAGATCTCCGAACAGGTTGCGGGTGCGGAGGTGGTGCTCGTCAACACCTGCGGATTCATCGAACAGGCAAAACGCGACAGCATCGACACCCTGTTGGACGTCGCCGACGACGGTGCCCGAGTGGTGGCCGTGGGGTGCATGGCTGAACGCTATGGGGCGGAACTGGCCGCGGCACTGCCCGAGGCTACGGTGCTCGGCTTTGATGACTATGAAGACATCGATGCCCGGTTGGTCGACATCCTCGCTGGTCGGGCGTTGGTTCCGCATACGCCCCGGGATCGTCGCACGCGGCTTCCGATCGCGCCGGTAGCCCGAGCGGCCGCGGCACCGGTGCCCACGCCAGGATTTGCACCACTCGGAACCCGCTTGCTCGCCCGCGGTGCCAGCGTGCCGGTGAAACTTGCCGCCGGGTGTGATCGGCGCTGTTCGTTCTGTGCGATCCCGTCGTTTCGCGGATCATTCGTCTCCCGCCCACCGGAGGCGATCCTCGCCGAAGTGCGCGGTTTGCCTGCGCAGGGGGTGCGGGAAGTGGTGTTGGTCAGTGAGAACTCCACGTCGTACGGCAAGGACCTCGGCGATCTGCGGTTGTTGGAAAAGCTGTTGCCGCGCTTGGGGGAGGTGCCTGGGATCGAATGGGTGCGGGTGTCCTACTTGCAGCCAGCCGAGATGCGGCCAGATCTTGTGTCGACGATCGCGAGCACGCCGGGTGTGGCGGCCTACTTCGACTTGAGTTTCCAGCACGCCAGCCCGCAGGTGCTGCGTAAGATGCGGCGGTTTGGCGGCACGACGGAGTTTCTGGACTTGATCCAACTCATTCGCCAGGCCGCTCCACACGCCGGGTTGCGCTCCAATGTCATCGTCGGTTTCCCAGGTGAACGGGACGAGGACATTGACGAACTGTGCGGCTTCTTGGAGGCCGCCGAACTCGACGCCGTGGGTGTATTCGGGTATTCCGACGAAGAAGGCACCGAGGCCGTGGGCCTGCCCGACCATCTTGACGAGGTAGAAGTGCGGGCCCGCGTGGAGCAGGTCAGTTCCTTGGTAGACGAATTGATGGTGCAGCGCGCCCAAGATCGCGTCGGCGATACCGGCCGGGTGCTGGTTTCGGCGGTGGCCGAAGGTGGGGCGGAAGGCCGTGCCGAACATCAAGGCCCGGAGGATGCCGCCACGTTCGTGCGTTCAGATATCGCACTGGCCGTGGGCGACGTCTTGGACGTCGAGTTCATCGCAGCCGATGGCGTCGACTTGATTGCGCGCCTGCGGTCATGAGTCCGCAGATCTCGCGGCCACCAGATCGCATCACTGACCCCGTGAGCAGTTCGGGGTTGGTCAACCTTCCCAACGCGCTCACCATGTTGCGGCTGCTGCTGGTGGTCCCGTTTGCGGTCGCGCTGATGTGGCAGGAAGGCACCAATGCGACCGCCCGGGTGATCGCCACGGTGATTTTTGTACTGGCTTCGATCACTGATTTCGTCGATGGCTATCTAGCCCGCAAACGCAATCTGGTGACGACCTTCGGCAAGATCGCCGACCCCATTGCCGACAAGTTGCTCACGGGCGTCGCCTTGATCGGCCTGAGTGCACTGGGTCAGCTGGCTTGGTGGGTGACATTGGTCATCCTGGGGCGGGAAGTGCTCGTGACGGTGTTGCGCTTCTGGGTGATCAACAAGGGTGTGATCGCGGCGAGTCGCGGCGGCAAGCTCAAGACCGTCGTGCAAATTGTCGCGATCGTGCTCTACCTACTACCGCTGACCGGATGGGCGGCTACTGTGGCGGTGCTGGTGATGGGCGTGGCGCTGGTGCTGACCGTGGTCACCGGACTGGACTACGCGGTGCGGGCGATCCGGCTGCACCGGCGACCGTCCTGACGCGCGCACCGCTCGCCAGCCAACGACCTGCGTCATCATCGGCCCCGAAGGAGCAGCGAAGATGGTTGAACCCACCGAGATTAGCCGGATTGTGGCCGGGTTGGCAGGTACTGGAAAGACTCTGGCCGTCGCAGAATCGCTCACGGGCGGATTATTGGCGGCGGCGGTAGTGTCGGTGCCGGGGGCATCGGCAGTGTTTCGAGGTGGTGTCGTGGCGTATGCCACCGAATTGAAGTCCGAGGTGCTAGGCGTCGATCGTCGGCTGCTGGCCGAGCGCGGACCGGTCGATCCAGAGGTGGCCGCAGCCATGGCGGCCGGGGTGGCGCGTCGGCTCGGAGCCGATATCGGAGTCTCTAGCACTGGAGTGGCTGGTCCCGCGCCCTTAGAGGACATCGGGCCCGGCTTGGTGTTCGTGGCAGTGTCGGACTCGGCAGCTGGCGTGTCGTCGGTGCGGGGACTGCAATTGTCCGGTGACCGCAATGAGATCCGAGAGCAGACTGTGGCGCGAGCTGTGGAACTGTTGGCCGAATATGTGTTGGGTGAATGAGCGCGTACGACAGCGACGCCTGAGGATCGGTGCCGGCTCGCAGAGACCTGGCGGCCTAGGAGCCGTGCATACCGCGGGAGGTCCACGTCGCCCCGGCGGACTGCCATTGGAATGCTTGAAATTCCAGCATTCCCAGGATCTCAGTGACAACGGACGCGGTCACCGGATCGGCAGCGAACACGGCACTGAGACGGTCGCGCACACGCATGACACATACAGATGCAGCGTGGAGTAGCGACTCAACCGCTGTGGTGACTTCACACCACCCTTCTACCGGGGTAGCGATCGGGGAACTCGCCGGGCGCCAGGCTCCGGGTGCATCCAACACACACAACCTGCCGGCCACCCGCTGCTGAGCCTGGTGAATCTCGTGTCGGCAATCGTCGAGGCGGACGCTGAGATCGTGGGCCCCTGTCCCCACCACAGACCAGCGGTTCTGTTGCACCACGAAGTCATAGGCGCACAGGTCCACCAGCAGGGCCTGCAGCGCGGCCACCGCGACTGTCCGTTCGTTTTCCGGCAGGGGGGTGTGAATGATGGGCATGTGGTAAGTATTCAGGCCACTGGGGCGCGACGTTCGTCGTGTGCAACTTTGTCGCTCACGGAACGCAAAACATCTGACAAACTCACGTCCAGAGCACCGCAGATTGCCGAGAGCAATTCGCTGGAGGCTTCTTTCTGACCGCGCTCCACTTCACTGAGATACCCGAGGGAAACCCGGGCCGCGCCGCTGACGTCGCGCAAGGTGCGGCCTTGCCCGAGTCGACGTGTTCGCAATTCATCGCCGATCACACTTCGTAGAACAACCATGGGACTCCCTCCTTCCCGCAACAGGATACCTGCAACTGAGCAACTGAGCATCCGGCCACCACAACCGAGCGCACGGGCGCCGTATTCCAGGCACGTCACATTTGCCACCCGTGAGTTTCCTGATTATCAGTCCTGGCACCGTGGGCACCAAGCTATGGACCGCTGGGTCGGCGGAATCCCAACTTCGGCATGTGCCAAAACGCTGCCGCACCGCAAACAGGTGCGACGACCGTGGACCCACGCTGCCTCGCCAGGTCGCGCCCGGCCGGTGGTCACTCTGATTGCTCGACCGCGATTGGCCCGGATCATGCGCTCGGCCACGCCCAACACCTGCTCAGCGACTCCATTGGCCACGGGCGTCAGCGGCGAAAATCCAGCAACGAAGCACGCTTCGGACACAAAGTTCGTGCCGAACCCAGCGACGTTGCGCTGATCGAGGAGGGCTTCTCCCACCGGTCGCTGTGGGTCTGTGATCAGATTCCGACGGGCTGCAATCGCGTCGTAATGCTCACCCAAAGGGTCCGGCCCGAGGTGCCCCACCACTCTGTCCTCTGCGGCTGTCGGCAACAGATCGAGCATGCCCAATCGGTAGCCCACGGCCGTCCACGTCGGCGAACCCACCACCGCCCGAATCCAGTGGCCCGGGCCGCCGCGCCACTTGCTGCCGTCGCGATACAGGTGCCATTCGCCATCCATGCGCAGATGGGAGTGCAGCGTCCAGTCCTGCGTGGGGGAGATGGCGCCCGGTCCTGTGCGGGGAGTGGGGAATCGAGCCCGCAGCAAGATGTGTTTGCCCCGCGGACTGACCCCCACCACCGTCGCTCCGATCAGGCTCGCTTGGGCTGCGCTGGGTACTCGCAGGTCGCAGCGAGAAATCGTTTGGTCCACCAGCGCTTCATGCAGCCTCGAACTCACCAACCAGGCAGTGTCACCTTCGGGCATGGTGCACCTGTGCAGTTCGACGGGTATTCATGATCGGGGTAGTCGCAGACCACGCGGCGTTTCGACGAACCCAGTGGCAATCAGGGCTGGCGCGATCGGGGATATCAGTGCATTAACCCCATCAATGCGGTTGAGATACGGCGGCGGAAGTTGGTCGCGGCGCACCGATGTGGCCAGCGCGGTGGCGGCAGCAGTCAGATGTTCTGCTGGCGCTGGCCAAGACAGCATCGATTTACCGCCGCGCTCGAGAAATATGACGGGACTTCCATCGTTGAGGACGACCACTGCGCCAGCCTTCCGGCCAGGTCGATGGCCGAGGTCCTCGGCGATTCGTGGTGGCCAACTCAATGCTGCGCCGTAAGGCTGAGCGGGATCCGTAGCCGCCAACACCACCGGCGTGGCGCAGGACGTGCCGGTCTCGGTGGCGCGGCGCCGCTGCAGGTCGGAATCACGCAATTGGTCGATGATGCCAATCGTGGTGAACTGGGCACCTCCCAATCCCTCCACCGCATAAGCCCGAACCGCCGACCCGGCATCTTCCATGGCGCTAAAAACCTTGTACGCCAACGCAAATCCGCCGGGATAGCGCTCACCGGTCATGCTGCCGCGGCTCACGACCGCATGGCGTTCCAGGAGCCATGGTGCGAGGTCTGCTGCGCGCACAGTGGAGTCCTGTTCTGTGCGGGAGAGTAGGGAGAAACGCCCAGTGGCCTGTGCGCCGGCCTTGCGGGAATGGGAGGAGGGTCGACCGCGCTGAGCAACTGTGCGGCGTGCCCGTAGCGGTCGACCTGGGCTGGGTGTTGAGCTGGCGAGCGTCCGCTGTTTGGGTTGACGTGGCAGCCCGGCGAGGCCGAAATTGTCATTGGTGAGCCATCCAGCCCACACCAGATCGATGATCGCCAGGTGGAACTCCGCTGGGTCGAAACCGGCGCCAAATTCCGTGCTCACCCGGTCCATGATCTGCTGATAGAACCAGCCCCCACCGGCATCGACAGCGTGACAAATCGCCGCAGCCATCTCGCCGGCGACGGGCACCGGTGCGGGCAACAGTTGGGGTACATCAGCGGGTGCGGCCGTTACCCACCCGTCCCCACCTGGCAGTGCACCGGCGCCGCACCAGATGATCTCGCCACGGCTGCAGAGCATGTCCAACATTCCGCGGCGGTAACCGGGAACCCGGGTCGGCAGCACCAGAGTTTCCCAAGCCGAGGCGGGCAGCGGGTAGCCGGCAAGCTGTTCGATCACTCGCAGCACCGATTCGAGGCCAGCGTCAAGGCTGCGGATGTTGGGGGCGCGACTGACGGGACTGCGGTTGTCTTCGCTTGTGGTGATGCCATGCCACTGCGTGAGGAACGTGGCGTAGGTGGCGGGTGACACGGGTTCGGCCTGTCGGCGCAGTGCCGCGATGCTGCGGCGCCGAATCCGGCGCAACACCTGCGCATCGCACCACTGCACTCCGGAATCTTCGGGTCGAAAATAGCCCGAAACCAATAGCCCCCGAGTGGCCAGTCGGCCCAGCACGTCGTCTGCTACCGAAACTCCGAGCCCGAAATCTGCCGCCAACGCCTGGCTGGGGAACGGGCCATGGGTGCGGGCATAGCGGGCGACGAGTTCAGCCAAAGGATCCGGGTGTGGCTCTGTGAAGGCTGCGGGCAGACCGGGAGGTAATGCGACTCCAAGGCCGTCGCGCAGCCGTCCAGCGTCCTCCACGGCGGCAAATCGGGCGCCGGATAGGTGCACTTCGATTGCGCGTCGGCTGAGCACCAATTCGTGCGCCCATGCGGGGTCGCCGCCGCGGTCGGCGATGTCTGCCAGGGTCAGCGGTCCCAATACCCGCAGTGCATCGGCGAGGTCTTCTAAGTGTCGAAGTCGGCGTTCGGGTGTGTGCCAGGCGACATCTGCTGCCACAGCGGCCAAAGCATCTGGGTCGAGCAGGTCGCGGAGTTCTTCCGACCCAAGCAATTCCGCCAGCAGAGAAGGGTCGAGGGTGAGTGCCTGGGCGCGTCGCTCGGCCAGCGGGGTGTCCCCCTCGTACATGAAAGCTGCGACGTAGCCGAAAAGCAGCGACGTGGCGAAGGGGCTGGGTTGTACGGATTCCTGCTCATACAATCCGATGCTGCCAGTGTCGAGACCGGTGAGAATCTCGGTGAGCGCATCAAGGTCGTAAACATCTTGCATGCATTCACGGGCTGCTTCGATGGCGATTGGAAACTCCGGATAGTCCGCAACCACGGCCAGCAGTTGGGCGCTGCGCTGGCGCTGCTGCCACAGTGGGGCACGTCGGCGCGGATCCCGACGGGGCAGCAGTAACGCGCGCGCCGCACATTCCCGAAATCGCGCCGCGAACAAGGCACTGCCGGCGATGTCCTCGGTGATGGCACGCCGCACATCAGCGGGATCCACCAAGACCGCCTCGCGAACCTCCGCCCACAGTTGGTCATCATCGGTGTCCGGGATGCGCAGCACAATGCCGTCGTCGGCGGGCATCACCTGCACGTCAATCCCGGTGGTCTGGCGCAGTCGAGCGGCGATCAGTTGCGACCAGGGGGCGTGGACGCGGGCGCCAAAGGGGCTGTGGAGGACCACTTGCCAATCACCCACCTCGTCCCGGCAGCGCTCGAGCAACACAGTGCGGTCACTTGGCAGCCGCCCGGTGGCCGCACGCTGGTCAGCTAGATAGGCCATCACGTTGTGGGCGGCGAACTCATCGAGGCCGATCTCGCGCAGACGGGTGTGCGCCGCAGTGGGTGTGGCGGCGGCAAGTGTGCGGATGAATGCACCCACCTGCTGGCCGAGTTCGAAGCTTCGTCCGAGTGCGTCACCGTGCCAGAAGGGGGTCTTGCCGGGTTGCCCCGGGGCGGGTGACACCCACACGCGGTCGTGGCTGATCTCCTCGATCCGCCAACTGCCGGCACCGAGTGCGAACACGTCCCCGACCCGCGATTCGTAGACCATCTCTTCGTCGAGTTCGCCCAACTTGCCGCCGTCGGATCCCACCAGTGTGACGGCGAAGAGACCGCGGTCAGGGATGGTGCCACCCGAGGTGACCGCCAGCCGCTGCGCGCCTGGTCGCGCGGAGAGAGTGCCCGTCTGGCGATCCCAGACGATCCGTGGTCGAAGTTCTGCGAAGGCGTCCGCGGGGTAGCGACCGGAGACCATGTCGAGGACAGCCAGCCAGGCCGAGTGCGGCAGAGTGGCGTACGAGGCGGCCCGCCGGCAGAGGGCCAGTAAGTCCTCGTCCTGCCAGTCGTCCATGGCGACGGCTGCGATCACCTGTTGCGCCAATACATCCAGCGGATTTTCGGGCAGGCGCAATGACTCGATCTGACGGTTCATCATGAGGTCGGCGACCACAGCGGCCGCCACCAGATCGCCCCGATGCTTGGGGAAAATCGTACCCTTGCTGACCGCTCCCACATGGTGGCCGGCCCGGCCGATACGTTGCAGACCTGCTGCCACTGAAGGTGGTGCTTCCACTTGGATCACGAGATCGATGGCGCCCATGTCGATACCGAGTTCCAAGCTGCTGGTAGCCACAACGCCAGGCAGCCGACCGGCTTTGAGTTCCTCTTCGATGACGGCGCGTTGTTCCTTGCTCACTGAACCGTGGTGGGCGCGTACCAGCGGTGTCGTGACGTCGGTGGTGACTCCGAGCGCAGCGGCGGTGTCGTTCATCCGAGAAGTGAGTCGTTCGGCCAGTCTGCGGGAATTGACAAAAATCAACGTGGACGTGTGGCGTCGCACGAGTTCGACGAGGCGTTGTTCCACATGCGGCCAGATGGAGCTGTGCCCCGCATCGGCGGCAGTGGAGCCTTCGATGGGGCCGGTGCTGGCGCCGATGTCGGCTAGGTCGGCCACCGGCACTTCGACTTCGATGTCGAGGACCTTTTGACTGGCTTCGGCCACAACGGTTACCGGTTGCGCACCGCCTAGGAAACGCGCTACGGCGGATACCGGTCGAACGGTGGCGGATAGTCCAATCCGCTGTGCAGGGGCGGGCAACAACTCGTCTAGGCGTTCGAGGCTCACAGCTAGATGCGTGCCGCGTTTGCTCCCCGCGACGGCGTGGATCTCATCCACGATCACCGTGGACACCGAGTGCAACGTTTCTCGCGCGGCGGAAGTGAGCAGGAGGAACAGTGACTCCGGGGTGGTGATGAGGATATCTGGCGGATATCGCCGCTGGCGACGACGCTCGTCGGCGGGGGTATCACCAGTGCGGATGCCCACCGATACCTCCGGTGGCGTCAGGTTCAGCCGTTGGGCTTCTTGCCGAATGCCCGCCAGCGGTGCTCGCAAATTGCGCTCGACGTCCACTGCAAGAGCTTTTAAGGGAGAGATATAGAGCACGGAGGTGCCCATGGGGGGCTGCATTCCGCGTGTGGTCAGGCGGTCGAGTGCAGCGAAGAAGGCGGCAAGGGTTTTCCCGGAGCCGGTGGGGGCAATGACCAAGGTGGACGCACCTGTTCGGATGGCCTCCCACGCTCCGAGCTGGGCATTGGTGGGGGCGTCAAAGGCACGGCGAAACCATGCTCGTGCCGGCGGCGACATTGCCGCAAATGCCGATTCGATCCTGCCCATGAACCCATCCTGTTCCCGACCTCCGACAGTATCGCGGGTGCCCTGGCAGGATGGTCCGGTGAGATTGACTGAGTTTTGGGCCCGGATGGCGACCGCTCTCGGGCCCGAGTACGCAGAGTATTGGGCGGACAGCTTCGTGGTGGCAGAGTTGCAGGGCCGCACGGTGCGTCAGGCGCTCGCGGCTGGTGTGGACACTGGCGTGGTTTGGCGCGCGGTGTACACCACGCTGGAACTGCCACCGACTATGCGCTGATTCGCCACGCCGCTAAAAATGCTGCTAATCGAACGTCTGTACGCCTAGAGTGTTGGTACGCGGTTTGGTTTCATCCACAGACCAGGGATTGAGACTGGATTTGTGTCGGAGGTCGGACTTAGCGTGCTGACATCACTTAGTCCTCGCACACTATGTGCGGAGACACTTTCGACCGGAAAGAGGCACACCATGGCCAGCAACACCGCCAGCGGCCGCCGTGCGGCCACCGCGACCCCCGGACGCGCCAGCGACCGCGACAAAGCCCTCGATACCGCCCTCGGGGCAATCGAAAAGTCCTTCGGCAAAGGATCAGTAATGCGCTTGGGCGATGAGATCCGTCCGCCGATGGATGTCATCCCCACCGGCGCCATCGCCCTCGATGTGGCGCTGGGAATCGGCGGTCTGCCACGGGGTCGAATCGTGGAGATCTACGGCCCTGAGTCTTCTGGAAAGACCACTGTGGCGCTCCACGCAATCGCCAGTGCACAAGCTGCCGGTGGGATCGCCGCCTTCATCGACGCGGAGCACGCACTGGATCCGGAATATGCCAAGAAGCTCGGCGTCGACATCGATGCGCTGCTCGTCAGCCAACCTGACACTGGGGAACAAGCTCTCGAAATTGCCGACATGCTTGTGCGCTCCGGCGCAATCGACATCATCGTGATCGACTCGGTCGCTGCGTTGACGCCGCGGGCGGAGATCGAGGGCGAAATGGGCGACAGCCACGTGGGTTTGCAGGCGCGGTTGATGAGTCAGGCATTGCGCAAGATGACCGGCGCACTGTCGGGTACTGGCACTACAGCGATCTTCATCAACCAACTTCGGGAAAAGATCGGCGTGATGTTTGGCAACCCCGAAACCACCACTGGCGGACGGGCCTTGAAGTTCTATGCATCTGTGCGCCTGGATGTTCGACGGATCGAAACCCTCAAAGACGGCACCGAGCCGGTGGGATCGCGCACCCGCGCCAAGGTGGTCAAGAACAAAGTCGCGCCGCCGTTCAAACAAGCGGAGTTCGACATTCTGTATGGCGTGGGGATTTCCCGCGAAGGCAGTCTGATCGATATGGGGGTGGAGCACGGATTCGTGCGCAAGTCTGGCGCGTGGTACACCTACGACGGCGATCAACTCGGCCAAGGCAAGGAGAACGCACGGGCGTTTCTGCGCGACAACCCCGATCTCTCGGATGAGTTGGAGAAGCGGATCAAGGAGAAGTTAGGAATCGGCCCGCAAGTGGATGCGCCAGCCGTAGACGATGCTGATCTCATCGCGCCAGATCTGGACTTGCCCATCAGCGTGGCGTCGGTCGACCTCTGACGTGGTCCGACGCGGTAGCAAGGGTGCTCAAGGACCGACACCGGGGACGCTCGCTGCTGCTGGACCCAACGCCGACCCGCTGGAAGTCGCCCGCACCATCGTGTTGCGATCGCTGACGGCAGCACCGCGGACGAGGCAGCAACTAGCGGACCTGCTGGACAGTCGTGGGATCCCGAGTGCGGTGGCTGACACGTTGCTCGACCGATTTACGGAACTCAACCTCGTGGATGACGCCGAGTTCGCGCGGATGTGGGTAAACGCGCGAACCGGTCATCGCGGGATGTCACGGCGAGCCCTCCGCGTGGAGTTGCAGCGCAAGGGGGTGGCGGAGGCTGATATCTCAGCGGCACTGGCGGCGATCGATGACGACACCGAGTTCGAAACCGCAGTGACACTAGCCCGCCGCAAAGCCCGCTCACTGGCGGGTCAGGATGCGCGGGTGCGTCAACGTCGGCTCATCGGGATGTTGATGCGACGCGGGTACTCCGGGGGCGTCGCCGCGAAAGCTGCCGGTGTGGCATTGAACGACGAGGACCACGAGGGCGGTGAGTTCGGGAACGGCTAGTCTGGGTCCACCTGCCACGTGGCCACAAAGTAGGCGACGTGATGAGGGTCCGCGGTGAGCAGCAACTCCGACGATCGCACTGCATGTCCGTTCACCAGGTGGCCAGCCGCGCGCCACGCTGGTGCGCCACAGGACAACACCTGTTCGGCCCGCTCGGGATCTAGTCCGCGTAAGGCTGCTGCGTCTCCGTGCGCCAATGCCCGGGCAACGTCGTCGTCGAACTTATGGGCGCCGCTGCGGATATGTCCGGGTGCTTTTTCGTGGCGTCCTGCCGAGCCGTCAGCCACCACGAGTAGGCCGTCACCAGGGGAGAGCACGATCCCGCTGGCTGCCGCAGCTAAGTCGGGTGCAGCACCGGACACTGACACAATATGAGCGGCCGAGGTGCCAACTTCGGCGAGCAACCATCGTGCCACCGCGACACTGCTCGGTTCGAGTTGCTCAGTCGTCGATGGCCATGATTGCCAGGTCGGCACGGCAGTGGTGCGATCGGGTTGCTGGTCACAGTACGCACATAGCGCCAGCACCCGGTCGCTTGCGACCAACTGGGCAACAGCTGTGCGCATCGCGGCTCGGACTGCGGCAACTTCGACGTTCGCCCTCGGGTTGACGTCAGGCAAGAGCAGAGGCGCAGCGGGCACGAATACCACAGGAATCACACGCGGCAGCCTAGCGGCCGTCCGGCCCCACGTAGAATCGCGGAGCCATGACTACAGTGACCAACATGTTGCGCCCGCGCCGCTATGAGGTGCGCACAATCGGCTGCCAAATGAACGTCCACGACTCCGAGCGGATGGCGGGAGTGTTGGAGGCCGCCGGCTATGTTCCTGCTAACGGTCACGAGCCGGATGTGGTGGTGTTCAACACCTGCGCGGTGCGCGAGAACGCCGACAACCGTCTGTACGGAAACATTGGACAGTTGCGTCCGGCGACACAGGCCAACCCAGACCTGCAGATCGCCGTCGGCGGATGTCTGGCCCAAAAGGACCGCGACCTGATCGTCACCAAAGCGCCGTGGGTGGACGTCGTGTTCGGCACCTACAACATTCACCACCTACCCGCCCTACTTGAGCGTGCGCGGGTGGCGCGCAGCGCGCAAGTGGAGATTCACGAAGCCCTCGAAGTTTTCCCCTCGACGCTGCCCACGATTCGCGATTCCGCCCACACGGCGTGGGTCTCGATCAGCGTGGGGTGCAATAACACCTGCACGTTTTGCATCGTCCCGCAGTTGCGCGGCAAAGCGCGCGATCGTCGACCAGGGGAAATTTTGGCTGAGGTCCGCGCCGTCGTGGATGCGGGTGCCGCAGAAGTCACATTGCTCGGCCAGAACGTCAATGCCTATGGGGTGGACTTCGGGGTGAAAGGCGCATTCGCAGACCTGCTGCGGGCGTGCGGTGACATCCCCGGTTTGGAGCGGGTGCGTTTCACCAGTCCGCATCCACGCGATTTCACCGATGACGTGATCGACGCCATGGCCGAGACCCCGAACGTGATGCCGCATCTGCACATGCCGTTGCAGTCGGGCTCTGACGAGGTGTTGCGTCGCATGCGTCGCAGTTATCGGCAGGCCCGCTATCTGGGCATTATCGAACGGGTGCGGGCGGCGATCCCGGAAGCGGCGATCACCACCGACATCATCGTGGGCTTCCCCGGCGAAACCGAGGCTGATTTCCAGGACACCATCGACGTTGTGCGCGCAGCCCGGTTTGCCAGCGCGTTCACTTTCCAGTACTCCAAACGACCGGGCACCCCGGCAGCAGATATGCCGGACCAAGTGCCTGCCGATGTTGTCAGCGAACGCTATCTGCGCCTCGCCGAAGTCGTGGACGAAGTGGCCTGGGCTGGAAACCGGGATTTGGTGGGAACCACGGTCGAGGTGATGCTGCACGATGGCGACGGCCGGAAAGACGCACGCACCCATCGCGTCAGTGGCCGAGCCCGCGACAATCGACTCGTGCACGTGCACCCCGGAGACCTGGAGTTGGCCGCGGGTGACGTGGTCGCCGCACAGGTGACACATGCGGCTCCGCACCACTTGGTCGCCGATGAGATTGTCGTGCTGGTGCGCCGCGCCCGCACCCCCTCGGCTACTGCCTGCGCCACGCCCCAAACCGTGATCGGGTCGGCAACCAGCACGGTCACATTGGGCTTGCCCACCACCCGCGGCTAGCGGTTCTGGACCGGGCGCAGATGAACGTTGAGGTGCTGGCTGTGGTTGGGCCAACGGCGTCGGGAAAGTCCGAGTTGGCTATTACCTTGGCGCAGACCCTGGGTGGGGAAATCGTCAACGCCGATTCCATGCAGACTTATCGGGGCATGGACATCGGCACCGCGAAAGTACCACTGGCCCATCGCGGCGGTATTCCGCATCATGTGCTCGACATCTGGAATGTGAGCGAACCAGCCAGCGTGGTGGCCTATCGGGACCAGGCGACAGCCAGCATTTCAGCAATCCGCGCCCGGGGACGGCTGCCGATACTGGTGGGTGGCAGCGGGCTATATGTGCGCTCAGTGCTCGACGAGTTGGACTTTCCCGGCCACGATCCGCACCTGCGCGCCGCGTTCAACGCTGATTTGGCGGAAGTTGGCCCGCACGCATTGCACGCCCGACTCGCCGCCCTGGACCCCGCTGCGGCCAGCCAGATTGAGCCGGCCAACGGACGGCGAATCGTGCGGGCGCTGGAGGTGATAACGCTCACCGGGCAACCGTTCACTGCCCAACTGCCCCGCGTGCAGCCGAGGTACCGGGCACTCACTTTGGGTTTGGAGGTGGCTCGCCCGACCCTCAACGAGCGGCTGGCGGCTCGGGTTGCGCACATGTGGCAGGACGGCTTTGTCGACGAGGTGCGCGGCCTGGCGGGCTTGGCTGGCAGCCCCACCGCATCGCGCGCATTGGGTTACCGGCAAATACTGAGCATGCTCGCTGGAGAGATGAGCGAGCAGGAGGCTCAGCAGCAGACCGTGGCGGCCACCCGGAAGTTTGCCAAGCGTCAGGTGTCCTGGTTCGCCCGTGATCCAGATGTGGTGTGGCTGCCCGCAACCACCGTTGCGCCGATCGCGGCGGCACTGGCCGCGGTAGAGCGTGTCGAGCAGGTGGGTTCGGACGCTTAGTCTGAGGTCATGCCAGCTCTAGACGGATTGCTCATCGCCGACTTCACCCGTGTGCTCGCCGGGCCATACGCGAGCATGCTGTTGGCAGATCTCGGAGCCGAGGTGATCAAGGTGGAGCGACCCGGGATGGGCGACGATACCCGGGCGTGGGGGCCACCGTTTGACGCCGCCGGCCAGGCCACCTACTTCCAGAGTGTCAATCGCAACAAGCGCAGCGTCACCCTGGACTTGTCCGACCCGACTGATGTGGGATTGGCCGGGGAACTCGTGCGTCGGGCAGATGTGATGATGCACAACTTCCGCCCGGGGCAGATGGCGCGTTACGGCTTGGACTACGACACGGTGAGCGCACGTAACCCCGGACTCGTGTACGCCGAAATCAGCGGATTCGGTAATGGTGCGGGCGCAGCATTGCCCGGATATGACCTCCTCGTGCAAGCTGTGGGTGGGTTGATGTCGATCACAGGCGAACCGGGGTCGCCCAGCAAGGTGGGAGTCGCCCTGGTCGATGTACTGGCCGGATTGCACACCACAGTCGGGGTACTGGCGGCGCTGGAGTCGCGGCACCGAACCGACCGCGGCCAGTTGGTGCAAGTGAACCTTCTTGGCACCCTGTTGTCGTCGATGGTCAACCAGTCGGCCGCCTTCGTCGGGGCTGGGGTGATTCCGGCGGCCCTGGGCAATGCGCATCCCTCGATCGCGCCGTATCAGCCGTTTGCCACTGCCGACCAGCCCATTGTGGTGGCTGCCGGCAATGACGGGCAATTCCGCAAACTTTGCGCGGTGCTGGGGCGTGCGCACCTCGCAGACGATGAGCGGTTCGCGACTAACCCGGCGCGGGTCGAGCATCGCAGCGAACTCGAGGCAGCGCTGGCTTCGGTGTTCGCTCGCGCCGACGCCGCCCATTGGCAGCGGCGGCTGACCGAAGTCGGCGTGCCGTGCGGGCCGATCAACGATGTCGGGCAAGCCTTCGTGCTAGCTGAAACTTTGGGCTTACAGCCGATCGCGCGCAGCATGCGAGCCGATGCGCACGATGTCCCGACAACGGCCAACCCGATCAGTCTCAGCGACACCCCGGTGCGCTATGAGCGCCCGGCACCGCAACTAGGAGCCGACAACGAAGAAGTACGCGCGTGGCTGGCTGATCGCACCGATGCGTCTAGGCTGCCAACGTGACACTTCACTTCAGCAAGGGCCACGGCACCGGCAACGATTTTGTGCTGCTCGCCGACCCCGACGGCACTTTGGACCTCACCTCCGCGCACGTGCGGGCGCTGTGCGACCGCCGGTTCGGGATCGGCGCCGACGGGGTGCTTCGGGTGGTGCGTACCGAGCGTGCCGCGCAAGCCCCCGATATCGACATCCGGGCGTTTCCTGGGGCGCCGGAGTGGTTCATGGATTACCGCAACGCGGACGGTTCAATCGCAACAATGTGCGGCAACGGAATTCGTGTGTTCGCCCGCTACCTGCTGGATCGCGGATGGGCGCACGCCGGGCGGATGGAGATCCTCACCCGCGGCGGTATTCGTGTGCTGGAGGTTCCTCGATCCGGGGACATCATGGTGGATATGGGTGCACCGGTGTTTGATGGTTTTCCGGCTGCGGCGCGGGTCGGGCTGGGTGGGCAGGAATTGACTGCTGTCGGTCTGGGTATGCCCAACCCGCACGCGGTCGTGCAACTGTCGTCGCTTGAGGTTTTGCCGACGGTGCTGACTGCGGTGGAGCTCGATCCGGTGGAGTTCCCGAGCGGAGCCAACGTGGAGTTTGTCAGCAAGATCCCGGGCGCACCTGCGGCGGTAGCGATGCGCGTGCTGGAGCGGGGTTCGGGGGAGACCTTGTCGTGTGGCACCGGGGCGTGTGCAGTCGGTGTGGTGGTCAGCCGCGACTGGGGCGTCGCTCGGGGCACGCCGATCGATGTGCACGTGCCCGGCGGGATATTGCAAGTGGTGCACACGCCCGCGAACACTGTCCACATGACCGGCCCAGCCGTGTTGGTCGCCGACGGCGAACTGCGTGATGATTGGTGGGTCAATGCATCGGAACAATTGGAGGCACCGTGAGCAACCACGCCGGAGCCGATGTCGGCGAGTTGGACGCCGAATACGGTGAGCTAGCCGACCGTGCGGCGCTGCGGCGAGTGGCCGGGTTGAGCACGGAGCTGCAAGACATCACCGAAGTCGAGTATCGACAGATCCGGTTGGAGCGGGTGGTGTTGGTCGGGGTGTGGACCAAGGGCACGCTGGCCCAGGCCGAACGCTCCATGCAGGAGTTGGCAGCCCTGTCTGAGACTGCCGGCTCGCAGGTGGTGGAGGCGGTGATGCAGCGCCGACGCACCCCAGACGCCGCGACCTTCATCGGCTCTGGCAAAGCTGCCGAGTTGCGCGGGATCGTCGCGGCCAATGATGCCGACACAGTCATTTGCGATGGCGAACTCACCCCGGGGCAACTGCGCAAACTTGAGGAGGTGGTGAAAGTCAAAGTCGTGGATCGCACGTGGCTGATTCTCGACATCTTCGCTCAGCACGCCCGCAGCAAAGAGGGCAAAGCGCAGGTGTCGCTGGCGCAGATGGAATATTTGCTGCCGCGGCTGCGGGGTTGGGGCGAGTCGTTGTCGAGGCAGGCAGGTGGACGCGCTGGGGGTGGCACGGGTGGAGTCGGTACCCGCGGCCCGGGTGAAACCAAGTTGGAAACCGATCGGCGTCGGATCCGCGCTCAAATGAGCAAACTGCGCCGCGAATTGGCCGGCATGTCGGATGTACGCCAGACCAAGCGGGCAGCGCGACGAGGTAGTCACACGCCGTCGGTAGCGATTGCCGGTTACACCAATGCCGGCAAGTCGAGTCTGCTGAACCAACTCACAGGGGCCGGTGTGCTGGTGGAAGACGCCCTGTTCGCCACACTTGATCCCACTGTCCGGAAAGTACGATTGCCCAGCGGACGGGAAATCACAGTGAGCGACACAGTGGGTTTTGTGCGCCACTTGCCCCACCAACTGGTGGAGGCGTTTCGCTCCACGCTGGAAGAAGTGGGCGAGGCGGATGTAATCGTGCATGTGTTGGACGGCTCCGACCCCGAACCGTTGGCGCAGTTGACCGCAGTGCGGGAGGTGCTCGGTGAACTCGGTGTGGGTGAGCATCCCGAGATCGTGGTGGTGAACAAGACCGATATAGCCGACCCGGAAACTCTGCGTTTATTGCGTCGCACAGCTCCGGATGCGGTGTTCGTCTCCGCCCACACTGGGGCGGGGATGAACGATCTTGTTGCAGCGATCGAGGTTGCTCTGCCGCATCCGGCGGTCGCGATCGACGCCACAGTGCCGTATGACCGCGGCGACATCATGGCCCGCATTCACGCTGAGGGGGAGGTGCTTGCGCTCGAACACATGGCCACCGGGACGCATGTTCGGGGGTTGGTATCTGCGGAGTTGGCACATGTGGTGGCGGGGGCTGCGGAGGGCGACGCAGACTGATGGGATCACCGGAGGGGTATGCCGACGTGCTGTCGGCGGTGGTGGCGGGGATTGGCGGGGAGCCACGCGCGGGTCAGCTTCAGATGGCCGAGGCTGTCGCGCAATCCTTAGCCGACGGCGATCACCTCCTGGTACAGGCGGGAACGGGGACCGGAAAGTCATTGGCGTATCTGATTCCCGCGGTGGAGCATGTGCGGTCAGGTCACGATCCAGTGGTGGTGGCAACGGCGACGCTGGCCCTGCAGCATCAGTTGGTGTCACGTGACTTGCCGGCGGTGGATGCTGCGTTGCGTGCCAGTGGACATGACGGGGTGAACTTCGCAGTGCTCAAGGGCCGGGCCAACTATCTGTGCCTGCAACGGCTCCACGACCCCACTGAAGCCCAGTTGGAAATCGATCCGGACACTGCCCGGGCGGCCGGGCGGCTGGAAAGGCAAGCAGCCCGGGTGCGTGAATGGGCCGAGCACACCGACACCGGGGATCGCGACGACATCGCCGACATTGACCCACGGGTGTGGCGGGCGTTTTCGGTGTCCGCGCGGGAATGCATGGGGGCAACCAAATGTGCGTTCGGGTCCGAGTGCTTCCCGGAGCAGGCGCGAGCCCGTGCGGGAGCGGCCGACATTGTGGTCACCAATCATGCGCTGCTGGCACTGCATGCATTGGAGTCGGTGCCGGTGCTACCGGAGCACAGCGCGGTGGTGGTGGACGAAGGTCACGAATTCACCGAGAGGGCAACCAGTGCGGTGACAGTCGAACTGTCCGCTGCCTCCGTCACTCGTGCCACAGCAGGTGCCCGGCGTTTACTGAGCCGCGAAACCTTGGGGGTTTTGGAAGAGGCTGCGACCACTCTGGCTGATGCGTTGTTTGCGGTAGACGGCCGGTTGGACCCAGCACCGGATAGTCTGCGCGCCGCATTGGCTGCGGTCCGCGACGCCAGTCATGCTGCGCTCACGGATTTGGCGGGTGGGGATACCACCGATCCTGATGTGGTGGCCCGGCGAGCGCGGGCCACGGCGGCGCTGTCAGACGTGCACGATGTGGCTGGCGAAATCTTGGGTGCTGACGAATATGCAGTGGTGTGGGTCACGCGTTTTGGGGCGGCGGGCACGCCGGTGCTCTACCACGCGCCGCTGAGTGTGGCCGCTCCGATTCGGGACGGGTTGATGGCAGACGGGCCGGTGGTGGTGACCAGTGCCACGCTGTCGTTGGGCGGTGATTTCGGTCATGTAGCCCGCGATCTGGGTCTGGAGTCAGCAACTGTGGACACACCTGCTCGACGGTGGCGAGCGCTGGACGTGGGGTCGCCGTTCGACTTTGCCAAGCAGGGGATTTTGTATGTGGCCGCCGATCTCCCGCGCCCCGGCCGGGATGGTCCGTCGGCCGCTGCGCTGGACCGACTCCTGCAGTTAGTGAGTGCGGCGGGCGGGCGCACGCTGGCGCTGTACTCGAGTTGGCGGGGTGTGGAGGCGGCCGCGGAACGCTTGGAGGACTGGTCCGGTGGTGAGGTCATAGTGCAGCAGCGCGGTGACTCGGTCGGCTCCTTAGTGCGGCGATTTGCCGACGATCCGCAGTCGGTGCTGGTGGGCACTATGTCGCTCTGGCAAGGCGTGGACGTTCCCGGTGACGCCTGTGTGCTGGTGGTAATCGATCGGATTCCGTTTCCTCGCCCCGATGATCCGCTTGTGCAAGCCCGGAGCAAGCGAGTGACCGAGGCTGGCGGCAACGGATTCACTGCGGTCTCAGTGCCGCGGGCGGCCTTGCTGATGGCACAGGGTGCAGGTCGACTGATTCGCAGCAGTGATGATCGTGGCGTCGTCGCAGTGCTGGACTCGCGACTCCACACCGCCGGCTACGGCGCTTACATCAAACGCTCGATGCCACCGTTGTGGCCTACCACCGACACAGCGACTGTGCTCGGGGCGTTAACACGGTTGGCGGGCGAGCACCGCTAGTAACCCGCTTGCTACGGATTGCGCTAGACGCGTCGCAGCACGGAGACGACTTTACCGAGGATCCTGGCGTCATCACCTGGGATTGGGTCGAAGCGCGGGTTGTGCGGCATCAGCCACGCATGTCCACCTACCCGCTTGAGGGTCTTCACTGTGGCTTCGTCGTCGATGAGAGCAGCCACGATCTCGCCTGATTCGGCGGAAGGCTGACTGCGGACTACCACCCAGTCACCATCACAGATGGCTGCATCGATCATGGACTCACCCACCACCTGCAACATGAACAGTTCGCCGTCTCCGACCAACTCCTGTGGCAGTGGGAAAACTGCCTCCACCACTTGATCGGCCAAGATCGGCCCACCCGCCGCGATTCTTCCCAACAGCGGTACCAGCATGGTGGCAGCGGGGGTTAGCGCTTCGCCGGAGTCGTCGCCGAAACCAGCGTCGTCGAGGCTCACTCGCCCAGTGAGCTCCTCGGCACTCGGCGCTAAACGGCGACTTGTGGGAGCGTCCGGGTTGAGCACTTCCATAGCTCGCGGCAAGTGCGGATCCCGTCGAATGTAGCCCTTGCGCTGCAATGCTCGCAATTGATGAGCGACGCTAGAAGGGCTGGCGAGATCCACTTCCTCGCCGATCTCTCGAATGCTGGGTGGATAACCGCGGTCGCGAATAGAGGCACGGATGACCTCCAAGATGCGGCGCTGTCGGACGCTGAGTTTGGTTTTGCGCGCTGATGGCTCGCGGGTGGTGCTGGAAGTGGACATATGTTCCTCCTTTGAGACTGCTAAGTGAAGTTGTGGTCGAAGCAGGCCCGGTGTTGTGTCGGACCTCCGTGGCAAAGTCAATGACTACCGGAAAGACACGATCAGCATAAGACATGCGTACGAGAAAAACCTAGCCCACAACAGGTGTTTCGTGGTACTACTGTCGCATTAGATCTGTCGTACTAATGTTCGCTAAGGAGGTGACAGCTATGGCCGCAAACTACGCTGTCGGAGATCTGCACGGCGCGGCGCGACTCGAATTTCCCGGACCTGATCTCGAAGCGGTGCGAAACCTGAGTCAGGGCGCCAGGGAGGTCGGAGAGCGTCTTGTGGACCAGGCGCACTGCCGTTACCGCCACGAGCGCGCGGTGTGGGCTGGCGTGCGACCGGACCCGCGAGTGCAATGGCGATACTCCGCTCGTGGGCGAGCTGTACTTGCAATAGCTGCGGCCGCGCTGCTCGTGGGTGCGGCAATTGTCGGCCTTTACCAAGGTTTAGCCATGGGGACAGCGGCGAATGCCGTCACAGCAGAAACGGTGATCACTCCTGGCCAATCGTTCGGGGTGCAGGCGGTTGCGCAGCGCGAAATCCTGGTGCGACCCAGCGACACGCTATGGCAGATTGCGGGGCGGTATTACCCCGGGCGTGACTCGCGTGAGGTGCTCGTAGCTCTGCGCGCTGCAAATGACATCCGCCCCGGACAGGACATCGTGGCTGGTCAGCGCCTAGTGCTGCCGCAATTGGAGTGAATGGGAGTCATCTTGGGGAAATCTTTGCCGCGGCGCTCTTGCATTGGTAGTTCCTGCGCTCTAAGGTCACTACATCTAGTGGTTACACCAATGTAGTTCATCCACAGGTTGTGGTTGTTTCTGCACAGGTTGTCCCCACATAGTCCCCAGGATGATCGGGATCTATCCCCAGGTTGTCCCCAGCAGGATTTGTCGCTATCTCGGGAAGGAGGCACTCGTGCGTTGCGTGTACTGCCGAAACGACGATTCGCGCGTCTTAGATAGTCGCACGACCGACGATGGTGCTACTGTCCGTCGGCGTCGGATGTGCCCTTCGTGTGGACGTCGGTTCTCCACTCTGGAAACTGCGACGTTGTATGTCGTCAAGCGCACCGGGGTCACAGAGCCGTTTAGTCGGGACAAAGTGGTCGTCGGAGTGCGCAAGGCGTGCCAAGGCCGGCCGGTGGACGAAGACGACCTTGCCGTTTTGGCCCAGCGAGTGGAAGACGACGTCCGGGCCTTGGGCATGGCCGAGGTGCCCACGCATGAGGTGGGACTTGCCATTCTGGGCCCCCTGCGTGAACTTGATGAAGTTGCATATCTGCGTTTTGCCTCGGTGTATCGCAACTTCGAGTGCCTTGCTGATTTCGAAGCCGAAGTCGCTTTACTGCGGGCAGCCCGCAATGTCACTGTCCCTAGCAACGACCCCTAAAGAGCCTGTCTTCCCGTCATACATACGTTTTAGTCCATCACCCACCGTACGTCACACCAGATATCACGATCCGAACAAGGAGAAGGCACATGGCCGAACAGTCGCGCAGCACCACTAGGACGGCTGGTAAACGATCCAACCGCGTGAGCGTCACGCAGTCTGGGCTGAGCATGCAACGACTGTTCACCACGGCCGGTGTACACCCATACGACGAGGTGGAATGGGAAAAGCGCGACGTCTTGCAGAACAACTGGAAGACCGGCGAGGTGGTCTTCGAGCAGCGCGGAGTCGAATTCCCTGACTTCTGGTCGGTCAACGCCTCCACGATTGTCACCACCAAATACTTCCGCGGTGCCCCGGGCACACAGAGTCGGGAATGGTCATTGCGCCAGCTGATCTCGCGGGTGGTCGAGACCTACAGTCGGGCCGGGATTGAGCATGGGTACTTTGCCACTCCGGAAGACGCCGAGATCTTTGAGCACGAACTCACGTGGATGCTGCTGCACCAAGTGTTCTCGTTCAACTCTCCGGTGTGGTTCAACGTTGGTACCAACTCGCCACAGCAAGTGTCGGCATGCTTCATCCTGAGTGTGGACGACACCATGGACTCCATCCTCAACTGGTACCGCGAGGAAGGCTTGATCTTCAAAGGCGGGTCTGGTGCGGGGCTGAACATTTCCCGCATCCGTTCGGCCAAGGAACTTTTGCGCTCGTCCGGAGGCACGGCCAGTGGACCGGTGTCATTCATGCGGGGTGCTGATGCCTCCGCTGGCACGATTAAGTCCGGTGGGGCCACCCGCCGCGCGGCGAAGATGGTGGTGCTCGACGTCGATCACCCCGACATCGAGGAGTTCATCGACACCAAAGCCCGGGA
>CAZVKB010000024.1:27332-29107 GCA_964627505.1 uncultured Actinomycetes bacterium | reverse complement strand
GACGAGCCCACCCGTGACAGCATCGCTCACGCTCTGTGGCAGCGAGAGTTCGACCCTGAAACCATCCCGGCAGAGGTGTTGGCCCGATTGGCCGACCCGAAGAACTCGAGCACGGCTCATGCCGATCGGATGCGCCGATATCTGAAGTACCTGAAAAACCACCCGCTCTCACACACCCCGGATCTATCGAAGACTTACGACCGGCTGTCGGAGTTCTGCACGGAGTTGTCGCCGCAGCAGGAATACGTCTGGCAGACGTCGTTCCTCGGTCCGGCTTCGACTGTGGGCTACGACATGGTGCCGTTGGCAGCGAACTTGCAATTTCCCCGCGATCACTTGCCGAAGTTCCGCAGCCAGGTGGGGTGGCACTTCTTCGTCGGCAGTTGTTGGGACACCGAGGGTAAGGAATACGGCGCTGAGTTGATGTTCTTCGGCACCGCGCTGTTCCCGCCCAATGTGGCGGCCGGGTTGGGCCTCAGTGACGAAGAGAATCAGATCATCGAGTTGCAGTTGGCCATCAGCGAGCGCGGCGGACGGCACTACCAGGCGGAGCCGGTGTTGCTGGCCGGCACCAGCGGTCTGCTGGGGTTCTCAACCGATCCGCTCGTGCTCCGACTCGGGCGCAATTCCATCGAGTGTCACAACAGCGACGGCCTGTTCCCCGTGACCATCAAGGGGTGGGGTCTGGACCAGGGGTCCGAACCTGCAGTTGAACTGGGGTTGGATATCACCTTCACCAGTGGCAAGGAGACGTTGCTGCAAGGCGATCAGGGCGCCATGCCGTCGATCGATGGCGTGGGCTCACTGTATTACTCCGTCCCGGACCTGCAATTGGATCCCACTTGCAGCACCTTGACCCTCGACGGCAAGACGATCGAACTCGCCCGGGGGCAGTTCTGGTTCGACCATCAGTGGGGGTACCTGTCTGGTGCTGCCGCCACGCCGGTGATGCGAGCCGCGGCCTGGGCTTCCGACCCGCAGCCACTGGGCTGGGACTGGTTCATGACTCACCTGACCGAGGATCGCCAGATCACCATGTTCGCCCCACACGCAAAGTCGTTGGCGGAGTTCTACGAGCAGACCGGGCCTACCCCGCCGGGCACCATGACCGTCCAGATCAAAGGCACGATGATGGACGCCGATCGTGCTACGTCCATGGTGGTGGGCACGTTGGAGGTAAATGACTGGATCAAGGCCGAGCGCTCGCCCAACCCGGCTCGCTACCTGGTGACGGACACCTGGTACCCCAATCGCTGGCACTTCACCTTCGGTGCAGATGTCCCCGCGGACATTCGCGAGTTCACCATGACGCCGATTGTGGATGAGGCGCAGGCGGGATTCTTCGCCAACGGTGCGCAGTACGCCGAAGGCGCCGTGGTGATCACAGCGCCGGATGGCACCGAACTTGGCCGCGGGTTCGCCGAGTCGGTGTCGTTCGCCGACACCCGCCGAACGGTGCACCGGCTGGCTGGCGTGCCGGATACCGACGCCGAAATCAAGGCGCTGTCGTTGCGCACTGCGCCCAAGGCGTTGGCACTGCTCAACATCGCGTATGTGCTGACCCATCAAGCGGATCTGAATGAGATCCTGGCTGAGGCGTCCGCCATGGAGTTCTTCGCACCCCCGGAGATACCTACAGCCGACAGTTGATTGTGACGAAAACTGGTAGATCTGGTCGGGGAGGCACACGGCGGCGGAATCCCCAGTGGCACTGTGCGTCTGGCCCCAACCCGGTCAGCAGGACCGGGGTCACCCACACCCGCCCAGAACACTCG
>CAZVKB010000024.1:0-27322 GCA_964627505.1 uncultured Actinomycetes bacterium | reverse complement strand
CGACTGACTACAGCAGGTTGTTCTTCTGCAAGTAGTTGAAGGAGAACCACCCGGGGATGGTCGGCAACCAGAAGGTGACCAGGCGGAACAGCAGCACGCTGGACACCGCCACGCCGCCTTCGATGCCCGCAGCAGTGAGTCCCGCGGACAGCGCAGCCTCCACCGCACCCAGACCACCGGGGGTCGGTGCGGCCTGCCCCAACGTGGCACCGGCCAGGTACACCACGGCGATCGCCGCGAAACTGCCACCGCCCCCGAACGCTTGCACACACGCGTACAGCGCCATGCAATAACCCAGGTTGAGCAGCAAGATGCCACCGATACCTTCGGCCAGCTTCGTCGGCTTCTGGGTGAGGGTGAGCAATCGTGGCCCCACCTGGGCCAGAATCGGCTGCACCCGCTTGCGCAACCACGTTCGCGTGAACGGCACCACGAGGGATGCTGCGATACCCGCCACCAACAACCCGCCGATGATCATCGCCCAGACCGGCACTGTGAAATCAAACTCCGACTGAGTGCCAGCCAAGATGCCGAATCCCAGAAGCAGCAGCAGGTGCATGACGAACGCCATCACCTGAGACACCCCCACGCTCGCGGCAGCCAGGGCCGGGTGCACACTCGACTGCTGCAGATAACGAACGTTCACCGCCACCGCGCCGAGTGTTGGCGGCGACACCAGCGTGGCGAAACTCGCGGCCAACTGTGCCAGCATCGTTTTGATCAGCGAGAGTTTCTCGGGCACGAACCCGCTCAGCGACATCGCCGCACCCACATAGGTGGCAGCGGAGAGCAGCACCGCCGGCAGTACCCATTTCCAGTCGGCCTGCTCAGCCAACTGGGAGATGTTGACCTGCCCCAACTGGGTGAGCAGGATGTAGGCGGCCACCGTGCCGGCGATCACCGTGAGCAGCGTCCGCGGCTTGAGCCGTTCAAGTTGGATCTGTTCTGGCGGGACGCCGGGATTGGCCTCGAGTAGCCCTTCGCGCAACTCGTTCATCAAGTCCTTGCGCTTGCGCATGGCTGCCCGCGTAGCCGGGGACAGCCCCACCGCTTGCATAACTGCCAAGGCTTTGGAGAGTCGCGCTACCCCGAGCACCCGCAGGCCGGATGCGATGCTGCGTTCGGCTGATGTCAGCAGGCCCAGGGTGCACAGCATTTCCGCCAGGTCGAGCCGCAGCGCCACATCGCCGGCGGCCACCGAGCCCTCTTCGCCGTTGATCAGATAGACCACCCCCCGCTGATCGCGCAGGATGTTCGTGGCCGACAGCGTGCGGTGGCTGATGTGGTTGTCCTGCAGGATCTTCACGGCCATCCAGGCGCGGTCCAAGTCGGTGTCCGTAAGGAGTTCGGCCAGTGAGGCGAAGGGTTCGGCGTCCAGCGTCTCGAAGGCCATGAGCGAGGCGTCTGCACCGACTTTGCACAAGGTGAGCAGGCGGGGTTCAGGGACGCCAGCCACCTCGGCGGCATACGACTGCAATGCGCTGCGCTCCAGTCGACGCTGCATCGTCAAGCCACTGCCGCCGTTGTCTTCCCGGACCCGTAGTGAACGCCACGCCACCGGCAGCAGGCCATCACCTTCGAGATCGCGGTCGAGCACGAGCACGTCGAGACGTTGACCGGCCCGCGTGGTGGCGGTGTATCGACGTCCGCCGCGCGCCAGCGACGACGCGCGCAACACCGAGAGTGGATAGCCGTTGTGTTCCAGAGTTTGCGCCACGACGAGGCCAGTGGGCCGAGTGGTGGGTGTGCCAACGGCGTATCGCATCACCAGGCCGACTGCCCAGCCGAGCAGCAGACTCAGCGCGACCCCGATCACGGTGAGGGTGGACCCCACGATGTTGACCAGGCCCATCGCCGCGACGACCAGGACGGAGATCACCGCCCAGCGTGGTCTTTCGATCAAACGGGCTACCGTGATCATGGCGACCAGGCCCGAGATCAGGGCGTTGAGTGGCAACACGTCACCGGCCACGCTGCGGCCGGTCAAAGCTTGCAGCAATTGAGGTGAGCCAACGTCGATGATCACACGGCTGAGTACGGCGGCCAGAACGAGCGCCACGAGCAGCGCGGCAGCCGCATCGAGCAGTTGCCGACCGCGATGACGCAGGATCAGGCTGATCCCGGCGCCCACCGGCAAGGCGATTACGCCCAGCAGACCGATCAAACTGGTGGCGGTCAACACGATCGACGGGATCTTCGTGGACGCCAGGGTGAGGTCGGAGTCCAGCCCAGAGGTGGTGCCGCTGGCGATGTAGGAGATGCCCACGACCACAGCCGCCAGGAAGACCGCCGTGATGAACCGCAGCACATCCGCGGGTCGGCGTAAGCGAGCTGGAGCGATGTCGCCCTCGATCACCACGGTGGCATTGGCAGCGTTGCTGGTGTCGGGCAGAGGCTTCGGGTCAGGAGGCCGCTGGATGGTTGCGACCGGGACTGCTGCCATCGACGCGGTGGCCGGGTCCAGCAGTGCGGTGGCCTCGTCCGCCTCGACTCGGGTAGGAGTCTCCAGCGCGGGGTCCGGTGCCGGAAGCGGATCCTTTTGGGTCGATGCTGGCGGAGCGCCGGCGCCGTCCTCGTTGACCTCGGCGCGGTCGGAAATAGACTCAGAGCCGGCCGCGTCGCGGGCCGCACCTGAGATTTCCGACGAGGTCACGACCCTATCGTGGCAGAGTGCCGCGCGTTTGTGTCGGACCCTCCTGATTCCATGGCCACATGTCGGTTCATGCAACAGGCGTTACGACGCCGCCCAAGGTTCGTCTGGTGATCCCACCGCCGGTGGGTGCGCCGCGGCTCGATGCTGCTCAGGCCGACGTGGTGGCGCACACTGGTTCCCCGCTGTTGGTGTTGGCGGGTCCGGGAACGGGCAAGACCGCCACTATCACCGAGTCGGTTGTCGCCCGGATTACTGATGGCATGCCCCCGGAAGACATTCTGGTGTTGACCTTCAGCCGGGTGGCCGCGGCCGAGCTGCGCGCCCGGATCGGAGCCCGGCTCACCGGCGCAGCCACGCCGACGGTGGCGACTTTCCATTCGTTCGCTTGGCAATTGCTCACCACGCACGGTGAGCCGGACACAGTGCCCAAGGTGCTGCTCAGCGGCCCGGAGCAAGACGCCATCGTGCGCGACCTGCTGGGAATTCAGGATTCCGCTTGGTTCCGGGAGTGGCCCGCGGCCACGCGCATGGCGTTGACGTCGTCTGCGATCGCCGATCATGGGGAGGTGGATGCCGTCGTATCCGTCGAGGCTGCTTCGGAAGCCACGCAGGGCGAGTCCGAAGTTGGGTCAGCTGCACTCGCCGGGGAGGTGGTGCGGTTGATGGCCGCAGCCCGCGCGCATGGGTGGGAGCCGGAGGATCTGGCACGACACGCCGATCGGGCCGGGGTGCCGGAGTGGCGGGCCGTGGCCAGTTTGTTCGCGGAGTATTTACAGATCTTGGACTACCGGGAAGCGGTTGATTACGCCGAACTGGTGCACCGGGCCACGTTATTGGTGCGTCGCTCGCAGGCACTGCCGGGGCGCTATCGTGCGATCTACGTCGACGAGTATCAAGACACCGATCCAGCGCAAGTTCATCTGCTGCAGGCACTTGTGGTCCCTGGGACCACCTTGGTGGCTGTGGGCGACCCGGACCAGGCCATCTATCGCTTCCGGGGGGCAGATGTCCGGGGCATTACCCGCTTCGCTGAGGACTTCGCCCACGCCGTCCACCATGGGCCGGGCGATCCCAGGTCAACGTCGACACCGCAAGGAAGTGTGCGGCACGTTGTCCTGAACACCACGCGCCGCTTTGGCCCCCAGATTCGGGCTATCGCTGATGCATGGATCGCTCCAGTCTCTTTGGCGGGCATGCCCGTGCAGGTTGCGCGGGAGCACCGCGCACCGGCATGTGCGGGCGGTGCGGGCCAAGTGGAAGTCGTGACATTCGACACCCCCGGAAATCAGGCTGCGGGTGTGGCCGACATTCTGCGCCGAGCCCGGTTTGCCGACGGCAGCGCGTTGGCGTGGTCCGACATGGCGGTCTTGGTCCGTTCCGGCGTGGCCGACATTCCGCGTTTGCGACAAGAGTTGCTAGCCGCCGGGATCCCGGTGGAGGTGCCCGCGAGCGATCAACCACTAGCGGCCGATCCAGCGCTCGCGGTGTTTCTCACCGGGATTCGACTCGCGATTGCACCGCAGAGCGTGTCCTACGCCGATACCGAATCGTTCCTCACCTCTCCACTGATTGGCATGACCGCTCTCGAGGTCCGCCGTTTACTCCGCGGGCTGCGCCGGGCTGATCGTGTGGAGGCCGAGCAGGAGGGGCGGCCAGTGGCCACGTCCCAGAGCCTGCTGGCCAGGCTGTTCGCGCCCGATTCTGCTCGTGTCACGGGGGTACCGACTGATTTGGATCCGATTGTCACCCAAGTGCTGGAACTCCTTGATCGGGTGCAACTGGCTAGCGACCACCCCGACGAAGCGCTCTGGGAACTGTGGACATTCCGGGGTGATGACGAAATGGGCGGCTTGTGGGCGCGGGCCTTATATCGGCAGGCATTGGCAGGCGGACCGCAAGCATTTGCCGCTGATGCCGCGCTCGATGCCATTGTGGAGTTGTTTCGGATAGCCACACGGGTACCGGCAGGTATGAACAGCATGAGGTTTGTGGAGCACCTCGCCGGACAACAATTGCCAGCCGCGCGCCCCGACGACGGGGCTTTTTCCCGCGACAGTGTTCGTCTGCTGACTGCCCACCGCTCCAAGGGGGGCCAATGGCCGTTGGTTGTGTTAGTGGGGATGCAGCAGGATGCCTGGCCAAGTGCCCAAATCGGCGGTTCCTTGTTGGCCCCCGACCGGGTGGGGGTTGCAGGACCGACCGACCCACTGACTCGGAATGAATTGATTGCGGATGAACGTCGACTCGCGTTTGTCGCCGCCACTCGCGCCCAGCAACGCCTGGTGGTCACCGCCGTTGCAGAAACCACGGATGGCGGTGCTCAACCATCAGAGCTCTTCGCCGAAGCCAAGCGGGTGGTGGTCGGTGGCGAACATGACGGGAGCAGTGAATCTGGCTCCGGTCCCGGCCATCTCACCGCGGTTCGGGCTGGGGTACGTGGCCACCTCACCCCAGCGTCCGTGGTCGCGTCGTTGCGCACTGCGCTGACTACCGCCCTGCCAGCCGCAGATCACACACACGATGACCCCCGACCACCTGACTGGGAGAACCAAGAATTCCCCAGGGTCACGCGGGGTACCGCTGCAGTGGCAGCGGGTTGGTTGCGTTGGCTGGCAGCAGCAGGCATCACCCCTCTCGCCGATCCAGCCCGGTGGTGGGCAATCTCACCTCCCACATCCAGCACTGCCCCGCTGGTATCCACTGGTAAGCCGGTTGTGCTGTCAGCTAGTGCGGTGGAGGCAATTGCCACCTGTCCGCTGCGTTGGTTTCTCGATCGCCGACTGCACGCGGGCCCAGCCGGTGCGACGAGCGCGGGCTACGGATCTGTGGTGCACGCGGTGATCGCGGGCATTATTGGCGGCGACATCACCGAAGAACAGGATGCCGTCGAGCGCGCTCTGAACTCGATTTGGGGAGAACTCGGCTACGCGGCCACCTGGGAATCCGACGTGGCGAAACGACGAGCGCTTGCAGACATCCAGCGCTTCGTGGTCTGGCGAAGATCTTCGGCTCGCACGATCGTCGCGGCTGAAAGCGGCTTCGATTTCCCGCTGCAGGTGCAAGGACAATCGGTCCGGTTGCGCGGTTCGATCGACATCCTGGACGTGTCCGATGCCGCTGATCAGCCTGATGTGCGGGTGGTCGACGTCAAGACGGGTGCCCAACCGCCCACCAAAAACGCCACACTCACCAATGTTCAACTCGGCACCTACCAACTGGCGGTGCAGAACGGTGCCGTCGCAGGGTTCGACGTGAACACGGTTCTGGTGGGTGGACTTTTGCTCTACATTTCCAAACCCGTACGGGATAAGCCCAGTGAGCGGACACAGCCTGCGCTGCAGGATGCGGACTGGTTGCTTACACAGGTGGCCGACGCAGCCACCACCATCACAGCCGAACAAGTGATCGCGACTGTCAACGACTCCTGTCGCACGTGTGCGTTTCAGGATCTGTGTCCCGCACAGACACATGTGTCGTGGGTCGACAATGAAGGGGGGCAATCATGAGTATCCGGAAACCGCGGACGCTCACTGAAGTCGAGCGCAGACTCACAGGCGAACTCATGCCACACATGACCGACGAGCAAGCCGAGGTGGTCTTTGGGGCCCCACCGGGCCCAGCCGTCGTGATCGCTGGAGCGGGTTCGGGCAAGACCGCAGTCATGGCGGCTCGGATGGTCGCTGTCTGTGCCCAAGGCCACACCACGGGCGAACACGTACTCGGGCTGACTTTTACGCGCAAGGCTGCCTCTGAATTGGCAGACAGGGTCAGCCAATTCATGCAGAAGGCCCGCAAAGCGGGTCTCGTTGAGGCCCAGGGCGGCGAACCGACCGTGGGGACATACCACTCTTTCGCACAGACTGTTGTGCGTGAATTCGGTCTGCGAATTGGGCTGGATCCGGATCTGCGCATCGAGACCGAGTTCCTGCTCGGCCCACTCTCTCGGCAGGTGGCTGCCCGGACCACAGCCTTAGCGAGCCTTGAAGTGACCACACGGCTCTCCGACATCGCGAAAGCAGTCCGGACACTCGATGCGGAATTGGCCGAACATGTGGTGTCAACATCGCAACTGCGAGCGCGCGAAACCGAACGCCTTGAGCACCTGTTGGAGGTGGTCAGTCCAGTCAAGAGCGTGGCGGATGTTCTGGCGAGTGCCCAACTTCGCCGGGCGCTCGCCGATGTGGTGGACGAATATCGCATTGCGAAACTCGAACTCGGGGTCATGGATTTCGCCGACATCATGCGCTACTCCCACCTGATTGTCACCAGGGCACCTGCGGTGGTGGCGGAACTGCGAGCCCGCTTCACCTCGGTGCTCCTTGATGAGTATCAGGACACGTCAGTGGTACAGCGCGACGTTCTGGTGGCACTATTCGGACACGGCCATCAGGTGCTTGCGGTAGGTGATCCCAAACAAGCGATCTACGGCTTTCGAGGTGCCGCGGCCAACACCATGGCCGACTTTTCGAACTATTTCGCCACCGCGACCGGAGGTCCACCGACCCGCTACACGCTGTCAGCCAACTTCCGCTCTGGTGCGGCAATTGTGGACGTCGCAAACCAGACAGCAGCCGCTGAAACCTCTCAGCGGGAACTTGCCGACCAGCCCTTGACCGTGGGGCGTACCGAGCAAAACGCAGAGGTGTATGTGCAGTTGTTCGATACCGTCCATTCCGAGCGCGATTTCCTGGTTGCGGATGTTCGGCATGCGATCGAAACCGGCACGCCAGCCGAAAAGATCATGGTGCTGGCGCGCAGCAACTCGGATGTCCGGGCAACGGCGGCAGCCCTGGAACGGGGGGGCATCCCAGCCACTTCCTCCGATCTTCCCGGTCTGCTTGACCTGCCGGAAGTTCGCGATGTGCTTGCCGAACTCACGGTGATGGTCGACCCAGGCGCAAACCACGACCTGGTACGGCTGCTCGCCGGTCCGCGCTGGCGCATCGGCATCCGTGATTTGAACCTGCTCGGGGCCCGGGCCGTGGAACTGGCGGGGGATTCGCGCGGTACCGCCACCGATTTGGCCAGTGCCTTGCGCGCTGCGACGTTCGGCGTGGATCCGGTGGACTCGGTGTCATTGCTGGAGGCCATGTATGACCCGGGACAGGCGGACTATGCACCTGAAGCTATGACCCGTTTCCACGCGTTTGCGGCAGAAATCCACGCGCTGTCTACGCACGTCGGGGGGCCGGTCGCCGACCTTCTCAGCTTGATCATTCGGGAATCGGGCGTGGCTGTGGAAGCCAGACTAGGCGCCGCTGCCCACACCAGGGTCGCGGCGCTCTCGGCTCTGGTGGCGTTGGCGCATTCCTTCGACGCGGCGTCGCCCGGCGCCGGCGCAGTCGGATTCATCCAAGCCGTTCGGGTGGCTCGGGAGTATGACCAGAGTCCGGATTTCGACCCCCCGGTGTTGCCTAATTGTGTGCGAGTGCTTACCGTGCACAAGGCCAAAGGTCTGGAGGCCGACGTCGTCTATGTGACGGGGCTGCACAAGGGAGCCTTCGACCAGTCCACGCTGCGCAACCACTGGACCAGATATGCCGGGGCACTGCCGCAGGATCTCCGCGGCGATGTCCAGAGGTCCCGCGGCCTCATCGTGCCTGTGAACAATCTGGAAGTCGAGGACGCGCGCGAAGAGACGAAGAATCGAGCCCGGCAGGAGAGTGACCGCTTGGTCTATGTGGCTTTCACCCGGCCGCATCGGCGACTTGTTCTCACAGGACACGTCTGGGCGCCCGGTTTGCAGAAGCCAAGGGAACCATCAGAGCACTTGTTGCGAGTGCGCGATCGCCATGCGGTCGGCGTTACCCTCGGGGACTGGTTCGAGCACGATGGGTCGGCGGCCAACCCACTACTCGACAGCCCGGCATTGCGCCCCGAGTTTCCGGCCTGGGATCAGGCTGCCACCCAGCAGCGGCAACGGGAGGCGGAATTCGTGCGAACTGCGGCCTTTCCGGAGTCCGAAGGTGCAATCGACACCGTGTCCGGCGATCAGGAGAGCAAGGCCACGACACCCGCGGATGATGCGCCGGCAGCCGCTGAGCCAGATGCCCCAGACCCGGACCTGGCAGCTGGGTGGCAGCGAGATATCCGTGCGCTGAAAGCTGAGCGCGAGTCGTGGTTGGCTCGCGAAACGTCAGTGTTGCTGCCCCCGACGCTGAGTGTGACCGGGATGGCGCACCTGCTTGCCGATCCGGACGATTTCGCCACGAACTTGCGTCGGCCGATGCCGCGACGGCCATCGCGAGCGGCATCTCGTGGCACCAAATTCCACGAATGGGTGGCTACGCAGTGGCAGCAGGCGCCATTGATATCCGACCTGGAATTCGCAGCCGACGCCTACCTGGACGAACCTGATGTCGCCCTCTCAGAACTCATCGAGTCTTTCAGTTCATCCATGTATGCCAATGTGGCTCCGGCGTATGTGGAGGAGCCCTTCTCGGTGTCATTGGCAGGTGTCACAGTGGTGGGCCGGATCGATGCCATCTACCGCACTGCAGACGGTTGGGAAATCATCGACTGGAAAACCAACCGCAATCCCGACGCCGACCCTATGCAATTGGGGCTCTACCGGCTCGCCTGGTCTCGGATGCGAGGTGTGGACATTGACCAGGTGTCGGCAGCGTTCTTCTATGTGGTCAGCAACACGAAAGTGCCGCTGACGGTGTTTCCGACCGAGGCCGAGTTGGCACAGGCACTGCTGGGTCGGGACGTGTCTGATGCTGAAGTGTCGTGAATGCCGGCGGTACCAAAAGACCCGAAGCACAAGGACTCGTGGGCTGCGGGTCCGCGCATGATGCTGTGGGTGTCGGACTTTCAGCAGCAGATGGTGTCCGGATTAGGGCCGGGACCAGGATCCCGGAAGGGCCTGGCCGTACCAGTCCTCCACTAGGCGTCGGGCGATGGACACCCGCGGCGGCAAGTGTACGGTTCCGGCTTCCAGCGTCGAGAGCAACTCCGCCCGGGTGAACCAGCGGGCCTCGACTATCTCTGCGCCGTCCGGAGCGGGAGTCAAATTACCCTGCGCCCAAGCGTGATAACCCAGCATGAGTGAGCGCGGGAATGGCCAGGGTTGGCTGCCGCGGTACCAGATTCGGTCCGGATCCACTGTGACCCCGACCTCTTCAGCCACCTCCCGCCGCAGGGTGCGTTCCGCGGATTCCCCTGCCTCCACAAATCCAGCCAATGTAGAAAACCAACTCGGCAGCCAGTCAGCCCGCCGACCGAGCAAAGCTCGATCGTCGTCATCGCGCACCAAAACGATGACCGCGGGATCGGTTCGGGGATAGTGCACGGATGAGTCAGCGGGGCATTGTTGCGCCCAGCCAGCTTCAATTCGAGTCATGGCAGATCCGCACTGCGGACAATGCCTGTGGCTGGCGTGCCACTGTGCCAAGGCCACGGCCGTAGTCGCAATGGCAGCTTCGTCAGCGCTGAGATCGGCGCCGATCACGCGCAGGCTAGTCAGGTGCGAATCGTCCGGCACGAGCACAGCGATTCTGGGTCGAACATCGGTTCCGATCAGTGCAGCGTGCTCATGATCGGTCGCGGTGGGTGCCCGCCACGCCAAGCGACCATCGGCCACAGCAATACCGCCTGGACTGACATCAAGCACAACCGCATCCGCCGCAAGAGCCTCGGACCACCACTGCGGTGACAGTCGCAACTCTTGATCCAAGATCGCCCCGCGCCCCAGCGCCAGCTCACGCAACAGCGGCTGGGTCACCTGGTGGCCCGGCTCATTGCATCTGTGAGGCGGGCAATCGAGGTTTCCAGCCCCCACCGGGCAGCGAGTTGCGCCAACGCCGCGGGGTCTGCGGGCGTTTGGGGTAAACGAGTGTCGATCTGCTCAGGCACAGGTACGTCTCGTACCGTCAACACCACCTTCGGGGCGATATCGAGGTAGTCCGAAGCCGCCAGCAATTTTGAGCGCACGGCCGGGCGCAAGTCGGAACTGGGATCTGCGGCGGCGGCCCGGATTCCAGACAGATCGCCAAAGGCCCGCAACAACCCCGACGCGGTGCGTTCGCCCACACCCTTCACCCCCGGTAGACCGTCGGAGGGATCGCCGCGCAGCAGCGCATAATCGCCGTACGTACCTGTCGGGATGTCGTACTTGGCCACGAGCCAGGCGTCGTCCACCAACTCCACGCGCGCCACACCCCGACTCGCGGTGTACAACACTGCGACGCCTCGGGCATCGTTCACCAACTGGAACAGGTCACGGTCGCCGGTGACGATCCGGACCGGACTGTCGGTGCGCGTGCAGAGCGTGGCGATCACGTCGTCGGCCTCGTAGCCAGGCACGCCCACCCGGGCAATTCCCAACGCTGCCAGCACCTCCACAATCACCGGCACTTGTGCCTCGAGATCGTCTGGCACGGACTCTGCGTGAGTCGCATCAGCCTCAACAGCGATCCGATGGGCTTTGTAACTCGGGATCGCAGCCACCCGAAACTCGGGCCGCCAATCGTCGTCCCAACAAGCCACCAGATGGGTGGGGGAATAGTCGCGCACCAGGCGGGCGGTGAAATCCAACAATCCCCTCACTGCGTTCACGGGCGTGCCATCGGGCGCGGTCAGCGTGAGCGGCAAACCATAGAAGGCACGGAAATACAACGACGCAGTATCGAGCAGCATCACCCTCGCTTCTGCGCCATTCACGGGCATCCTCACAGGTCGGGGGAGGTGTTCCAGCAGCTATCAGTCCCCGTCAGCCTAACGGCTTGGGACACCGCAAGCCGAACCAGCGAAAGTGTCCGGTCCGCATCCACGGGGTACTGTGCGGTCATGCGCGTGGCCACGTTCAACATCCTGCACGGGCAGCGTGTGCTCAACGGATTTGATAGCGCGGCAGTCGCAGCTGCTGCCGCGACGCCGCAGGCAGAAGAGTTACACGCGGCCATCGCGGGGTTGCATCCTGACGTGCTTGGCCTGCAAGAAGTCGACTCACACCAGCCCCGCAGCGGGATTGTGGATCAAACATTGGTGGCCGCCGCCGCGATGGCCGTGGACCACGACCCCGGCCAGCGTCGTTTTGTGCCAGCCGTCGTCGGCACTCCGGGTAATCGCGGCACTTTCAGTTCGGCCACGGACGCCGATGCCGATCGGGCTGCGGCAGGTTCCCACCCTGACCACGGCCCGCACTACGGTGTCGCACTCATCAGCGTGCCGCACGTGCTCAGTTGGCATCGCACCCGATTCGACCCGGCGCCGCTGGCGCTGCCGCTGCTGGTCCCGGGAACGTCCCGACCCCAGGTGCTTAGCGTGCCGGACGAACCGCGGGTCGCCGTCGCAGCAGTGCTGCACACCCCGCACGGTATCGCCACGGTCGCCACAGCTCACCTGTCATTCGTGCCGGGCTATAACGTCTCGCAGTTGCGCCGACTCCAGCGTTGGCTGCGGCAGTTCCCCCGTCCGCTGGTGCTGATGGGTGACTTCAACTTGCCTGGCGGCATCCCGGAGTGGGTCACAGGTTGGCCGGGCATCGTGCGCGCACCGACGTACCCAACCTTCGGCCCGCGCGTGCGTTTCGATCACATTCTGCTCGATGGCTTCACCGAGAAGGCGGTGGCGGCCGCGAAAGCCACCGTGGAAATCCATCGGCTGCCAGTCAGTGACCACTGCGCGGTGAGCGCCGAGATCACCTGGTGAATACGCGCCCGCACCGCTCGCCCGACTGGCTATCCACAGGCGTACCCGAGTTGTGTCGGGGGGCAGTGGCACACTACCGAGATGCCTGCAGCTGACTTGATCCTCGCCGATCTCGACGACGATCAGTTGCGCGCCGTGCAGGCTCTGCACGGTCCAGTGGTGATTATCGCCGGCGCGGGCTCCGGCAAGACTTCGGTCATCACGCGGCGGATCGCCTTTGGCGTACATACCGGTGAACATGATCCCAGCCGATCGGTGGCGGTCACGTTTACCACCAAGGCCGCTGGCGAAATGACCCGCCGACTGCGCAGCCTCGGGGTGCACGGGGTTCGAGTTCGCACTTTTCATGCCGCTGCACTGAAGCAATTGCGCTACTACTGGCCGCGTTTCATCGGCGGACCACTGCCCGAATTGCTACCCGCCAAAGCTGGCATGGTGGCAGCGTCCGCTGGGGCAATCGGCTTGGCCAGCGACCGGGCTGCGGTCCGCGACGCTGCGGCTGAGATCGAATGGGCCAAGACTCAGGGACTGCACCCGGACGCCTACGCCGCGGCGGTTACCGCCCGTGGTCGCCCGCCGATTGGGGCTTTCAGTACTCCAGAAATGGTCACGTTGTTCAGCGAATATGAGCGACGCAAGGACGCCGCTGGGCGTATCGACTTCGAGGATGTGCTGTTGTTGATGGTCGCCCTGCTCGAGGGTGAACCGCGGGTGCGGGCCCACTTGCAGCCCGCATTGGCGCACCTCACGGTCGACGAGTATCAGGACGCTTCCCCGCTGCAACAGCGGCTGCTCGACGGTTGGCTCGGCGACAATGACAATATCTGCGTGGTGGGTGACCCCATGCAGACCATTTACACCTTCGCAGGTGCCGACGCCACATTGTTGGAACGTTTTCCGAAGCGCTACCCCGATGCCACGGTGGTCCAACTCTCGCGTACCTACCGGTGCAGTCCGGAGGTGGTGACTGCCGCTAACGGCGTGCTGGCCGCGGCGAATGCGCCACTGCGGCTGCGCTCGGCTCGTGAATCCGGACCAGCAGTGCGACTGGCGACTTACGCCGATGAGACTGCCGAAGCCCAAGGCGTGGCCCGCCGTGTACAGGAGTTGCTCCAGAAAGGTGTCGCCCCTGGTCAGATGGCTGTGTTGGTGCGGATGAACGCCATGACCGAGCGTTTCGAGGCTGCGTTCACCGAGGCTGGCATCCCTTATCGAATCGCCGGTGGTAGCGGCTATTTCCGCCGCCCGGAGGTGCGGCAAGCGATGAGCGTGATCCGGGGCGCCGCGGTCGCCGGGGAAGACGCCGCAGATGTAGGTGATGCCGTCGAAATGTTGCTCACTGGCCTGGGCTGGTCGGTCACCCCCCCGGCCGGGGCAGGTGCCGTGAGAGAGAAGTGGGAGTCGCTGGCTGGATTGGCAGCGGCGGCGCGGGACTATGCCCAGAGCGCTACGGAGCCGAGCTTGGCCGGGTTCGCGGCGGAATTGGTGGACCGTGCGGAGCATCAGGACGCCCCCGATGCCGATGGGGTCACCCTCTCATCGCTGCATGCGGCCAAGGGGCTGGAGTGGGACGCAGTGTTTTTGGTGGGAATGCTCGAGGGTGTGCTGCCGCACGGATCCGCGGAGTCCCCGGCTGACATTGCCGAGGAACGGCGGCTATTTTATGTGGGCATCACCCGGGCCGCCCGATATCTCGACATCAGTTACGCCAGCGCGAAGACGGCGCGTGGCCGTGCTCGCAGCCCGAGTCGGTTTCTCGAGGCCCTCCCGCAGCAAGTGGCCCGTGACCGGGGTGCCGGCGATGCTTCCAACAGCAGAGGGACTGGTGGACGCGCTCGCAGGCGTGCGCGCGCAGCCACATGCGGCGTCTGCGGGAAAAAGTTGGAGACCCCCGCAGAGATTAAGTGGGAAAGTTGCCGCGACTGTCCCAGCGACCTCGACGTCAATTTGCTGGACGCCCTGCTTACCTGGCGTACCGAGGTAGTGGACGAGCTGGCGGTCGCACGCGACTCTCGACCGCCCGCGTTTGTCGTGGCCACGGACGCGACGTTGGCCGCGATCGCCGCCAGGCGTCCAGCCACCCTGGCGGAACTGGCTAGCGTACCGGGCATCGGACCGGCGAAAGTCACGGCATACGGTGCAGACTTGATCGAGCTCGTCAAGGGAACGTAGTCACCTGTCGGCAGGCACTCGACCGGGTCACCCGGTCGTGCGGACTTCTCAACTGAACCACTCTTGGGCGCTCTGTGTGCTGACGGCGGGCATCAATGCGCGTAGCCGGGGATCCATTCGATCAACTCGTCGCGAGTGCGTACATGCGCATCCATCTGACACAGCACGCCGATGCACCCGAGCCATACTCGGTGGATCAACATGTACTCCGGCGGCAGGTTGAGTTTGAGGCCGACGGTGAAATCTTTGTTGCGGGGGTCGTTGAGGCGTCGGTATTGACCGCGGAGCCAGTCGCGTGTGTAGTGGAATTCTTCGGTGTGGGCCGGTTCCACCAAAGGATCGAGGTAGCCGAGCAGCATCTCGGGGTCTAGATCAATGCTGGCTTTGATAAAACCTTCGCGGCGCAAACCCTGCAGCACCGCCGCCGCATCACCGGTCTCGGCAATGCCCAACAATTCGCCCATGGCGAGCGGAAAACCGTCCGGCATGCGGGCAACGGCTCCAAAGTCCACGACTCCCAGTCGGCCGTCGGGCATGATCCGAAAATTTCCCGGGTGCGGATCGGCGTGCAACTGTTTGGCTCGGGTGGGCCCGCTGAGCAAAAAGCGCAGATACAGCGTGCCGTAACGGTCCCGCTGGTCGGGCGTGCCATTGCGGATGATCTCTGCCATTGAATAACCCTCGACCCACTCGCTGACCAGCACTTGCGGGGAGGCCTGCAGCACATGCGGGACAAAGAATTCAGGATCGCCTTCGAAGGCCACAGCAAAAGTGCGCTGGTGTTCTGATTCGGCGAGGTAATCGAGTTCTTCCTCGATGCGTTCCCGAATTTCGGCCAATAGAGGCTTGAGGTCCAGTCCGGGGGACCAACTGCCAAACAAGCGTGCCATCCGGCTCAGCTGGGCAAGGTCGGACATCAGCGCCTTGCCCGCTCCTGGGTATTGGATCTTGACAGCCACGACGCGACCATCTCGCGCAACTGCACGGTGCACCTGACCGATGGAGGCAGCCGCCACCGGCTTGTCATCAAACTCCGCGAAGCGTTCCCGCCAGGCTGGGCCCAGGTTTTCAGCCAGCACCGCGTGCACAGTTTCAGCTGGCAGTGCCGGTGCGGAATCCTGCAGTTTCGTCAATGTGGCGCGATAGGGTCCGGCTACTTCGTCGGGCAGACCGGCTTCAAAAATGCTCATGGCCTGGCCCATTTTCATGGCCCCACCCTTGAGCTCGCCGAGGACCCGAAAGAGTTGTTCGGCGCTGCGCATTTGCATCTCGTGCGCGACCGCCTCGGCCGGTTTGCCGCCTACCCGTTTGCCGAAACCCAAAGCAGCCCGGCCGGCGTAGCCCATGGGCAGGGAGGCCATGCGGGCAGAGCGCCGGATAGCCGTCGTGGGAAGCCGGGTGCGACTCTTGGGCAGTTCCGCACTTGCTGCCGACTCTTGGTCGGCGTGGTCGCCGGCCGGTGGTTCAGTGGCACCACCGTCGACCGGCTCGCGTGCAGAGGGTTCAGTCACGAGACAATCCTGCGCCAGAACCCATCGTTGTGCACGCGAGCCGGACCGGAGTTACTTCTTCTTGCCGAGAATGCGTACCACGGTGGTGCCGCATTCGGGGCAGGTGCCGCGGGCCATCCGGCGGCCAGATTCGCTCACGTTCACGGGCGCATCTGTGACCTCGCGCTTGGCCTTGCACTTCACGCAGTACACCTCACCGGTGTAGGTATCCGACATCTTTCCTCCGAAGGGGGTGGGTGGTGTGTCCAGTGCAGCCTACGTGCCTAGGCTGTTCGGTTATGACAGACACCCCGACGCAGGTGGTTGTGAATCACAGCCCCGAGGGCTTGGTGACGCTCACGTTGAACTATCCGGAGCGGCGCAACACCATGTCCGCGGAGATGACGTCCGCGTGGAAAGCAGCGATCGCGGAGATCGCCGTGGATCCGAGGGCACGTGCCGTACTGGTGATTGGGTCCGGCTCGGCGTTTTGCGCCGGCGGTGACTTGAGTTGGATCGGCGGCGACCCGGACGCAACTGTCGCGCAACTGCGGGCCAAGATGCTGCCGTTCTACCGGGCTTGGTTGTCGATCCGCGATTTGGAGATCCCCACCATGGCCGCGATCAACGGTCCCGCCGTTGGTGCAGGCGCGGCCATCGCCTTGGCCTGCGATGTTCGGGTGGCCAGCCCGAGTGCGCGTTTCGCTGTGCCGTTTGCGCATCTGGGGTTGCATCCCGGTATGGCCACAACAGCCCTGCTGCGGGAAGTGGCCGGGGTGGCAGTGGCGCGGGACTTGCTGCTCACCGGTCGCAGTGTCACTGCCGCCGAGATGTTGCGGATGGGCATCGTGACCGATGTCCTGGAGGAGGGCGACTTCGCCGCCGCAGCGCATGAGCGCGCAGCTCGGATGGCCGCAGCCGCACCATTGGCGTCTCGCCTGACCAAAGTCGCTCTGGCCCGCGACACACCGGGATCGGTAACTGATGCCATCGCCTGGGAAGGATTAGCACAGCCGATTACGATGGCCACCGAAGATGTGCACCGCGGGCTTGCGGCTGCGCGCGAACGACGGACACCGGAGTTCCGGGGCGACTGACACGTCACATCCGTCAGAGCTCAGCAATCCGGTCCGCATGTTGCGCAGGTGTGAGGTCCAGGGTGTGCACCTGCGGGGTCCGCGCAAAAAGTGCGAGGTCCGCATTCAGCCAGATCACCTTCCCCAAGTGATCACTTGCTTTACGCGAACCTCGCGCTACGAACCTACCGAGCGGCATGTGCGCACGGCAAGGGGTTTGCCAGATTGCCCTCTTGAATCGCCCGTCGGGATGGGCCTGTGGACAAGTTTTCCACCACGCGTCCTGTGGATAACTTGGGGATGCACAGCCGGGAAGCCGTCCTTCCGCACGGCCTGTGTGGCGTCAATCAGTCCAGGTCAAACGTGTTTACCGGGCCAGCTGGCACGCGGACTCTTGGCGATCAGCCAGGTCGGGTGACGGCGCTTGACCACCCACTCCCGGCACTGTGGAGCGGGCGAAATCGTAGCCAGCGAGGAACGCATCCGCAGCTTTCTGCTGCTCGAACCGTGCGATCAACTCCTGAAAAGCGGGGCCGTGATGGGCGGCAACAAGATGAGCCAACTCGTGAATGAGCACTGAATCCAGCACATACCCGGGCATCCCCACCAACATGTCGGAGATTCGAATCGTGCGATCAGCCGGTGTGCAGGATCCCCAGCGTTTGCGCTGGCGGCTGCTCCAGGTGATGCGTGCAACCGGTGGCGCCTCGGGAACATAGCGTTGGCGCAACGCCTCGGCCCGCTGCGTCAACTCATAGTCACCCATCGGTGTGCGTGGTTCTGACCGCTCGAGTCGAGTCAGCAGATTCATCACGGCAACCCGGACCCCGGCCAGCGGCATGCGCTCGGGCACGATCACCACGGTGGTCCCACCCTCGCGGAATGCCGTCACCGTTTTCCGCCGGCGCGCCGAAGCGCGTACCTCCACGTCGGCGGGCAACCCGGAGACCTTGAGAATACGTGTCGTCATGGCTCGAACGGTAGGATGCGGACGGCCAGATCGTCCAATTCCGCCTGTGGATAACTCAGGTGCGATCGCCCTGCGGGTCCGAGCCACCGGCTTCGGGATCGTTGTCGGTGGGTGCGTCGGTTTCCTGTCCACCATCCTCGGCACCAGTAGCACTGTTTGCGAAGTTTTCGATTTCAGCCACTAGTGCGTCGGGGTCGCTTGCGGCCACAAAGGACTCGGGTTGCTCTAGGTCTTCGGCTGTCGGCAGCAGATCGGGGTGCTGCCACACCGCATCCCGGCCATCTTGGCCACGTTGGGCGGCCAGCTGCGCCCAGAGAGTGGCAGCTTCACGCAATTTGCGGGGCCGCATCTCCAGGCCGACGAGCGTTGCGAATGTCCGCTCCGCAGGACCTCCCGACGCACGCCGCCGCCGGATCGCCTCTTGCAACTGCGGCAGGGAGTCCAGTCGGCCGCCTGCGGCCTCAGCTACGACGGCATCCACCCAACCTTCCACGAGGGCCAGCAGGGTCTCGAGCCGTTCCAACGCCGCCCGTTGTTCCGGGGTGTCTTCGGGCACAAACACGCCGGAAGACAACACGTCTTGGATTGCCGACTGGTCGGTGGGATCGATCCCCGCGATCGCGGACTCGATGCGATCGGTGTCCACGGCGATTCCCCGGGCGTAGTCCTCCACCGCCGATTGCATGCGCGCCCGCAGCCACGGCACGTGCGCGAACAGCCGTTGATGGGCGCATTCCCGTAGGGCCAGGAACAGCAAAGTCTCCCGCTCGGCAACCCCCAAACCCGCACCGAAAGCCAGCACGTTGCCTGGCAGCAATGCGGGTCGGCCATCGTCGGTGAGCGGCACGCCCACATCGCCGGCGGACACCACTTCGCCAGCTAAGGCGGCCAAACCCTGCGCCACCTGCATGGCGAACATGCTGGCGCCCATCTGCTTTGCCATGCCCAGTAGGGGCGCGATCATGGACGCCATCTCCGGCGGGATGCCAGCGGGCAGCGCCCCGAGTTCCCCCTCTGCTGGCAACATGGCCGACATTGAATTGGACACGCGTTCGGCCAAGGGGTTGATGATGCCGCGCCACGCGGGCAGAGTGGCGGTCAGCCACTCGCTGCGCGACCACGCAGCGGGTCGACCGCCAGTGGCCGGGAACATGGTGGTGCCGTCCAACCAGACCTCGGCCAGATCGACGGCTGTTTCGGTGGCTGAGCGCTGACCGTCGTTGATGCTGGGGTCACCATCACTGACCAGGATCTTGCGTGCGGTGTCGTTGGCCAGTTCCCAATTCACAGCTCCGGCATCGGCATTGCCTGGCTGCTGCATGAAAGCGCCGAGTTGCTGCAGCATCGCCCCGATCTGGTTCATATCGAAGCCGCCTGCGCCCGGCATCCCAGGTCCACCAGGCATCCCGGGCATTCCAGGAAAACCGGGGAACCCGCCGCCGGCGCCTTGCCCGCCCCCAGCCCCCGCCCCACCGTCAGCGTCATCGTCAGGATCGTTGGGCGTGAATCCGAAAGGTTGGTCGTTGCTCACTTCTCGCTCCTGTGGGCTGCACAAATCGCTAGGTCGACGTCGTGTGTCAGACAGCCATGGAGCGGGAATCTTCCCGCCCGCAGGATGCCATCGGCGTCCCACCACGGTAGTTGCCGAGCCACGCCGATACCAGCGCCCCCCACTACGCCGGTGGCGAAACCCGTAATCTTGCCCCATGAGCGTGATGGTGTGGTGGCTGGTGCCGCTGGTGGCCACAGCCGTCGCGATTGTGTGGACGGCCGTGCTGCGACGGCGCGAGCGTCGTCGCGCAGATGAGTCTTGGCGCGCCCAGCGGCTGGCCAAGGTGGGCGGAAAACTCATCGATCCCGACAAAACGCCGCACGCCCCCACCACTGGGGCGGCGGCCGACCTGGCGCCACGGCCACGGCATCACCGAGCCGATCTGCCCGAGGGGCCGGCCGCGTGAAATGGCGCCCGCGGCTAGATCGGCACAGGCTTGTGGTGGCTGCCGCTGCCGCCGCGGCTGCTTTGGGTGTGGCCACGGCGCTGACCTTGCCGGTGCCCTACGTGATCATTTCTCCCGGGCCGGTGTTCAACACACTGGGTGAGTACCGCGGGAACCATGTGGTCGAGATCACCGGCACCGCGACCTACCCCACCAACGGCGAGCTGGACATGACCACCGTCCGAGAACGGGGCGGCCCCTATGGGCCGTTGACCGCAGTAGAGGCGGTGGTCGCCTATGTGCGCGATCAGTCCGCGGTGCTGCCGCGGGAGTTGCTCTTTCCGGAGGATGAGTCCAGCCAGCAGAGTAAGGACCGAAGCGCTGCGGATTTCGACACTGCCCAATCCAACGCGGTGGCGGCTGCGATGGGGGAACTCGGAATCGCAGTCTCGGAATCTCCACTGGTGGTCTCGGTGATCGCCGATGGTCCTTCGGATGGAATCTTGGAACCCGAGGACGTAATCCTGACGGTGGCTGGGCAATCGGTGAGCACGTCCCAAGCGGCGGTGGATGCGATACGAGCTCAGCCGGTGGGCACCGCGATCCCGCTGACTGTCCAACGCGATGACGTTGTCGTGGACGTCGAGGTGGTGTCGGAACCGAACCCGACAGACCCCGCTGTGAGTTACCTCGGTGTCTCGCTGCAGCCGGCGTATGAAGCCCCCTTCGACATCACCTTCGCGCTTGACGGCGTGGGAGGGCCGAGTGCGGGGTTGATTTTCAGTCTGGCCATCATTGATCAACTCACCCCCGACGACCTCACCGCAGGTCAGCAAATCGCGGGCACTGGCACCATCAGCCCAACCGGTGAGGTGGGTGCCATCGGCGGGATCAAACAGAAAATGATCGCGGCCAAGGACTCGGGGGCGGTCCTTTTCCTCGCGCCACAGGCCAACTGCGATCAAGTAGCCGGCAATGAGCCAGATGGTCTGACTGTGGCTGCGGTCGCAACCTTGGACGACGCGATGACCGCCCTGGCCGACTTTCACGCTGGTCGGCCGGTGACTCAGTGCTCCTCAGGTATCTGACCATCTGAGCACCCTCTAGGCCCGGCAACCATCGCCGCCTGCGAGCCAGCTGGAACCTTCGAGCAGCACTGGGGTTTGACATCGACTCAGAGCGGGGCGCGACTTTACGCGTGTGCCAATCACTCCAACGTCGCCTGCAACGCCGACACCAGGTGGGGGACAAGTCGCTCGTCGGCACGGCCGCGGATGAGTTCAGCGGGGGCACTGCGCAGCCGCAGGACCGTATCGTGGGTTCCCGCCCTGGTGACGGCCACCACCATCCGCACGTCCACCCGCTGCGGATGCTCAGCCGCGGCAGCCGTCAGCCCTGCTTCATCCACATCGGCTAACTCGGCTTCAGCCGCCGGGGGCAACACGATCCGCTCCAAAGCGATCGCCACGCCATCCACAGTGTCTGGCCAGGCAATGCCCGCGAGCAGGTCATCGAGCGGCATGTTGGCATCGAAACCCTCTTGTTCCACCGACGTCAAAGTGCCAGGGGCCAGCGCGAGTTCCGCGGCCAAGCCCGGCTCGTCGGCGATGATCCGGTCGGAGGCCACGAGCGCAAACAAACGCGTGGGCTGTTCCCAACCCGCTCGACCAACGTGGGCCTCGAGTTCGGTGACGGCTGCGCGAAGGGAAGTTTCAGGTGCCTGCGGGTGCATGTCCCCACCTTCTCGTAAGGTTAGGGCGTGACGTTTGCCACCCCGCCTGCTTCGCCGGCCAATTCAGACGATGTAGACGTGCGCCCTCGCGGTCGTGTGCTGATCCCCACGATGCTAGTGCTCGGGGTGCTCGTCGTGCTGTTTTTGGTGTTCGCCAGTTTCTACAGCGACTGGTTGTGGTTCGCCTCGGTAGAAAAGACGTCGGTATTCACCACGCAGTTGTTTGCCAAAGCCGGCATGTTCGCAGCTTTCGGGCTATTCATGGCCGTCTCGATCGGGCTCGCGATGTGGTTGGCGTACCACTTCCGACCGATTTATGCTCCCGACAGCCCCGAGGCCGAGGGGCTCGAGCGCTACCGGGCATCCATTGATCCGCTGCGCAAACCGTCGCTGCTGGTGGTCTCGATCGTGCTGGGATTCCTCGGTGGAGTGTCCGCGTCCGGGCAATGGCCGCTGTGGATGTTGTGGAGTAACGCCACACCGTTCGGGCAGACGGATCCACAGTTTGGCCTGGATGTCTCCTACTGGGTGTTCACCTATCCGTTTGTGCGTTTTGTGCTCGGCTACGCCTTTGCCGTCATGCTGCTCGCACTGCTTGCCAGCGCAGTGGTCAATTACCTGTACGGAGGCCTGCGTTTCCAAGGTGAGGGAGAGCGGGTGACGCGCGGGGCGCGGGCACAACTGTCGTTCATCGTCGGCGTGCTCATGCTGCTCAAGGCTGCTGGCTACTGGTTGGATCGACTGGGACTGGCCACTCGCGACGATGAGTTTGTGCTGGGCTACACGGGCTTGAAGTATGTCGACGTCAATGCCCTGCTGCCGGCCAAGACCATCCTCACCTTCATCGCTTTGATCGTGGCGGTGTTGTTCTTCGTCAATATTTTCCGCTCAATCTGGCGGGTCGCGGTCGCGGGTTTCGTATTGATGGCGGCCTCTGCGCTGGTGATCGGCGGCATCTATCCCGCGATCGTGCAGCAGTTCCAAGTGCGTCCCAGTGAACTGGTCAAAGAGCAGGAGTACCTGTCCCGCAACATTGCTGCGACGCGGGCAGCCTACGGACTCGACCAGGTACAGACCAGCGAATATGCCGCGGCCGAGGAGCCCAACCCGGAGGCCATTTCGGCCGATGCCGCCACGATCGAAAACGTCCGACTGCTCGATCCGGCAATCGTGTCGCCCACCTATCGCGCTCTGCAACAGATCCGCGGCTTCTATTCGTTCCCGGACAACCTGGACGTGGATCGCTACACGATCGACGGCGAACAGCGCGGCGCTGTGGTGTCCGTGCGGGAACTCGACCTGGCCGGCATCCCGGACTCGCAGCGCAACTGGGCAAACGACCACGTTGTGTACACCCACGGGTACGGCTTCGTCGCGGCGTATGACAACACTGCCAACAGCAATGGCACGCCGAATTTCTTCGAATTCGATATCCCGCCGGAAGGCGACTTGGATGTCACGCAGCCGCGGGTGTACTTCGGGGAGAACTCGCCGGTGTACTCGATCGTGGGTGGACCGGAGGGGTCGGAGCCGCGGGAAATCGACTTTCCCGACGACACCAGCCCGACCGGCCAGCGCAACAACACCTACGACGGTATCGGCGGAGTACCGGTCGGCAGTCCACTGAACAAGTTGGTGTTTGCGGCGAAGTTCGGCGAGCCGAACATCCTGCTGTCTGACCTGGTGAACCCGGAGTCGAAGATCATGTGGGACCGCTCGCCGCGGGAGCGGTTGGCCAAAGTTGCCCCATGGCTCACGCCGGACGGCGACCCCTACGCGGCGGTGGTCAATGGGCGTATCGTCTGGATCCAAGACGCCTACACCCGCACCGAGCAATACCCCAACTCCACCCGAGTCGACCTCAACGACGCCACATCCGACTCGATTACCACTACCTCCACCAACGTGTTTGCGCTGCCCAAGGACCAGGTGAACTACATGCGCAACTCGGTGAAAGCGGTGGTGGATGCCTACGACGGCACGGTGGATCTGTACGCCTGGGACGAATCTGACCCGATCCTGCAAACCTGGCAGAAGGCCTTTCCGGGGATTGTCAAGCCGAAGTCCGAAATGAGCGCGGACCTGGTGGCGCATGTGCGATACCCGGAGGATCTGTTCTAGGTGCAGCGCCTGGTGTATAGCCGTTACCACGTCACCGACCCGGCGGCTTTCTACAACGGTCAGGACTTCTGGATCATCCCGAACGACCCCACCAACCGGCAGTCCAACCAGTTCCAACCGCCGTACTACATCACGTTGCAGATGCCGGGGCAGGAGTCGCCGACGTTCTCCTTGACGACGACGTTCTCGCCGGCGAAGCGCCAAACTTTGGCGGCGTTCATGTCTGTGGATTCGGCTCCGGGGGACGGGTATGGCAAATTCCGGGTGCTGCAATTACCGCGGAATACCACAATCCCGGGTCCGGTGCAGATTCAAAACACGTTCGAGTCTGATCCGGAAGTCGCCTCGCAACTGTCGTTGTTGCGCCGCGGCGGCTCGGAGGTGTTGCTCGGCAATCTGCTGTCGCTACCTGTGGGTGGCGGCATGATGTACGTGGAACCGGTGTATGTGCAAGCAGCTGAGGGTGGATATCCGCTGCTGCGCAAGGTGCTGGTGGCGTTCGGGAACAAGGTTGGGTTTGCCGACACCCTGGAGCAGTCATTGCAGCAGGTGTTCGGAGTGGGCACCAACGTATCGCAGCCGCAGGCCCCCGCAGACGGAAGTACCGCGCCGCCGTTGGTTCCGCTCACCGAGTTGGAGCAAGCGATAGCCGATGCGTCCAGGGCGTATGCCGATGGGGTGGAAGCATTGAAGAACAACGACTTCACGGCATACGGCGATGCGCAACGGCGCCTGCAGGAAGCTCTGAATAGGGCGGCGGAGTTGTCGGCGGCCGCGGCGGCAGCCAATGGCGAGGCTACGCCGGCAGAACCGACTCCAACCGCGGAGGCACTCCCGGCCGGTGAGGAATCCGCCGCGGCCTGAGCTGTTGTGAGGAGCGAGCATGACATCTGAACATCGCTCCTGGCCGCCGCGGTGGCGATTCACTGTGGCGGAGTTGCGCCGCGGGTCGCTGGACATGCCGCTGGTGAGCGCGACGGCGTCGTCGGTTTGGCGGCGGGCGGGGGTGGTTGTCGGATGCCTTGTCGCCGGTCTGGCGACCGGCCATCTGGAGCATGGGGTGCTGGCCGCGTTCGGAGCGATCCAGACCGGTTTGGTGGAAGCGGCGATGCCGCGGCGGAGTCTCGCGAGGTTGCTCGTACTCATCGTGACCAGCACTATCGTGATGGCCTTTGTGGGGTCGCTGCTCGGCGGTACCTGGTGGGCGGTGGTGGTGTTAGGAGCCGTGGCGTTCATGCAGGGAGCGTCCCTGGGGACTGGGACGATTCCGAACACGGTGTTCATCGGGGCCCTCGCGATGGGTGTGATTTTTTCTGGTCAGCCGCGTTCCGCGGCAGCGGCTTTGGCGGCTGCCGGTTGGGTGGCGGTTGGGGCGATTACTCAGGTTGCCATGTGGGCAGCGACCTGGCGACGCGAGCGACGGTTTTTTGTGCGGCGGGCATTGGCGAACGATCTGACCCAACTCAGTGCGCTGCTTCGGTTCGATGAAGTCAACGGGCGGGACTTCTCGATGGCAGCAGCGGCGCCGGATGCGATCACGGAACTGCTCAGCCATGCCGGGTTACCGTTGCGGCAACATCAGTCCGCCGAAGCGGTGGCGAAGGCAACCGGGAAAGCGCGCCGGGCCGTTGTGACGTGGATGACACTGCGTCGGCCGGGGGCGCCGCCGCGGGTGGCTCTTGATGAACTGGTGCGGCAGTGTCGTCGGTCGGTGCTGTCGGGACGTCCGGTGCCGGTGGTGACAGCGGATCGGGTGGGTACGAGGTCGAATGGAGCGGGTGCGACCGGAGGCTCGGCCGGTGTGGAGGGTGTCGGGAAGTGGCAGTGCGACATCGCCCTCTTGGCAGCAGTGTCGGAACTCAAGTCTGCGATCACGAATTTCAACGCCATTTGGCATGAGACACGGAAAGTGCGGCAAGACGAAGCGGGGGTGGCCCAGGAACGTTTCCTCGTGCCGATTATCGCGGCCATGCGCCCCGGCGGCCCCAGCTTTCGGCATGGCATGAGAATGTCCATGGCCATCATGATTGCGGTGGCGTTGTCGATATCGATAACACTCGTGCATTCGTTTTGGGTGCCGCTGACCGTGGTGTTCATCCTGAAACCAGACTGGTCGTTCACGGTGCTGCGCTCAACCACGCGATTTCTCGGCAACCTAGCCGCGGTGTTGGTGGTGCCGCTGCTCTGGATGTGGACAGGGCAAGCGATATGGGCCTCGGTGGCGTTGGTGGCCATCACGTCCTTGCTGATGTTCAGGTACTTCACGGGCAACTATGCGCTGGCGTCGTTTGGATTGGCGGGCACGGTTTTGCTGCTGGACGAGGCGCTGTCGGCCAGCTTGCAGCTGTATGAAGTGCGCGTGTTTGCCACGGTGATCGGGGTGGTGATCGCGTTGGCTGTGGCTTTGGCTATTCCAACGTGGCGGGGAGTGAACGGGTGGCTGCTGTTGACCAAAGCGCAAGCTGGGTTGGCGGTGTGGTGGACGGCGGTGCGCGCCGGGCTGAGCGATCCGGAGTCGGTTTCGGTGGCAGACATCGGGCGCCTACGTGAGGAGGTGCGTCGCGATATTGCGGCGGTTCGCCCGGTGGTGGAGGGCTCGGTGCTGGAGCCGTTTCAAGCGCGAGATCCGCGACCGCTGGTGTTGGCCTTGGCCGCTACGGAGCGCGCTCATATCAGCATGCTGACGTTGTCGAACCAAATGTTGTGGATGCGGGAGTGGGCAGGGGAACGGACGGATCAGGGTGTGATGGACGGCACCGGGCGAGATGAGGTCCCGCCCCCGCAGTCGGGGATCGGGTCGGCGTTCGATGCTGGGTTGGAGCGGGTGTCAGTGGGTTTTCACACGCTGGATACCCGCAGAAAGGTGGCCGCAGTGGAACCCGGAGGCACGGCGGATGATGGCGCGCCAAGCGGGGTGGCGACCACTACGAGTGAAGCGGTTGCCGTCGCGGCCGAGGTCAATCATCTTGCAGCCACAGTTGGGGAAATCGCAGACATGCGGCAGTGGGGTCAGCAGTCGGGGGTGCTCGCAGAAGTTCGTTGAACCGTCACGTATAGTGGTGTTCACCATCGCGGGGTGGAGCAGTTCGGTAGCTCGCTGGGCTCATAACCCAGAGGTCGCAGGTTCAAATCCTGCCCCCGCTACTCACAGGTGCTAACCGTTGAGGCGGTTGGATGCCGACCGTTGCCCGTCCAGGATTGTTCCTGGGCGGGTTTCGGTGCGTCTGGGGTGTTGTTGCGTGAGTTGATGTGACATGCCGGCAGGGAAGCGCAGGCCCGGGTGGTGTGGTGGCCTTCGGGACGCAGCTGTCACGTCGCACGTGTACGGGGAAGCAGGAAGTTGGTGTGGTCAGGTCCGGGAAGATGCCGACACACTTCGGATTCCGGGGCTGCGGCGCGGCTTGGAGACGCTCATGGACTTCCCTAGCTGCCACGGCGACGTACCAATCCGGCTGCCCGCGTCCAGCCGCGGCGTCGACGGGCCTCAGCCAGTGCGGCCGACCGGTCTCGCGCCTTG
>CAZVKB010000023.1:28495-30188 GCA_964627505.1 uncultured Actinomycetes bacterium | reverse complement strand
AGCATGAGCGAGACCCACCCTTCATGTCGTGTCTGACAGAGTTTGACAATCCAGCCCGCACCCAGAGCGGCTCGACAGCGGCGCTTGTGGGTAAGGCACGCTTTGACAGTCCTTCCCATCCCGGGCAGCACGACCCATGCAGCCTCGTACGCTGACCCCTGTGAAGAGACTGGGCTTGCTCGGCGGGATGTCGTGGGAATCGTCCATCAACTACGAACGCATCATCAACGAAATCGTGCGTGAACGTGTTGGGGGCGTCGCTTCCGCAGATCTGCTCATCCGCTCCTTCAACTTCGCCGAGATCGAGGCTCTGCAGGAGGCCGGGAACTGGGATGAGGCCGGCCGGTTGCTGTGTGAAGCGGCAGCGAATATGGCCGCCGGAGGTGCCGACGCCATCGTCATCTGCACGAACACGATGCACCTACTCGCTGATGCGGTGCAGGAGGCTGTGACGGTGCCAGTCATCCACATTGCCGACGCGACTGCGGTCGCGGTGAAGTCGGCGGGTGTCGATGTGGTGGCCTTGCTCGGCACTCGGCACACCATGGAGCACGACTTCTACGTCGGTCGCCTGCGTGACAAACACGGGTTGACCGTCCTCGTGCCGGCCGAGCCAGGCCGCACGCTGATCCACAATGTCATCTACAACGAACTGGTCCGGGGCGTCATCAACCCGGCATCGAAAGCGACCTACCTGGATGTCATTGGTGATCTCATCGCACAAGGCGCGCAGGGCGTGATAGCCGGGTGCACGGAAATCGAGCTGCTCATCAGGCAGGAGGACCTTGCCGTACCGCTGTTCCCCACCGCCCGCATCCACGCCGAAGCGGCCGCGGAGTTCGCACTCAACGATGCGACGTCCGCCTGTGAACTCAGTTAGCAGGAATGTTGGAGCCTGACCCAGCCACGTTCGTGCGAACAGATCCGTGCGCAGTGCCGCCATTCACCTGCCGTGGCCACATGTGATTGCCATGATGGGCAGGTGAGTGACCGATTCCCGCAGTTGAGCAAACGCACGCAAGCGGTCTATGTGGCGATTGCCATCGGCCGAACGATTGTCTCCGCCGTTGTGATCCTCCTGCTCTACGAATGGATCCCGATCCGCGCCACCGCCAGCGGGCTCGCTCTAGCCGGCCTGATGACTGTGGCGTTGGTGATTTGGCTGGCGGTGGTGATCAGGCAGATGGCGAAAATTCGCCGCGCAGTCCATCCGGTCCTGCGGATCGGCGAGGCTCTGGTGTCGACCATCATCGTGATCGTCGTCGTCTTTGCGATCGTGTATCTGGCTTTGGATGGCGGGAACACCGAATCCTTCAGTCAGCCATTGGACAAGACCGCCGCACTGTATTTCTCCATGACTGTCACCGCGACCGTCGGCTTCGGGGACATCACGGCGATCACACCATTGGCGCGCAACATCGTCACCTTCCAAATGTTCGTCAATCTGGTATTCCTCGGAGTGGCGTTGCGGTCTGTGACCATGACCGCCCAATCAGCACGAGAACGGCAACTCGAAGCTGCAAACGAGAAACTGCAGTCGATTCAGAGCGCTGATGCGGTCGATTCGAAAACGCCAGATCCCACGGACTCTGCGCCGGAGGCATCCGGGGCGTGACCACGCTCCGGTGTCAGCAGGCACACTTCCGTGGGAGGTCCACGCAACTGCGAGACCTTCTGACTACCCAGCCGTCTG
>CAZVKB010000023.1:21936-28395 GCA_964627505.1 uncultured Actinomycetes bacterium | reverse complement strand
CTGGCCAACCGCAGGGTTACTCGAGCACCTCACCGGCCATGAGCTGCCATACCCGGACTCCGCCACGGATGCCCATGATGTTTGGCACGAGGAAGACATCCGGCGGCAGCGGAATGCGAAGCCGCTTAGCCTCACCGCCCCCGAGGAACAGCCGGTCCCACATGAACATGGGACGTAATCCATCGATGGTCTCCAACACCCGGCGATTCCACTTGCGACGTCCGATGCGCCGACGAGCGGCGGCACCCACCCACTCGTCGTAGATCACACCCTTGCGCACCGGGATCCGCGAGATCTCCAGCTTGGGCTCAATCTGTCCATCATCGAACATCGCGCACCCAAGCCCGGTGCCGAGCGTGAAGATCACTTCGAAACCCTGACCCGTGATCACCGCCGCGCCTTGCACCTGGGCGTCGTTGAGCACCAATACTGGCCGACTCCACATCTCAGCCAAGCGTGTCTGCACGTCGAATCCCGACCAGGCCGCCGCCAACACCGGATCCACATCCGAGTGCGGCCCAGCAAACGTGGGGTAGTGCGGAGTGGCGATCACCACACCGTGCCGGATCATGCCCGGCATCCCGATCGTGGCGCGGTCAAACTCCCCCAACTCACGTGCCATCTCGTCCAACAACGCCACGAAAGCGTCCGGGGACATCGGGTACGGCACGCGATGTCGCAATCGTTCGGTAAGCATCGTGCTGTCCTCTGCAAGAACTGCACCCTTAATTCCCGAACCGCCACAGTCAATCGAAAGTGTGCGCATAGTTGGCAGTGTGCTGCATCGTCGGGAAGTTTCGCGCGTCGCGGAAATCAGTGCCGCAATAGGAAGCATGTGAGTAGCCGAACAGCCAGCCCCCACCTGGACTTACCTGCGCAAACCGTCCTGCCCACCGGTGGTGTGCTCTGTCTCCCCTGGACCGACAACTTCGGAGAGCCACTCCAAAAAAGGCCGCATGCGACGCCACTCGGCTTGGATACGACCGCTGGCGCGGGCGCTGGACATCCATGGCGCTGGCTCCCATGAGCGCGTGGCATACAAGGTGCGGTAGCGCAGCCACTCCAGATGGGGATGGTCCGCTGGAATGCCACGCGGCCGAGACTTCAGACGTTCACCGTCCACCGACAGTCCGGTGGATTCCAAGTCGGCGACAAAAGCGGCGAGCACATGCGCACCGGCGTCCTCGGCGACGACGTCCCGAAAGCGGGCGACCTGACCGGGTGTCGAGCGATACCAACCGCCCGCCAGCATGAGTCCAGTCGCAGAGACTTGCACATACCAGCCCAATCCGTTGCGCAACTCCACAAACATGCCCTGATGGTTCTTGTACGGCGTTTTGTCGGCGGAAAATCGGACATCCCGGTACGGCCGATAGATGTGATAAGGACCAAACTCTTGGGCACTCGCCTCACCAAGCGAGGTCAGCGGCTCCCGCACCGTCTGGACATACGTGGACTTGTGCTCCTCCCACCACGGTTTCGTCGGACTGGCCGCCAGTTGGGCGTAAAAATCGAACGCCGCCAGCGGAATCCCGCGGAACTTGGCTTCCTGTTCCATCACGCGACCTAGCTGGGTTCGGTTGCCCGAGATTGGCCACGACCGTCAGCCAGGTTCTGGATGAACAGCGCCTGGGCGGTGATGGCATTGCGCAATTCCGTGAGATCCACGCTCTCGTCCGGGGCGTGGATCGCGGCCGAAGTGTCCTGTGCGCCGCACAACACGATGGTGGCATCAGGTGCGACCTCGCGTAAGACCGCGACCAACGGGATGCTGCCCCCGGAACCCACCTCAACCGGATCAGCCCCGTAGGCCGCATGCATGGCTTCCCACATCGCTTCGTATACCGGACCGGAGGTGTCCGCCACGAAACCCTCACCGGTGACACCCGGCTCCACGTGCACCTTAACTCCCCATGGGGTGCGAGACTCGAGGTGCCGGATCAGGGCGGCCTGCGCGGCAGCCGGGTCCACATCTGGTGGCACCCGCAAGGACACCTTGGCGCGAGCCTTGGGAACCACAGCGTTGATGGCGCCCGTCACAGCTGGGGCATCGATCCCAACCACGCTGACCGCGGGCAAGCTGTACAGCATGGAGCCGATGCTCCCCGTTCCGAGCAGAGGTTGCCCCGGCAACACCCCAGCCTGCTGCCGGAAGGTGTCTTCGTCATAGGCGGCCCCGACCCACTCATACCCTGCAACACCGTCGATGGATGTGTCGCCGTTGTCGTCGCGGAGCGTGGCGAGCAACGTCACCAAGGCCATGAGGGCATCAGGGGCTGGGCCGCCGAACAGACCGGAATGCACTGGGGATTCCAAGGTTTCGATCGTCACCGTCACCATCGCCATCCCCCGGAGCGCCGAGGTGAAGGTCGGCAGTCCCACCTCGATGTTCCCCGAATCGGCAATGATCAAGGCGTCTGCGGCGAACATCTCCGGATGCTCCCGAGGAAAGTTCTCAAAAGAACCACCGTATTCTTCGTCGCCCTCGATGATGATGCGCAAGGTGCACGGCGGGCCGTCGGGGAACGCCGCGACCGTAGCGGCGTGCATGATCACACCGCTCTTGTCGTCGGCGACGCCACGGCCGTAGAGCCGACCATCCCGCACTTCGGGTTCGAAGGGTGGCGAGGACCACGCAGACTCATCGCCTGCAGGCTGCACGTCGTAGTGGGCGTACAGCAGAACCGTGGGAGCGTCGGGCGGACCGGGGATCTCGGCGTACACCGCTGGCGGGAAATCGCCGTTCCGGATGACCTGCACCGTCGGACTTCCTGCCGCTTCCAGTAAATCGGCAACCTTGCGGGCGGCGCGGTCCACTTCCGACGACGGGAAACCGGGAAATGCACAGCCCGGGATACGGGCCAGGTCAATGAGGTCGGCCACCGTGTGGTCCATGCGGTGCGCGATGCGCTCGGCGATGGCTGCGGTGATCTCGGATCCAGCGGATTTGGGCGTCATACCCAGGAGCCTAGGAGGCTCTCGGGCTGAGGGCTACCCGTGCAGGGGGCATTGTGGATAACTTCCGAGGATCGGCGATGCATTCGACGCACGCAGCCGGTGCGACAACTGCTCAGCCACCACCCAGAATGGCGCGCACCTCGTCATCGCTGAGTTGCCGAAAGTCCCGGTAGTACTGGCCGACTGCCTGGAAATCTTGGGGCACCAATGGCACCACAACTTCGTCCGCCCTCAACCACAACCTACGCACGGTATCTGCCGCCGCCACCGGTGCGGCCACCACGATGTGCCCAACGTCGCGCGCCCGAAGGACCGCAATCGCGGCCTCGGCAGTGGCGCCTGTGGCAATACCGTCATCGACGAGAATCACCGTGTCTGGCAGCGTGGAAGTTGACGCCGCGGTGGTGCCGAAAATGGCCTGCGCCCGGGTCAACTGCGCTTGCGCCGCCGACCGCACCGCGGCAATCCGCTCTGAACTCAGTCCCAGATCTGCCACCAGCCGGGAGTTGATCACGCATATGTCATCTTCGCCGATCGCACCGAAGGCGACTTCCGGTTGCCACGGCACGCCCAGTTTGCGCACGAACAACAACCGCAGTTCCAAGTGCAGGATGCTGGCCACTTCAGCCGCGACCGGCACCCCGCCCCGCGGCAAGGCGCACACGATGGCGTTCGTGTTGTCGTAGTCCTGCAAGTGTTCGGCAAGTCGCCGGCCTGCGTCGCGCCGATCACGGTAGATCATGCACACCGCCCCGTGACAGAACCGCGATTCCCGGGATCGGCCCGGTGTGACCCAGGACACGATTCGCGTCACCCACAGCTGTGGAAAACCTGTTGGAAACTAACAACTTTCGTGCCCTCTTTGCCTGCTCTTCAACGCAACTTTCCGCGTAGTTTGCCGTTACGACTGGCTGACCCATGGCGCAGGTGTTTTGGTCAGGAACGCGGTCATACCAGCTCGGGCTTCTTCTGAGGAGAACAACTGACTGGACAGGTCCGCAGTCCAACCAAACGCTTCGGTGCGGGACATGGTGGGCACTTGCCGCAACAGTTTTTTGGTGGCCGCCAATGCGTGTGGACCGCCTTTGGCCAACTGCGACACCAGGGTGGCGACTTCGGCATCGAGCCCGTCAGCTGGCACTACCCGCGTGAGCATGCCGGCCGTGCGTACCCGCTCAGCGCTTACCCGTTCCCCCGTGAGCAGCAGTTCATAAGCATCGCTCGGGTGCAGTTTGGCCAGGCACACCACCGAAATCACGGCCGGTGCGACACCAACCCGCACTTCGGAAAAGGCGAATCGGGCAGCGTCGCTGGCGATTGCCAAGTCGCAGGCGGCCACCAAGCCGTTACCACCCCCGGCCACGTGTCCCTGCACTTTGGCGATCGTGGGCTTGGGGTGATCGAGCAAGTCTTCGAGCAGCGCGACCAGAGCCCTCGGGCCGCTTCCTGCGAAGGACTGGGAGTCGCCACTGGTCGCCCCGGACAGATCCGCGCCAGCGCAGAACGTGTTGCCGGTGCCCGTGAGCACGACGACGCGGACGGCATCATCGGCTGCGGCCTGGGCGAGGGCGTCGCGCATCCCGGCGATGGAGCCCGCGTCCAGCACGTTTCGCCGTTCCGGGTTGTCGATGGTGATGGTCGCCACCCCATCGGCAACGTTGTAGTGAATCGGTGCTGCGGCGTTAGTGTCGGCACTCATTTGCGGCCCATTCCTTCCATCATCGTGATGATGCGCAACATGACTTCATCGGCACCGCCGCCGATGGACGTCAGGCGGGCATCCCGGTAGTAGCGGGCTGGCCACATTTCTTCGGCATAGCCCATGCCCCCGTGGAACTGCACGCACGTGTCGGCCACTTCACGCTGCAACCGGCCACATTTGAGTTTCGCGATTGTGGCCTCTTTGGTCACGTCTTCGCCCTCAGCGGCACGGAACGCGGCAGATCGACAGTAGGTCTGCAGAATGTCCACCTCCGCGTACAGTTCCGCCAGTTTGTATTGCAGATACTGGTTGGCGAGCAACGGTTTGCCGAACGCATCGCGTTGTTGCAGGTACTCCTTGGTGCGGTCGAGCGCACGCCCCATCGAGGCGGTGCTCATGTAGGCGCCGATCAGCCGTTCATCTTGAAACTGGGCCATCTGCTGCTGAAAACCCCGGCCCATCTCGCCGATGACGTTGGTGATGGGAACCCGCACATTGTCGAAGACCAGTTCGGCGGTGTCCGACGAGCGGTTGCCCATCTTCTCGATTTTGCGTCCGACCGAGAAACCGGGGGTATCGGTGGGCACAACAATCATCGACATGCCCATGTAACCGCCCTCGTCGGAGGTGCGTGCCAAGATGCACAGCCAATCCGCCTGGGTGCCGTTGGTGATCCACATCTTGCGCCCGTTGATCACCAGCGAGTCACCGTCGGGGACGGCGCGGGTGCGGATACCGGCGACATCTGATCCCGCGTCAGGCTCGGACACGGCGATACTTGTGACGTGTTCGCCCTGCATCGCCGGGATCAGGTAGCGGCGTTTGAGTTCCTCGCTGCCGAAGCGGTGCAGCGCCGGGGTGGCCATGCCCACCTGAACGGCGATTGCAAGTGGCACGCCGGCACAGTCCGCACGGCCTAATTCCTCGCCCAGCACCAGCGTGTACGTGGCATCGGCGCCCTGGCCGCCGAACGCTGGGTCGTACTCCAAACCGAAGGCCCCGAGTGCGGCGAGTTTGGGGAACAACTCATGGGCAGGGAAGACTCCAGCGGCCTCCCATTCGTCGCAGTGTGGATTGATCTCTTTCTCCACGAAATCGCGGATGACCTGGCGAAATGCCTCATGTTCGGCGGTGAATGCCATGGCTGATTCCTCTCATGCGGCGCCGGTGTCGGCATTTGTGTCGGAGGTACGGGTTGGAGTGTGGGTGTGGGCAGCCCCGGGGGGGTCGGAAAGTCCGAGCGCCCGCAACCACAGGAAGGTGAGAGTCGGATGCACATCTTCGACTTGATAGCCAGGGGAGTGGCGAGCGTAGCCCTCCACCATGGCAGACAACGCAGCCGCGGAGACGCCAGCGTCCAACCGCGGATCCACTTGGCGATCCTGCTGCAACTTGCGGATGCCATCGGCCACGCGTGCCACGTGTTTGGCGCGGAAGTCCGAGAGGATCTCAGCGAATCCAGGGTCGGAGGTGGCGACCTGTTCGACGACCTGCAACAGCCGCGCGTGCCGCGTGTACACCTCAAGGTATCGAAGATTTGCTTCGGAGATTCGACGTACCGGGTCGTCATTCCCGTTAGCCCGGAGGTACTTGCCGAGATCGACGAGCAGCGCCGCCACGACCGCATGCAGGATGGCCTGCTTGGAGTCAAAGTAGACGTAAATGGTGCCGTGGCTGACTCCAGCACGCTCAGCGATGTCGGACATTCGGGTGTCGGAGAAGCCGCGCTCTTCGAAGACGACGCGGGCGGCATCGATCACCCGCTCCCGAGTTCGGCGGCCGCGTGCAGTGACGGGACC
>CAZVKB010000023.1:0-21836 GCA_964627505.1 uncultured Actinomycetes bacterium | reverse complement strand
GTCAGGCCTGGGTCGCTGGGACTGCGGAGAGTGCTGGCAGTGCCACTGGCGGCAGTGCTGGAGATTCCCCCGCTGGAAGCGGTTGGTGGCACAGTCATGCGCGGTCTAGCCGTTTCTCGATTCGGGGCTGGCGGCAGGCGCGCCCACCCCAGACGAGCCGGTGGCTGACACCGCGGCTGGCGTGGCGTCGAGCAGCCGCTGCGGCACGGCAACATGTCGCGCGCGCAGGTATTCGCCGAGGCTCTTGGCTTGCGGATCTACGGATGTGGAGTCGGCAACTCCGCGGCCCAGTGCCCCAGGTAGCACGATGTTGATCGCGCGCAGGAGCGGGAAGTGATAGACCTCCACGCCCTGGGCCACGACATTTGCCAGGAGAGCCGCCACGGCATCAGGTGTAAGCGTCTCTCGTAGCCACTGATACGTCTCATCGGCGCGGGACACACTTACTGGGTCGACCGGTAAAGGTGTGTCGGCGGACCAGACAGCTTCGGTGTCGTGGAAGGCATCGACGGCAGGCGCCCACGCAGACGCTTCCCCGGAGGCCAGCACCAAAGCATCGATCTCCGTGGGGTCTGGCACCCAGACTCCGATGTTGGCCGCACCACCCTTGTCACCGGAACGGGCACCGAGAAGCTGACCGAGGGGGATCCGCTTTGAGGGTTCCGGTGTTGTTCCGCCGCTACTCGCGGTAGCAGAAGTATCCGTGGTCGAAGCCGGTTGCCCGAGCGACTCAGAACCACTTGCTGGAGTCTGTCGCTCAGAGAACGTAGAAAGCGCAGATGCGGGCAGGTCCAGGTCGGTGCCATCCAGAGTCACCGTCACAGTGACGTGTTCGCGGGACACCGTGGTCGGCCACAGCACGGCAAAGGGTGACCCCGGGGCTGGCGGGGATGTGGCATAAAAACCTGGATACGAACTCAGCCCACACTCGATAAGTGCGGCGGTGATCGGCTTGCCAACCTTGGTGGCGTCAGCGTCTTTGACCGTGATGCGCAAGATGGCTTGCGCAGCGCCCAATGTGTCGGGGTCGGGTCGATCGCGACGAATCAGGTCAACGGTCAACGATGCGACATCCCAGGAGGATGCGGCGGCGAGAGCGCTCGGGTCCAGACTTGAGGTCTGCGCCAACGTCACACCAGCGGTTGCGCGCAGCGCCAAATCGGCCTTCGCCTCGATGTCCAAACCTGTGAGCACAAGTTCAAAGCTGTTGCGGAAGCCACCAAGCCGCGTCATGGCAACTTTCAGTCTGTGCGGTGCTGGCTCGCCCTTCGCCCCGGACAGTCGCACCCGATTGGCGCCCACAAGTTCGGCTTTCACAGTGTCAAAGCGGGCGACCACGTCGGGTGTGAGGTACGCGGGACCGCCCACCTCGTACATCAACTGCGCCGTGACCGTACCGACGCTGACCAATCCACCGGTCTCCCAATGTTTGGTGATCACCGAGGTGCCGTCGGCGGCGACTTCAGCAATCGGGAAGCCGGGGTGCGTCAGGTCCGGAATGTCGGTAAAGAACGGATAGTTGCCGCCCGTGGCCTGGGCCCCACACTCAATGACGTGCCCTGCCACCGTGGCGCCCGCAAGCGCATCGAGATATGCAGCATCAGCGATGTCCCAACCGTGCCACCAGGCGGCCGGACCCACCACCAGCGCAGCATCGGTGATCCGTCCGGTAATCACGATGTCTGCGCCTGCCTGCAGCGAAGCCGCAACAGGCGCTGCACCGATGTAGGCGTTCGCAGTCAGGCTCGGCCACGGCACCGCATCGAAGTCTTCCCCGGTATCGAGGTTGCTGAATTTCTCCCCCTCAGCCTGCAGGTCAGCAATGCGCGAACTGAGGTTGTCTCCAGTAACCACAGCGATGCGCACCTCTGCCGGAGCAAACTCCCGGATCGCCTCCGCGCACGCCTGCGGGTCTAGACCACCCGCGTTGCTGACCACCCGGATGCCGCGCGATTTGCAGTCGGCCACCACATCGCGCATTTGGGTGACAAAGGTCCGCGCATAGCCCGCACCGCCCTTCATGGCACTACGGGCCAGGATGGTCATGGTCAACTCGGCCAGCCAGTCACCGGTGAGAACATCGATCGGACCACCGTCGATCATTTCCCGGGCGGCGGCCAGGCGATCGCCATAAAATCCCGAACAGTTGGCAATGCGTACGGGTCGGCTCATTCGTCGCTCTCCTCAAGGTCCATACGTGCCACTACCTGATGGGCCTCGATGCTGTCGCCGACGGCCACCAGCACCTCTGAGATCACTCCGTCAGCATCGGCAATGATCCGATGTTCCATCTTCATCGCCTCTAAAATCACCAAGGTGTCTCCCGGCGCAACGGTGTCTCCCGGCGCCACCAACACCGCGGTGATGGTCCCCGGCACCGGGGCACTCGGGCCACCGGCGGCAGCATGTGCATCCACCTCAGTCGCCCGCGGCAGCACTTGCCACCACGAGTGCTGACGTCGGTCGTCCACCCAAATCGACATGCCGGCATTGGCATCACCGTCGATACTCACTTCGACGTCGAAGCGTGCACCATCAGCCAACACGACCCTCACAGTCGAGCTGTCAGGTGCCGACGTGACAGTTGCCTGCAGCCAGATCACCTCATCGTCGTGAGCACCGATGCGCTCGTGCAGCGTCGAAAGTCCCCACTGCCATCCGGCATCGCGGCGCCACCTGCGATGCACGGTCACACCGTTGTCCCGCAACGATTCCGCGTGATGTCCAACCAGGTCGAGACTGATCCCACCGGGCCGCTGCACGTTCCGCCACCCAGCTGCTGCCGCGCCTTCGGCCACCGCCCCGATCGACTCCCCAGCGAGTTGCCACACCGAAGCGGCCGCCGCAATGCTGTGGGCAGTCAGCGTAGACACATCAGGCGCAGCCATCCGCACCTCTGGATGTTCGGTGAGAAACGCCGTCGTCGTCACCGAATCCAGGAAGGCTGACGATTCCAGAATGGCTACCAGCATGTCGCGGTTGGTCGTCACACCGTGAATCCGCGCGGTTCGCAGCCCTGCGGCCAGCCGTGCTGCACTCTCCTGGCGGGAGCGTCCGTGCGCGATCACTTTGGCCAGCATGGGGTCGTAGTACGGCGACACCTCCGAACCCGTGGCGACACCTGTGTCCACCCGCACACGCGGATCGGTCACATCAAAGCAACGCAACGTTCCTGTGCTCGGAAGATCCTCATGCCTGGGATCTTCTGCATACAACCGCACTTCAATCGCGTGGCCGTTGGGCACAGTTGGCGGATCCGGCACCCGTGCGCCCTCCGCGACATCCAACTGCCAGCCCACGAGATCCACACCTGTGATCGCCTCTGTAACCGGATGCTCCACTTGCAGGCGGGTGTTCATCTCCAGGAAGTAGTAGTCCTCACCATCAACTAGGAACTCCACCGTCCCCGCGCCGACATAGTCGATGGCTTCCGCCGCCGCCACCGCAGCCTGGTGCAGCCCCCGCCGAGTCGACTCCGCAAGCCGTGCCGCAGGTGCCTCCTCCACAACTTTCTGATGTCGGCGCTGGATCGAACATTCGCGCTCAAACAGGTGCACGACGCGGCCGTGAGTATCCCCACAGATCTGAACTTCGATGTGCCGGGCGATTGGCAGGTACCGCTCCAGGAACACTGTGGCATCCCCGAACGCTGAGGCCGCTTCCCGCGCGGCGGTCGCCACGGCCGCCGCAAGCTCGGCCGGCTCGGACACCACGCGCATTCCTTTGCCACCCCCGCCAGCGGACGCCTTGACCATCAGCGGATATCCCACCCGTGCCCCCGCAGCCGTCAAATCTTCGGCGCTGACGTCCGCGGCCAACTCCGCCCCGGGGACCAGCGGCACTCCAGCAGCGGCAACCAGACGTTTGGCAGGGACCTTCTGTGCCATCGCCGAGATCGACTCCGGACTCGGACCGACCCAGGTCAATCCGGCAGACTGCACCGCTGCCGCGAATTCGGCGTTCTCAGACAAGAACCCGTACCCCGGATGCACCGCATCGCAGCCCCAGAGTGCAGCTGCCGCCAGAATCTTGCTCTGATCCAAATACGTTTCGGTGCTGGTGGCACCGCCCAATGCAACAGCGTGATCGGCCTCCTGCACGAACAACGCATCGACGTCCGGGTCGCTGTAAACGGCGACGCACACAATCCCGCGTTCCCGAGCAGTCCGCATCACGCGGCGGGCAATCTCACCCCGGTTAGCGACCAACAAGCGGTGAATTCGTCGTGGTGGAGAGGTCATCTCGAACATCATCCTCACATCCTGAAAACGCCGAAACCGGAATCTGCCGTCGTGGTTCTGGCTCCTGACGGCTCCGGTGGTTGCCCATCCAGACACGCCGAAAGCGCCAGCGCCAGCACAGTCCGGGTATCGGCGGGATCGATGATGCCGTCATCCCAGATCCGACCGGTGGCATACAGCGCCGTGGACTGACTCTCCACCTGCGCCTCGAAAGCATCCCGGATCGGCGCGAATGCTGCCTCATCGAATGCCGCACCCATCTTTTGCTGGGCGACGATGGTCAGCACGCCGGCCAACTGCTTGGGTCCCATCACCGCAATCCGGTGATTGGGCCAGGAGAATACAAAGCGCGGGTTGTAGGCACGCCCGGACATTCCGTAGTTCCCAGCCCCATACGACGCTCCCATCATCAGCGTCAGATGGGGCACATGACTGTTGCTCACCGCGTTGATCAACTTGGCACCGTCCTTGATGATGCCGCCGTGCTCATACCGCGTGCCCACCATGAACCCCGTGATGTTCTGCAGGAAGAGCAGCGGAGTCTCCGCCCGGTTGGCCAACTGGATGAAGTGCGCAGCTTTCTGCGCCTCTTCACTGAACAAAATGCCGTTGTTCGCCAAAAGGCCGACGCTGCGACCACCCAGGCTCGCCCACCCCGTCACCAACGTGGTGCCGTACAGCGGCTTGAACTCCTCGAAGCAACTGTCGTCCACGATTCGCGCAATCACCTCGCGAGCTTCAAACGGCATTCGGATATCCGCACTGGCGATCCCCCGCAGTTCTGCTGGATCGAATCGCGGCGGCAACCCCAACGTCACTGGCACGGTCCGCCGCGCGGTGGACCACCCCAGGTGGGCGACGATGTCGCGCCCGATCCGAATCACGTCCGACTCGTCCTCGCCCAGGTAATCGGCCAACCCGGACGTGCGGGCGTGCATTTCGGCCCCACCCAATGTCTCGTCGTCGGCGTCCTCATCGATGGCCATCTTCACCAACGGCGGACCACCCAGATAAACCCGCGCCGCACCTCGCTGCATCACCACGTAGTCACTCATGCCGGGCACGTAAGCCCCGCCCGCGGTACTGGATCCGAACACCAGCGCCACGGTCGGAATGCCCTCCGCGCTGAGCCGGGTGAGATTGCGGAAACTCGCGCCTCCGGGCACGAAGATCTCCGCTTGCTTGGGCAGATCCGCCCCACCCGATTCGGTGAGATTGATCAGCGGCAGGCGATTTTCCCGGGCAATGTCCATCGCCCGCAAGCCCTTGGCAACCGTGGTCGGGCTCTGACTGCCACCTTTCACCGTGGGATCGTTAGCCACCACCATGCAGGTGACACCACTGATCGTGCCCACCCCGGTGACGATCCCCCCTCCCAGGGGATCATCGGTACCCCACCCGGCCAGCGGGCTCAATTCCAGGAACGGACTGCCCCGGTCCAACAGTAAGTCGATGCGTTCCCTTGGCAGCAGTTTGCCGCGGGAACGGTGCCGGCTCACAGTTGCGGAGTTCTTCGCAGCATCCGCCGACCCGCCCCCGCCGACCACCCGTTCCAACAATTCATCAATCTCACCCAAAGCGGCCAGCATCGCTTCGGCGTTGTCCCGGAAGGTGGCATCGGCAGTGGTCACGCTGCTGTGCAGCGGGCGCCCAATCCTCATAAGTTGACACTAGCGTCAACTTGACACGCGCGTCAAGTTGCGGTGCAGTGGGAGTCCACCGCCGATCCCCCACGTGTTGCGTGCACCTACCCTCGTGACGTGATCCCGCGCACTACATTGGACGGGTGCAGAGTGAAGGCGATGTGGTGGCCGGCCGGGTGGTGCTCCCGGAACGTCACCTCGGCCCTGGATGGCAAGTGGCCATTCGGGCTGGCATCGCCTTGAGCTGCTTGGTCATCACCACCGTCTTGGTGTATGTGGAAAGAGACGGCTACAACGACAACTCCGGCCAGCCAATCACGTGGCTCAGCGCGCTGTATTACGCCACCGTGTCACTGTCCACCACCGGCTACGGTGACATCACCCCAGTGTCCCCGGAGGCTCGCCTGGTCAACATCCTGGTGATCACTCCGCTGCGCGTGATCTTCCTCATCGTGCTCGTGGGAACCACCATTGAGGTGCTCACCCGCCGCACGACCGAGTTGACCCGGGAACGCTCTTGGAGGAAACGCGTGAACTATCACACGATCGTTATTGGGTTCGGCGTCAAAGGCCGGGCGGCCGTGTCCACCTTGCTCAAGGCGGGGGAACGCAAAGACCGGATCGTGGTGATCACCGACGACCCGGTGGAAATGGCCGAAGCCTCCGGCCTCGGCGTGATCGCCATCTTCGGCGATGCCCGACGCGAAGATGTGCTGCTGCAAGCCGAAGCACAGCGGGCCGCAAAAGTGATCGTGGCGACCAACTCTGATGACACCACCGTGTTGGTCACCTTGGCGGTGAAACGCCTGAACACCCACACGACGATCGTGGCGGCGGCGCGGGAGTCCAGCAATTCCGAACTGATCAAAGCCTCCGGTGCCAGCAGTGTGATTCCCACGGCCGAAGCGTCCGGACAACTCATGGGTTTGGCCAGCGTGGCCCCGGAAGCGGGCGAATTCATGGAAGACCTGCTCGACCCGGCTAAGGGGCTGGAGGTCGTGCAGCGAGCCGTCTCGCGCGATGAGATCGGGCTGGCCCCGGCGTCCTTACGCGAACGCGGCCAGATCGCCTTGGCGGTGATCCGGGACGGTCGCACGTATCGGTTCGACGAGAAGGGCATCAAAGTGTTCCAGCGCGGCGATCAAGTGATCTCCATCCAGGAGTCGCGCATCGCCAAGCGCCAACGCGGCGGCTAACCTCACCCGACCATGTAGTGCGGCCGCACCGGCATCTCGTCTAGCCTGAACCTGTGATCGACCTCAAGCTCTTGCGTGCCGAACCGGAACTTTTCCGCGCCTCCCAACGCGCTCGAGGGGAGGACCCAGGACTCGTGGACGACGTCCTCGCCGCCGATCACGCCCATCGCGCCGTACTCAACGAATTCGAAACCCTGCGGGCCGAACAAAAGCGCCTCAGCAAACGCATTGGACCGCTGCAGCGGGCGGCCAATCAATCCGACGCCGACCCGTCACTCGCGACCGAGCTTGCCGAACTGCGCACCGCGACAGGGGAGTTGGCCTCAGCGGTGAAGTCGGCCGAAGCACGGTCGCGCGACTTGGCCGACACCATGTCCGCTGCCGCCGCGGAACTGAGCAATCTGGTGTCGGACAGCTCCCCCGTCGGCGGTGAAAGCGACTTCACCGTTCTCGCCACCAGCGGCACTCCGCGCGACTTCGCCGCCGAAGGGTTCACCCCACTCGACCACGTGGAACTCGGTCGCCGCTTGGGCGCCATCGATGTCGACCGGGCCGCCAAAGTCAGCGGCAGCCGATTTTTCTACCTCACCGGACCCGGTGCCCTGCTCGAGCTCGCGCTGCTCAACTTGGCCATCGCAACGGCCACCAGCAACGGCTTCACGCCCGTGATCCCCCCGGCCTTGGTGAAACCAGCGGCCATGGCTGGCACCGGCTTTCTCGGCCAGGCCGCTGAGAACGTCTACCGGCTCGAGGCTGACGACATGTATTTGGTGGGGACCGCGGAGGTCCCGCTCGCAGCGCTACACGCAGATGAAATCCTCGACCCCACTGCGCTGCCCCTGCGCTACGTCGGGTTCTCCCCCTGCTTCCGCCGCGAGGCCGGTACTTACGGCAAGGACACCCGCGGCATCATCCGGGTGCATCAGTTCGACAAGGTCGAAATGTTCGTTTTCACCACTGCGGATGCGGCTGCCGCTGAACACGAGCGGCTTCTCGCGTGGGAGCGGCAATTCATCGACCTGCTGGATATTCCCTACCGGGTGATCGATGTGGCTACCGGCGATCTGGGCGCCTCGGCGGCCAAGAAGTTCGACATCGAAGCCTGGATCCCGACCCAGGGGACCTACCGAGAAGTGACCTCGACTTCGAACTGCACCGAGTTTCAAGCCCGTCGGTTGGCTGTGCGCACCCGCGACACCACCGGTCGCCCGACGCCCGTGGCCACCCTCAATGGCACGCTGTGTGCGATGCCCAGAATCATTGTGGCCCTGTTGGAAAACCATCAGCGGGCAGACGGTAGCGTCGCCGTCCCGCCAGCCCTGCAGCCGTTTCTGGGTCGAGCCGTGATCGAGGCACCCCAGCAGTGACCACACGCCCGCGGCTGCTGTTGGCCACCGACCTGGACGGCACATTGCTGCGACCGGACGGCACTGTGGGTCCCACCATGCGTGCTGCCCTGCGGGCAGCCAGGGACGACGACATCGAAGTTGTCTTCGTCACGGGGCGGCCCGCGTTGTTCCTGCCGCCGGTCCTGGCCGAAACCGGTCATCAGGGCACGGTGCTAGGCGCCAACGGGGCTGTGACTTTCGACGCCGCCGAGCGCCGGGTGACCGCCCTGCGCGCGTTTGCCAATGAGTCGGTGCTCGAGATCGTGCAGGCCCTGGAGCGGGTACCGGGCGCCGCCGATGTGCGCGTCATGCTGCACCTACCCGACCAGCCAGACCACCCCGGTATCCGGTTGTGGGGCGACTTCCGCACAGTCACGACTGATACGGCCCAGAAGTTGGACGCCGGCTGGGTGTGCATCAAGATCGCGGCGGGCGGCGCCGCACCGCACACCTCGGAGTCGTTTGCTGCCCAGTCGCGTTCCACCATCGTCGAGGAGTGTGGCCCCGCCACCACAGTCGCCGAATTGACCTGGTCGATGTCCACACCAGCCCTGGTGGAACTGTCTCCGCCAGGTGTCCACAAGGGTTCGGCGCTGGTCGGATACGCGCAGTCCCAAGATGTGGCACCCGCAGACATCCATGCCGTCGGCGATATGCCCAATGATCTGCCGATGCTGGCAGCCGCTGGTCGGGCCTACGCGGTGGGCAACGCGCATCCTGCCGTGCTGGCAGCCGCCCATGAGCATCTGCCGAGCAACGAACATGACGCAGTCGCCGTTCTGATTTCCCAACTGCTAGCCCAGCCCCGCGCGTCCGAAACTTCACCAAGGTAAAGACACGCCGAAGGTGTCAAACGTCATGACTAGCCGGCAGTCAGGGACACTAGAGCAAAGATGATCTTGTAGCGATCATCTACGTCGCGTTCGGAAAAGGTGAGTCCCGGTGAAAACACGTGTGCTGGTCCCCGTGCTGCTGGCGTTGGCGGCTATCGCGGGGCTGCTCTTCGGCGGTTTCCTGCCCAGTTCTTCCGGGGTCGCCGCGAGCAACACCGCTGCCGAAGGCGACGACCCTGAAGCGAGCGCGCCGGCGACCCCCGCCGCCAGTCCGAGCGTCGTCACCGTGGGCACGACCACCCCGCCGAAAGAACAGCCACCGCTGGAGATCAAGAAACTGGCCCCCGGTGAGCAGCCGCCGCAGTTCGTGGTGGTGTCATTCGACGGTTCCTGCGAGACCAAAGACAAAATGTTCCGCCACTACCTCGACACCGCAGACAAAGTCGATGGGCGCTTTTCCTTCAACATCTCCGGGCTGTGCATCGTCCCGGACGACGAGCACCGTCTGCTCTACAACCCACCGAACAAGCCCCAGGGCACCTCGGACATCGGTTTCGGTGACCCGACGATGGCAGCCGACCGCATCAACGCCTGGTCCGAGGCATACGAAAAGGGCCACGAGTTGGCCACCCACTACCTCGGCCACTTCTGCGGTAGCACCGGAGTACAGACCTGGACCACGGCCGACTGGACCTCGGAAATCAACCAGTTCAACCAGTTCATCTCCGAGTGGCCCAAAATCAATGAACCCATCAGCGGCGTTCACCCGTTGCCCTTTGACATGTCGGTCATCACCGGCGGACGCACACCGTGTCTTGAAGGCCAACGTGACCAGATGTACCCGGCGATGATCGCGGCCGGCTACTCCTACGAATCGTCCAATAGCGGAAAACTCGAATGGCCGGAAAAAGTGACTGGCTTCGACATGTGGGACTTTCCGCTGCAGGGCATCAAGATCGCCGGCACAAACCTCACCACCCTGTCCATGGACTACAACTTCTTGGCCAATCAGAACGGCGGTAAGACCGACGCCGACCCCGCCAAGTGCACGCAGATCGAAAACTCCACCTACCAATCGTTCATGGACGCCGGTGAGGCCGTCTACAACGGAAACCGTGCTCCATTCTTCGTCGGCAACCACTTCAACAATTGGGCCTGCGGGGCGTACAAAAACTCGCTGACCCGATTCATCGTCGATTTCAAGGCTAAGCATCCCGACGTGCAATTCATCAGCAATGCCGACCTCGAAGCCTGGCTGGAGGCGCAAGACCCGGCAGTGCTAGCCGAACTGCAAGCCCGACCCGTGCAGACCTACTAGGTTTCCGGAACCGCAGCGATGGACCCTTTGGCGGCGCTGACCCAACTACCCGGCGTCGATGCGGCCGTCACGCAAGCCCGAGCGGCCGTGGATGAGGTGCTGTGGCCTCGGAACTTGGGGGCTGATGGCCCAGCGCTGGCCGTAGCTTCTCGCCTGCACGGCGCCCAGGCGTGCGCGGCGCTGGAGGGGGTGGATTTCGCGGTCGAGGCATGGCGCAGTGGAGATGCGTTTGAAGACTCACCCATGGGTCTCGCAGCCGCAGGGGTGTGGCGCGGTTACTCCGAATTGACCACTCTGGTTCCCACCTGGCGCAGCGCCCCGCTGCAAGCATTGGCGCGATTGCACGTCCTGGTGGCAGCCGATCAAGAACCCGCCGAAGATTTGGGACGCCCCCGCTCCGGCGAGGTCAGCGATCCCCTGCTGATCGGCCTGGCCCCCGCGCCAGAAGAGGTCGCTGCTCGGCTGTCGCTGCTCGGCCGAATGGTGGGCAGTGGCGGCAATGCACCGGCACTAGTCGAAGCTGCCGTTGTGCATGGCGAAATCATTGCGCTCCGCCCATTTGAGGTGGGATCGGCTGCCATCGCCCAAATGGCGACCCGGCTGGTGATGGCCGCGCGCGGTCTCGATCCCGATCTGTTGATCGTGCCTGAAGTCGGCATCTTGCGTGCTGGCCGACCTGCTTATGTGCGCGCAGTTCGAGGCTATCTGAGCGGAGCGCCCGAAGGTGTGGCGGCATGGTTGCAGTTCATCGCGATGGCTGTGGTCGATGGTGCCCACGCAGCGAGTGAACTTCTGGCAGAAATTCGCGCTACTGGACTTGGCAAGTCGTCCTAGAAGGAGTAGAAAAGAACCACAACACAACAGCTCGCCGGCCCGGGCACCCACGCGGCGCCTAACCCACGATGACGGGTTTGGACTTGTGCAAGGTCCATGGATAGCACGCTTGATCACCTGCGCCGGTGCAGTTAGGACGCCCGTCTTCGGACGGGCGTCCTTCACGTTTGGGGGCACGATAGCCATCTGGTTGTGGGGATGGTCGACAACCGGTCCCGTGCCCAACCCCGAGCGGCCCTCCAAGATGCCCCGACTGCTGGCTGCGCCGAACGGGTGATCGGTCACAGCCAGTTCGACAACCGTCCGCGGCACAAGCCGTGGGTGGCAATTACCAGCGGGGCGTGGACGTCAGTTGCGGCGATGCCGCATGTACCACGTCAAGCCAACCGCGACGGCCGCTGCCCCACCGGCGGCCACCTTTACCCGACCGGCCTTGACCTGGCTGCGCAGAGCGGCTGGACGTTGGAAATCCATCACCGGCCATCCCAGCTCCATGGCATGCGCCCGCAACGCGTCATCAGGGTTGACCGCCACCGGATGACCGACAGCTTCTAACATCGGCAAGTCGGTGTGGGAGTCGGTGTAGGCGTAGGAGGCTGGCAAGTCATAGTCAAATTCGGCTGCCAGCGCCGCAATTGCGTCGGCCTTGAACTTGCCGTAAGCATAAAACAGGATCTCGCCGGTGTAGGCGCCGTCTGGTCCGATCTCCATCTGGGTGCCGACAGCCCGGTCCACCCCGAGTCGGGCACAAATCGGCTCCACGATTTCGGTCCCGGAGGAGGAGATGACGATCACTTCCCGGCCCGCCGCTTGATGTTCCCGAATGAGGTCGAGCGCCTCGGTATAGATCAATGGATCGACGGTCTCGTCGAGGGCATCGGCCACAATCTGGCGTACCTGATCCACTGACCAGCCCTTGCTCAACACCTGCAAGTAGGCGCGCATCCGCTCCATCTGATCATGATCCGCGCCGGAAGTGAGATAGACGAACTGGGCGTAGGCACCTTTCAACACCGCGGCCCGACCGATCAGACCACCCTTATACAGCGGACGGGCGAACACCAGCGAACTGGATTTCGCCAGAATCGTCTTGTCCAGATCAAAGAACGCCACAGGTCTCACATGCACATGCTACGGACCACATGAGCACTGACACCCGATCATGTGGTGACCAACGTGGAAATTATGGGAAACACCCTGGGCCAGTTTGCCCTGCCGGATGGGCTTATGGCATGATCAACTCTGTCGCCTTCGGGCGACCAGTGCCGAGATCCCCCCCCTCTCGGCCATTGAGGGCCCCCGCTAACCCCCCCGGCGGGGGCCCTCCCTTTTTGCGCTGATTGCTGAAGTAAACCCAGGCAGCGCTGGTGCCACTCAACACCGGTTATCCACAAGCATCCGATCGCCGCTTGCTCGGGCATGCCCCCGACCGGCACGATCGAACCGACCTCTGATCCCGCCGCTGCGGTGGGAGGGGCGAGTGGAGCAGGAGGGAGGGCCATGTGGACCTGGGGAGGGATCCAACGTCGACTTCGTACCCCCGACGTCGTGCTGATCAGTACCGATCAGCAGTTGGGAGACGACGTGGTGCGGCTCGCTGTGGCAGCCGGAGCGGAAGTTGTGGTGTTTCCCGATGCCGTCGCAGCAGCGGCCCACTGGGCCCAGGCGGGCACAGTGATATTGGACACCGCCACCCTGGGGCAGGTACAGCGACTTGGGCTGCCACGGCGGCCACGCGTGGTGGTCATCACGCACGGTAATCCCGACACGGCCGACTGGCGGTCCGCCTTGCAGGTGGGCGCCCATAGTGTCGTTAGCCTGCCGTCTGCCGAACGTTGGCTCGTTGATGCCATTGCCCATGCCACTGGGCAGGCCCTCAACGCCGCGGTGGTCCTCACAGTGGTTGGTGGACGCGGCGGTGCTGGCGCTTCCACGTTGGCCGCAGCACTCGGGCGTACAGCTGCTGCGGAAGGACTGTCGGTGTACTTGCTGGACACCGACCCCGCCGGTTGCGGCCTGCAGACCCAACTCGGGTTGACCGAAGTGACTGGCTTGGGATGGCAGGACTTGGCGGCGGCTGTCGGTCGAGTACCACCGCGCGCGTTGCGGGAGAGCTTGCCACTCGTGGCTGGCTTGCGGCTGCTGACGTGGACCGGTCCGGAGCCGAGGTTGCCTGAGCCAGGGGTCACCGGATCAGTCTTGGAGGCGTCCGCGCGCGACTGCGATGTGGTGGTGGTCGACCTCGCGCGCTGGCTATGCTCCTCGCCCGGCCCGCCTGCCGAAGTGGCCTTGGAAGTTCTCACCCGTAGTGACCATGTGCTGTTGGTATGTCCAGCGGATATCCGCTCAGCAATGGCCTCGCAACGGCTACTGCGCCACGGTTCACTTTTCGGGTTCGATGTGGCTTTGGTAGTTCGCGGACCAGCCCCGGGTGCGCTTACGGGCACCGACATTGCCGAGGCTCTCAACGTCCGACTACTGCTTAGTCTGGCTGCCGAACCCAAACTTGATCGCGACCTCGACGACGGCGAATTACCGGGCCGCGGCCGCCGGAGTCCACTCATGGCCGGCGCCCGGCGAATTCTGCATGCGGTCGCCACCGAGACCGTCGCCGCATGAACAGCCCAGGTGGCATTGACCGCGAATTGGTGGAACGGGTGCGCAGCCGTTTGATCGTCTCGGGATGGCGTCCAACCCCGGCTCGGGTGGCGGCGGCGTTACACGCCGAAGGATTGGTGCTGGGCGACAACGCCCTCATCGCGCTGGTAACCGAATTGCAGTCAGAGTTCACAGGCGCCGGACCGTTGGAAACGTTCCTGCAGGATGAGCACACGACGGACATCCTGGTCAACGGCCCACACTCAATTTGGGTGGAGCGGGGGCGAGGGTTGGAGCCGGTCTCGGTGCAGTTAACGGACGAGCATGCGGTGCGCCGACTCGCACAACGGCTGGCATCGCTGGCTGGTCGCAGACTGGACGACGCCAGCCCCTATGTGGACGCCCGGCTGCCAGACGGCTCGCGACTGCATGCCGTGATCCCACCGGTGGCCCCACGAGGCACGTGCATTTCGATCCGGGTTCCGCAGCGGCGGGTGTTCACTCTGGCCGATCTGGTGGCGATCGGCTCGATCCCCCCTGCAGGAGCACACTGGCTGGCCCGCATCATCGCTGGTCGACTGGCATTTCTGGTCAGCGGTGGCACAGGTGCGGGCAAGACCACAGTTTTAGCCAGCTTGCTTTCACTCGTCGGCGCACACGAGCGCCTCATCATCGTGGAGGATTCCAGCGAGTTGGAGCCAGAGCATGCGCACGTGGTGCACCTGGAGTCCCGACCACCCAATGTGGAGGGTGCCGGGCACGTGAGTTTGCGTGACTTGGTGCGCCAGGCGCTGCGGATGCGACCCGATCGCGTGGTGGTGGGAGAGGTCCGGGGTGGTGAGGTGGTGGATTTGCTTGCGGCGCTCAACACCGGACATGAAGGTGGCTGTGGCACCGTGCACGCCAACTCGGCGGCCGATGTACCTGCCCGCTTGGAGGCATTGGCGTTGGCCGCAGGGTTGGGCCGGGCAGCACTACACGCTCAAGTGGCGGCAGGTCTAGATGCCGTGATCCATGTCGGTCGTGACCCCGCCGGCGTACGCAGCGTGCGTGACGTGTGTGTGCTGCGCCCCGACGAACAACTTTTGGTACGGGCTATCCCGGCGTTGCACTTCGTCGGTGGGGCAGTCCACGAAGGTCCCGGCTTGGCATGGTTGCAGCAGCGACTGGACGAGGCAGCATGAGGCTGCTGGCAGCAACCGTCCTGATCCTCCTGGCCGGGGTTCTCTACGGCGCACCGCACCGGGTGGGTTTGCGCGCCGGGGACACCCATGTTGTGCGAAGCGTGCGCCACGGTCAGGCCGCATTGAGACACTGGTGGACCCGCAATACTCGCGCAGATGCCCGTCGCCGCGAAGCAGCTGAGCTCATTCTCGGACTCAGCGCGGAACTCACCGCTGGACTACCCCTCGATGTTGCCCTGGTCCGAGCAGCCGCTACCAACCCGGTGTGCCCGCATGCCGTTTCCGCAGCCACGATCGGTGGGGACGTGGCGGCCGCGCTACGCCGTGATGCCCACGATCAAGGACTCCCTGTGCTCAGTTCGCTGGCGACGGTGTGGCAGGTGGCCCAAGGGTCCGGGGCTGGACTCGCGGCAGCCACCCACCGTTTGGGCTCGTCCGCCTTAGCCCAGCAACGTCTGCGCCGCGAGCTCGCCGGTCAAATGGCTGGGCCCCGGGCCACTGCACGGGTATTGGCTGTTTTGCCAGTGGTGGGTCTGATCCTCGGTAGTGGCCTAGGGGGTTCGCCACTGGCGTGGCTGTTCGGCACTCCCATCGGTCTGGTGGTGCTCGTGTTGGGGATCGCACTGGACATTGCCGGTTTGCTGTGGATCAGGGCGATGGTGACCAAGGTGGAGCGACGGCTGTGAAGATTGCGGCTGCCACCCTGTTGGCGATGGCTGTGGCCCTGTCGCTGTGGCGCCCCAACAGCTGCCGCCTGCCGGTGCCCCTCGAATCGCCTGCCGCGACCGGGCGGCGCGCGACGGGCTTGGCCCGATTTCGGGGTTTGATCGCGGTTGCGATTCTCCTGTCTGGGGTGGTGCTCATCGGTGGTGCGATGGGCCTCATCGTCGGCGCGCTGGCTGCGGTCGGATCAGGCGCGCTCATCACCAAACTGGACGACGGCGGCGCGGCCGAGCGGCAAGAATTGCTGGCCGCCCAAGCCCCGGAAGTCGCCGACCTCTTGGCTGCCTGCTTGGCCTCGGGTGCCACCTTGGAGGTGGCCACCAGAGAAGTCGCAGCCGCGGTTTCTGAACCTGCCCGCACCCTCCTCGCCGGAGCCGCTGCACACGTGGCGATGGGGGCACCGCCAGGCGAAGCGTGGCAGGCGGTGCGGGCACAGCCAGCTACAGCACCAATTGCCCGGTCTGTTGTCCGGTCACTGGAATCCGGCTCCGCACTCGCCGACAGCCTCTCGGCCTGCGCAAGCGAATTGCGCGACGTGCGGAAAGCTCAAGTGGAGGTGCTGGCACGGTCGGTGGCCGTCAAAGCTGTCGGTCCGCTTGGGCTGTGTTTCCTGCCCGCGTTTCTGTTGTTGGGTGTCGTGCCGCTCGTGGCGAGTCTGTTCACACGCACACTCGGACAGTGGTGAGTCGCGGGTTATCCACAGGGCCCAAAGTGGCCGTTCCCCCAGCACCGAAACCGGGTGAAGGTGGAGGTGCGCCGGAGAATCCGACGCCCGCGGGACTCGGCCCCTGCGGAACTCACCCGACTCAGTCGGGACTCACCACGGGAGGTAATTCCAATGACTACAGCGATTGCGCGGGTTGTGCGCGATGAATCAGGAATGTCTACGGCGGAATATGCAGTCGGCACCGTCGCAGCAGTCGGCTTCGGCGGTGTGCTCGTCAAGTTGCTCACCAGCCCGGAAGTGCAGCAACTGCTGATGAACCTCATCACTCGCGCGCTGACCTGGGTATTTGGCTAATCATGGGCACCTTGACCTACGTCGGAGTGGGGGTGCGGCCAAGCGCCGTGCCCCCACGGCGCAGGCGTCTGCGGCGTCTGCGGAGTTCTCAGAGCAGGCGCGCAGATCGCGGTAGCGCCAGCGCCGAATTGGCAGTATCCCTCATCGGACTGGTGGCTGCGCTGATGCCACTGCTGGCAGGTCTGCAACTCGTCGCTTGGCAAGCACGCGCACAAGAAACAGCCAGGGCGGTGGCGCGCGAATTGGCTCGTGGGGAAACCCCGGCGAGTGCGGTGGATCGCGGCCGTTCGGTGTTTCCACAGGCAGAAACTGCCGTCACGGCACAAGGTGGCGACGCCATCGTGCACGTTGCCGTCCCCGTTCGCATGGCGTTTGGGCCCACGTTCACTGTGCGCGCGAAGGCCATCGCAGTCCCAGAACAACCATGAGCGCGCACCGGCTACGTGGTTGTCGCGGTTCCGCATCCCTGTTCGTCGTCACCGCGGCGCTGATGTTGACTGCCGTGGCCCTCCTCGTGATGGCAGCGATGACCATCATGGCCACCCAGACTAGAGCTTCCCAAGCAGCGGATCTCGCGGCATTGGCGGGGGCAGAGGCGGTGTTCAGCACCTCCGAGCCATGTGCACAGTCGGCCCGAATCGCGAACGCGAACCAATCCCAGCTGGACTCGTGCGACATCCGTGCCCTCGATGTGCAGGTCGCGGTCAGTGCCGTGCCACCTGTTCCTGGTGGACGCCACCTGATCGTGCGGGCAACAGCACGGGCGGGACCGCCAGACGACCCCTGACGCACGGTCCCAGGCGCGTGTTGCTCACGAACCGCTTTGAGAACGAGTCGGTCACGTAAGGGCGGGTGCCGTCAGCTGACCAGCGCCGCCAACAAGCGGACTGCACCGGACTTGTCCAATGGTGAGTTTCCGTTGCCGCATTTCGGGCTCTGCACACAGCGGGGGCAGCCAGATTCACAGGCACATCCGGCCACAAGTCGAGCAGTGGCACCCAGCCACTGCTCGGCCACATCAAACCCGCGATGGGTGTAGCCCACCCCGCCGGGGTAGGCGTCGTAGACGAAGACAGTGCAAGCCCCGGTCGCTGGATGGTACGCAGTGGACAGCCCGCCCACATCCCATCGATCGCATGGCGTCACGAGCGGCAAGAGGCCGATCGCGGCGTGTTCCGCGGCGTGGGCACTGCCGGCAGGGTCGCACTCGCATGTGGCAAGCACATCGTCCGGCCATGACCACCACGTGCCGGTGGTGGTCAGGACTCGGCGCGGCAAGTCAAGCACATGGGAAGACAACACCTCGCCGGAACCGGAACGTCGACGCTGATACCCGTGCACCTCAGTCTCTACATGCAACTCGCCGCGGCGCATGTGACCGAGGCCCAACCCGCGCTCCGCGCTGATCTGATCGATGTCCACCCACGTGCGACTCATCGCCATCGTGAACACCTCGTCATGGGTGGGCAGCACCAGCGCGACCCGTTCCGACAGATGCAGTTCGGTGACGAGGTAGTGCTCACCTTGGTGCAGGTACACCGCGCCGTCGTAAACGGTGCGCAAAGCCGCGGTGGCATCGATCGTCCCGAGGATGCGCCCGGTGTCGGCGACGACGATCTGGATTGCATCGCTAGCGGTCGACCTAATCTCGGCGGTCACTGCCGGCGGATGCGACTGCGGCCAAAACACGCCACGCGGTCGCCGTCGCAACGTTCCGTCCGCCACCAAATCCGCAATGACCGCTTCGGCTGCTTGCGGAAACACCTCGACATCCGTCGGGTCGATCGGGGCTTCCGCCGCGGCCGCGATGAGGTGCCGGCGCAGGATCACGGGATTCGCCGGGTCCAGCACACTCATCTCCACTGGCTCATCGAGCAGCACGCCCGGATGGTCCAGCACGTAGTGGTCGAGCGGATCTTCGGCGGCGATCAGCACTGCGGAAGCGTCTTCGCCGTGGCGTCCGGCTCGGCCAACCTGCTGCCAGAACGACGAACGCCGTCCCGGCCAGCCGCAGACGATCACTCGATCCACCCCGGCAATGTCCATCCCCACTTCCAGCGCACTTGTGGTGGCGACTGCGAGCAGGGTGCCAGCACGCAATTGCGATTCAATGGCGCGTCGCTCCTTGGCAAGCAATCCAGCGCGATATGCCATGACCTTCCCTGCGTCACCAGCGCGTCGCCGGGTCTCTAGCGCCACCCACTCGGCACCGGCTCGGGACGGGATGAAGGCCAACGTACGTTGCCCCTGACGCACGCTGTCAGCTAGCAACTGCGCTGCCACCAGTCGGGGATTGACCCCATCGTCCGGCAACGCCAAGTCGATCGTCACTTGCCCGCGTGGTGAACCGTCCTGGATCACCGGCTCACATGGACGACCCGTGAGCAATTCCCCGGTAAGTTCCGGGCTGCCAGTCGTGGCTGACGATAAAACCACCCGTGGCTGTGCACCCGCCCGCCTGGCCAGGCGCAACAACCGCCGCAACACCAGCGCCACATGACTGCCGAACACACCCCGGTAGAGGTGACACTCGTCCACGACCACCAGCGACAAGTGCCGCAATACTCGCCGCCAACGCTCGTGGCGGGGCAGAAACGATACGTGCAGCAGATCCGGATTGGTGATGACGATGTGGGCATGGGCCCGAATCCACTCGCGCTCGGCAGCTTCGGTATCCCCATCGAGCACACCGATCCGCGCTCCGATCCAGTTCATGGCCCGAGCTTGATCGTGTCCCAGCGCTTTTGTGGGTGCCAGATAAATACCCGTCGCCCGATCATCGGCAGATATCGCCTCGGCGAGACTCGTCTGGTAGATCAGGGACTTGCCCGACGCGGTACCGGTGGCCACAATCACATCGCGCCCTGCCCGCAGCGCCGCCAGCGCAGTCGCCTGGTGTTGCCACAGTTCGGTGATGCCCACCTCAGCCAACGACACTCGGGTGCGCGCAGACAGCCAGTCCGGTACCTGCGCATGTACCGCAGCACGGGCAGGGACTACCCGGGAGTCCACAATCGTCAACTCAGAGCGCACACCCACAGTGTGATTGGTGGCCACTTCACCGGTTCATCGCGACCCCGAAGGCCGCAGCAACACACTGCCCGGACCGAAGTGGTCACCAACTAGCGGGCGCCACAGCGCACGCAGGGGGCTACCTCGTGGTTGGATTGCCAGTAATCCCTACCCCCGGGCGTACCTGGCAGCAGCGAAAGGAGGTCATAGACGTGGATCTCACTGTGCACACTGTCGACCACACCGACGCCAAGGTGGTCAGCGTAGGCGGTGAACTCGACGCACTCTCCGCACCGGATCTTGACTCTGCCCTCACGTCGGCGACAACTCACCCCCGGCCGTGTTTGGTGGTCGACCTCAGCGAGGTCACGTTCATGGACTCCACCGGCCTGGGCGTGTTAATCAAGGCAGCCCGTGCGTCAGCCGAGAGCCAGATCGAATTCTCCTTGGTTGTCACCTCACCTCGGGTCCGTAAACTCCTGACCATCACCGGCATGGAGGGACCACTATCGGTCACCGACTCGCTCGCGGCCGCGAGGGCACACTGCGGGCAACGGTCGTGAAGCTGGCTGCCCTGACGGTGCCGGCCGAGATGACACACATCCGGACAGCCCGCCTGGTGGCAGCGGCCATCGCCAGCCAAGCAGGCTTGGACCCAGACACCGTCGAAGACGTTCGGCTTGCGGTCGGCGAAGCCTTTGTGCTCAGCACCCGGCAGGCCATCGGCCACGCGTCCTCACCAGCCAATCTGGAACTGGAGTTCGATCTCGCTGCCGACAACACCCTCTGTGTACGCGTGCAACCATGTGTGCTGGACGAAAGCCTGGCCACGCTCGTCGTGCAAGCAGTAGTGCCGCGAGTGACCGAGGATTCCTCAGGTCTCGAGATGTGGTGGCCCGGTGCCGGCACCACATCGAGCCGGCAGCCTGTGCACTAGCCGCGCTTTGCTCAGTTGACGTGGACGCGAACGACTTCTATCTGCGGAGTTCCCACGGCCACGGGTGCGATCTGCGTAGACTCGCAGGCGGTCGGCGCGTCCCCGTGGCGCCTGGTCTGCAGGTCGACGTTGTACTTACACATTGGGAGAAGTCATGTCAGTCACCGCCCTGGCATCCGCCACCGAGGTGAGCTTCTCCGGCAGCAGCTACACGACAGTGCTGATCGTGGCACTCGTCGCGGTGGCGGCCCTCGTGGTCGCCGGCGTGCTCGTCCGGGAAGTTCTCGCGGCCAGCGAAGGCACCGTAAAAATGCAGGAGATCGCGCATGCGGTCCAGGAGGGAGCATCTGCCTACTTGACCCGACAGTTCAAAACACTGTCGGTTTTCGCCGTCATTGTCTTCTTCGTGCTGTTCCTGCTGCCTGCGGAAACCACCAGCGAGCGGATAGGACGATCGATCTTCTTCGTGGTCGGCGCTGTCTTCTCCGGCATCACCGGCTACGTCGGCATGTGGCTGGCAGTGCGGGCCAACGTCCGAGTAGCCGCCGCGGCCAACGATTCCGGTGAGCAACAAGCCATGCGGATCGCCTTTCGCACCGGCGGTGTTGCTGGCATGTTCACCGTCGGGCTTGGGCTGCTCGGTGCGGCGGTCGTGGTCCTGGTCTACACAGATCAGGCACCGAAGGTGCTCGAGGGCTTCGGTTTCGGGGCCGCGCTGCTAGCCATGTTCATGCGTGTTGGTGGCGGGATCTTCACGAAGGCAGCCGACGTCGGCGCCGACCTCGTTGGCAAGGTGGAACAAGGCATCCCCGAAGACGACCCGCGCAACGCGGCCACCATCGCCGACAACGTCGGCGACAACGTCGGCGACTGCGCCGGCATGGCCGCCGACCTGTTCGAGTCCTACG
>CAZVKB010000022.1:17317-30842 GCA_964627505.1 uncultured Actinomycetes bacterium | reverse complement strand
AATGCGGGCCAGATCGAGCGCCGGAACGGGCCCGCAACCACCGTTCGCTGACCACAACCACCCCCGCCGCACCATCGGTCACTTGGCTGCAATCGTGCCGCCGTAGCCGTCCTTCCACAATCGGATTCGCCGCATCGTCGGCAGCGAAACTGGACTCCGTGAGGGCCCACCCGCGGGTCTGGGCCAGCGGGTTGTCGTGCGCATTGCGCAGGTTGAGTTCGCCGATGGCGCGCAGGTGCGCGTCATCCAGCCCAAATCTGCGGTCGTATTCGTCGGCCACATGGTTAAAAGCCCACGGCCACATGTAGCGAGCATCAGCCCCCTCGTGTCCGACCCACGCGGCCGCAGCCATGATATCCGCGGCGGCGGCACCGCTGACATTTCGTTCCAGTTCGACACCTAGCACCAGCGCACAGTCGTAACGACCTGACTCGAGGTCGGCCATCGCCGCCAACAGCGCGATGCCCCCCGACGCACATGCCGCCTCATGCCGACTGGCAGGCACCCCAATCAGCCCCGGCTCGACGGTGGCGGGCATCGCGCCGAGATGGCCTTGCCCGGTGAAGAGTTGACCGAACGCGTTGCCGACGTGAATCACTTCCACGTCCGCCGGGGTCACGCCAGCCGCGGACAACGTTCCTGCGACCACCTCGGCGGTGAGATCGGTGATGTCGAGGCCCTCCCGCGTGAAGTTGCGGGCGAAATCTGTCTGATAGCCGCCCAGGATCGCGACACGGGTGGGGTTGGTCACCTGCTGTTGATAGCCCACATTCATAGCCGCCGTCAATGCCTGTTCCCACCCGTGATCACCTTAGATTCATGGTTATGACTGACGTATTCGTGCTGGATTACCTGCGCACTCCGCGGGGCAAGGCGTCGCCCAAAGGTATGTTGCACCACCTGACCGCGCTGGACTTGATGACTACGTTGCAGCAGGCTCTGGTCGCGCGCACCTCGCTCACACCGGCACTTGTGGACGATGTGGTGCTCGGTGTGGCCTCACAGGTGGGTGAGCAAGGCGCCAATCTCGCCCGAACCGCGACGCTGATGGCCGGCTGGGGTGCCGACGTGCCAGGTGTGACGGTCAACCGGTTTTGCGCCTCTGGGATCGACGCTGTGGCGCTGTCCGCGGCCAAGATCCGCGCTGGTGATGCGTCGCTGGTTGCCGCCGGCGGGGTGGAAAGCGTCTCGCGCGTGCCGATCTTCTCCGACACCGGTGCCCTGTGGATGGACCCAGAAGTGATTGCCGAGGTGGGTTCCGTACACATGGGGATCGCCGCTGATCTCAACGCGACCGTGGAGGGATGGAGCCGCGCGCAATTGGAGGCATACGCAGTGGAGAGCCACACCAAAGCGGATCAGGCCTGGCGGCAGGGCGCATTCGACCGCGCGGTGGTACCGCTCACTGGCGCCGATGGTGACCCCGTGCTGCGCGACGAACTCATCCGGCCCGGCGTCACGGCGGACTCGCTAGCCGCACTGCCGCCGGCGTTCGCGGGGGTCGGAGCCACCGGCCAAGACGCGCTCGTGGCGGCCAAACATCCCACGGTCGGACCGCTGCGCCACTTGCACACGGTGGGCACCTCTCCGCAGATGGCTGACGGGGCGGCGCTGCTGCTGCTCGGCGATGACGCCGCCGTGACTGCTACCGGCATCACTCCGCGGGCGCGCATTGTGGCCTCCGCCACCGCTGCAGTCGATCCGGTGGTGATGCTCACCGCCGGCCAGTTGGCAGTTGAGCAGGTGCTCGCTCGCGCCGGGCTGACCTCTAGTGACATCGACGTCTTCGAGTTCGCCGAGGCGTTTGCCTCGCTGTGCCTGCGGTTTCGCCGCGATCTCGATGCCGGGCCCGAGCGGATGAACCCCAACGGCGGCACCATGGCGATGGGGCACGCCTTCGGTGCCACCGGCGCGATCATGGTGGGCGGCTGCGTGGACGAATTGCACCGACGCGGCGGCCGCTACGGGATCGCTGCCGTGAGTGGCGCCGCCGGTCTGGGTGTGGCCGTACTCGTGGAGCGGGTGGCCTGACCAGACCCACCCTGTTGTGGCCCACACCGTCTCGCCACGCCTGGTCGCCCAAAGCGGGTGACATCGTTTCGCGACTGACTGCCCGGCGCGATACTGCAGACGTGACAGTCACCGAGCATCCTCCTGCCCCACGTACCCAGCATTCCCGAGAGTGGTTTCACGAAGCGGTCACGATGGCCCTCTATGTCGGGCTGTCCCTGCTGGCGGTGTTGGTGGCCCAGCCACCGGACTCCACGCTGTCGGAGTCGGACCTGTGGCTCACCATCCTGATCACGGCGATTGCCCTGCTGCTGGCCCATCAAGTGGCATTCCGGCTGTCCAGCCGACTGGTAAACAAGGGATTGCTCGACCCCACCGGACTGAAACTGCTGGGTGCCCAGACTGTCGGCGGTTTGGGCGCGGCCGCGGTGGCTGCCCTGCCGGTGTTGGTCTTGGGACCGTCGGGAGTGCGACTTTCCGAGTTCCTGATTCTGGCATTCGTCGCCTTGGCCGGCTACCGAGCCGCACGCATGGTGCCCACCAGTCGAGTTCGGGCGTTGCTCTACGTCGGTTTCCTGGTCGCGGTGGTGATCGGCTTGCTGTTCATCAAGAGCCTGGTGGGGCACTGAAAGTGGACACCGCGCAGCCGATCCAACCCATGTCGGGCTCAGACCGCGAACTGTCCGCCGCGCCTGATCGGCGAGCCATCATCGTCTCTGCGCTCCGACCAGTCCTGATCATCGCGGCAATGCTGGTGCTCTATGCGATCGTCCCGTTGCGCCGCGGCGTGGCAGTGTGGACCGTGGCGAGTACCGCCACCGTCGGGCTGCTGATTTTCGCCGCCGTATTCGTGCATCAAGTCCGCAGGATCAAGCGCAGCCGCACACCAGCCCTGACGGCGGTAGAAGCCCTTGTGCTGGTGTACGGAACCTTTCTGATTCAGTTCGCAGTGCTGTACGTCGCCTTGTCCACTTCAGATCCAGCATCGTTCAGCGAACCCATCAACCGCGTCGGCGGCATCTACTTGTCCATCACTGTGCTCTCCACGGTGGGATTCGGCGACATTGCCGCAGACTCCGACCTCGCCCGGATCATCGTGTCGGTGCAGATGATCGCCGATCTAGCGCTGATCGGAACGGCCGTACGTGTGCTCACCACCTCTGCGGCCAAGGCCGGGGGCCAGCGATGATGCCAAGGCGCCTGGCCTCGGCAATCGCCTCATCCCGTTTGCCTACACCGAGTTTCCGGTAGAGCCGCTGCAACCGGGTTTTCAGCGTGTTCACCGACACGTCGAGTTGTTCGGCGAGTTGCCCGTAGGTCATCCGCTCAGGCAACAACGTCAGCAATGCCAGCTCGCCTGCACTCAACTGCAGCGCGCCCTGCCCATGTTCGAGCGTGGTTGTCGTTTGTTCATCTGGGAGGGCGCTTGCACCCATGTGGGCCGCCACGCGCTCGGCAACGTCACGCAGATCGGGGAATTCCTGCGGCAACATCACCAGGCCGTTCTCGGCGATGATCCGCACCGCCTCGGCCACCTGCGCCTCGGCGAGCCGGCTGTTGAGCTGGCGATTGGCCAAGGCGAGTAAGAGATGTCGAGTGGCCGCACCCCGTACTGTCTGCGGACGTAATGCCGACAGCGCCCGCACTGTCTGGGCAGGCTTACGCACGGCCGTGAGACGGGCCGCAAGCAGCGTCCGCCGCCCGCTCGGCAGCCACCTCGACAGCAGGGCTTCTGCTTGCGCAGATGCACCGGCGCGGATCAGGCAGCCGAACTCGACGGTGTCGAGCCAAAGGCCCAAGTCACTCTCGGGCGTGCGCGCTGCGAGTTCCGAGCGGGCAAACGCCAGCGTCGTACGGGCCGCAGCCAGGTCGCCCAGGAAGTACGCAGCACGCGCCTGGGTGATCCGGGCGATGGTGGCCTCGCCCACATCGTCGAATGCCACGGCTGCGGCTTCCACCTGACCGGCCAGCTTGATGGCCTGCCCACACTCCCCCGATTCCAGCGCCAGATTCGCCTCAGAGTTGGCGAAAGTGAACTGCGGAGTGGACAGTGGGTCGTCACCAGTGTGCCGCAACCAACGGCGACCCCCCTGCAGGGACGAGCGAGCATGCACGATGCGGCCTTCTTGCAACTCGCACAGCGCCCGCACGCCTGCCAACGACACTTCCCGGAGAAAACCATGGGTGAAGCGCAATGGATCGGTGTCTTCCAGCACCCGCAGGGCAGACACCAGCCGTCCAGACCACACTAGGCCGCGCGCCAACAACACTGGCGCCAACACATGGGAGTCGGCGGTGCCGCCAGATCCGAACAGCTCACAGGCCTGCTGCGCCCGGATCACCATCTTTGCCGGATCTCCCGCCCGACCAGCCAGATAGCCGGCGAGAAAATTCATCTCTCCCCGCAGCAGGGCGACCGAGTCACTCTGCTCGTCAGTTGTCCCGATGTCCGCGATATCTCGTTCCGCCAGGTGCCGTTTCGCCACCTCGACTTCCGCCAGGTCAATCACTGCACTGAGATTGGCCAGGGCGTCGCGGGCCCCGGCTGAATCCCCCGACAGCAACCGCCCCCAAGCCAATCGGAGCAGATGCTGCGCGCGTGCTCCCCAAGCCTCGCCAGGTAGCCGCTGATACCACTCCAGCACCTGCTCGGCGGAACCCGAGGCGAACAGGTCGCCTTCGTGTTCCCGTAAGTACGCTGCCGCTTCGGCGTGCCTACCGGCGCTGAGCAAATGGTGCAACGCTGGCTCCACACACCCGCGATCGCGGTACCAGGTCGCAGCCCGGGCATGCGCCGTCAAGTTGGTGGCATCGGCGACACCCCGGGCTCGCAAGGCCCAGGTGAGCAGCGGGTGTCGGTGCCAAACCGGATCCGGCACGCCGACCACAACCGCGCGACTGAGCAGAGGTTCGTGGAGTTCGAGTTCGCACAGGATGCTCGCGGCGCTGTTGCCGACGCGGTTGCCGTCCCCGGGCTGCTCCCGGCTGGGCTGCTGATCGCCGGATTCCGAGCTTGCCAGCACCGCCTGGCACAAGTCGGGTTGCAGGTCATCCAGCAGTGCGGTGTCCGTGAGGAACTGCGCAGTGGTTTCCGATAGTCCGCACCACCAGGCATCCGTGATCAAGGTGGCGCCGCGACCGACGAGCCAGCGCTGCGTTTCGCCTGGCCGACTGCGACGTAGCCGGTCAGCGGCCAGCGCCAATGCCGCAGCCCACCCCGCACACAACTGCGTAATCGCAGCGATTTCCTGCGGGTCGGCAGCACTCGCTCGTTCCAGCAGCAGCGCGCCTGCTTCGTCATCGGTGAAGGCCAGCTCCTCACGCTCGAGCAGGACGGCATGTGGGGTGCTCATGACGAGGCCGGTGAGGTTGGTGTGAGCTAGCAGCGCCAGGCGACCATGAGTAGACAACTTCGAGATCACAGCCCGCAACGGCGGGTCAGCGTCATGTGCGCGGGTAATCCCGGTGAGCACCAGCCAACCGCCGGCAAGCTCCCGGGCAACGGCTTCGATCACCCGCCACTCGGCGGAATCTGCCGGCGAGGAAGGACACGGCAACCAGTGCGCAGGTTCGCCGGACCGATCCAACGCCTGCGCCATCGCTACCTTGGCTCCGAAACCCACCGGCGCGGTCAGCATGGCGACACCGCCGAGCGGGGTGGACAGGATCGCCTCGGTCAGCCGTGGTCGCGGAATCTGCCCGGTGTCAGTGGCATGTACCGCTGGGGTCACGGGCGAATGCTAACTACGCCCTCTCCCGTCACCCCATTTGGGTGACAAAGTCGCCGCACAGTCCATCTGCACCATACGGTCGCCGGCGAGCACCCGGCTCCGCCGACCCGAAGGAATTCACATGACCAACCCCGCACAGACCCCGGAATCGCCTGAACGTGCGCGTGCAGAGCAGTTCTTCCTGCATCGTCGCCACAGCCGCAGCGGACGTCGTCACGAGGGCGAACAGCAACGAGCCGTGGCACCGCTGCTGGATCACGCCGAAGTTCCGGCGATTGCGGATCGGGGCTCGGCGCTGGAGATCTTGCGCGGCCAGGACGCCGGCCGGGAGCAGTCCCTGGTGCCGTTGCGCTACGAACGCATGGCTGCCAGCCCCTTCGCATTCTTGCGTGGTTCGGCCGCGGTGATGGCCAGCGACCTTTCGACCGTCGCCCGAAGCGGTATCAATGTGCAACTGTGCGGTGATGCGCACCTGTCCAATTTCGGCATGTTCGCGTCCCCCGATCGGTCGTTGGTGTTTGATCTCAACGACTTCGACGAGACGTTGCCAGGGCCGTTCGAATGGGACGTCAAGCGGCTGGCGGCCAGCATCGCCGTGGCCGCGGAGGCGCTTGATCTCAGTGCCCGCAAGGGTCGCAAAGCTGCACGATCCGCAGTGGCCGCATATCGGGAAACCATGCGGCGCCTGGCGGAACTGCCCACGATGGACGTCTGGTACGCGCGCCTCGATGTGGACAGCCTGATTGACAGCACCCGTAAGACTGCCCTGGCGAAAGCCACGAAGGAGGCGAGTCGCAAGTCCCGCAAGTCCACCTCTGGCCGGGCCGCCGCCAAACTCACCATCAGTGACGACAACGGTCGAAGGTTTCGCGACGAGCCGCCGGTACTGGTGCGGGTGCCCGAGGCGCAGCGCGACGCCATTATTTCCGACCTGATTCCTGTGTATTCGCAATATCTGAAGACGCTCCCACCGGACCGGTTGGCGCTGTTGGCCCGATTCAGTTTCACCGACATTGCCCAGAAGGTGGTGGGTGTCGGCAGCGTCGGCACGCGGGCACTGGTGCTGTTGTTGGAATCCGGCGATTCCGAGCCGTTGATCCTACAGATCAAGCAGGCTGGGGCGTCGGTGCTGGAGCCGTATTTGGGGTCGAGCCGCTTTGCCCACGGAGGGCAGCGGGTGGTGCTGGGACAACAGGCGATGCAGGCCACGGGCGACCCGTTCCTCGGCTGGACCACAGGCAGCGAGCGGACGCCGTTCGACTTCTACGTGCGCCAACTCAAAGACATGAAGGGTTCGATCGAGCCGTCACTACTCGACGGCGAATCGCTGCAGCAGTACGCCCGCCTGTGTGGCGCGGTCCTGGCGCGCGCCCATGCCCGCACCGGTGACGCCAACCGGATCTCTGGCTATCTGGGCGAGGAGGACACCTTCGACAATGCTGTAGCGGACTTTGCGGCCGCGTATGTCGAGATCACCAACAATGACCATCACGAGTTGGCTGAGAGCCTGGGTGGGCTGCTAACTTCAGAAGCCCCGGCGGCCCGCAAAAAGGAGTGACACTTGAGCGTCCCCAACCGCGCTGAGCACGATGCAATCATCAACAGCCAAGACTTAATCATCCACGACTAATTCGGGTGAGGGCTTTCAGCAGCGACTCAGCCGGTGGATCGCCCGCGGACATATTTGCGACCCATCGGGCTCAACCCTATGCAGTGTTAGCCCGAGCTGCTGCAGAACAACTCCCGGTAGATTTCTCCGGTGTGCTGGCTGTCTTGGCAACGGTACGGGCGGCCGCCTTCGACGGCCGGGCATGCGACCCGTGGGTCGCCTCACTCGAGCAATTTCGCGACGACCTAGCGCAGCTCGCGGGCGAGATCTCCGCCGCTCGCGCCGCCAAAGTGGTGCAGTTCACCGAGCCCTTGCGGATGGCAGATCTATTGCCCGGCATCCTCACGATCGCCAGCCGCTATCCTGGCCGGCCGGTGCACCTGGTAGAGCTCGGCGCGTGCGCCGGCCTGCTGCTCGCACCCGAGGCGTATCGCATCGACTACCCCCACGGGGTCTGGAATCCGGATGGGCGCGCGGCTTTGACCTCGGATCTAGATGTGCCACCGGACTTACTCGCCGGCGAGTTGCTGATCGCCGATCGGCTCGGACTGGATCTGGCCCCGGTCGACTCGCGGGACCCGCGCGCTTTCGACTACCTGCGGACGTTCACCTGGGCTGGAGACCCCACACGGGAACCACGGTTGCAGTCAGCGCTGGCCGCAGTGGCGCACGATCCACCACCGGTGATCTGCGCCGATGTGGTCGAGGTGTTGCCCGAGGTTCTCGCTGAGCGCGTGACCCGGGATGTCCTGACCATTGTGCTGGAAAGCGGGTTGTCCAACTATTTGCCGGGGCGCGAGGCGCGCCAAATCGGCCAGACGCTCGACACCGTGGCCAGCCGCGGCCCGCTGGCCTTGATCTCCCGATCCGCGCAACCCGTCGCTGTGGCTGGACTTCCCACAACAGTTTCCGTGCTCGATCTCAGCGCCCGGTGGCTACGCATCTACGCCGCTGCCGATCTACTTTCCGAACGCACCAGGTGGCTTAGCGCGTCGTAGCGCCGTTGCGGAGCACCACTCGCCCGATCACCCGGAGCGAGCCTCCCTGACAGCAGTGTGGTCAGAAGTTGCTCATCACCAGCGGCAGCACAGTGTCTATGTCAGCCGCCCTGGTGGCGTCGTAGGCGCGGGCACCGGTGGATTCGGAGATTTCGGTCAGCACATCCATCCGGGCGCCATCGCCGTAGCCGATGGTGAACACCTTGACGTTGGTGAACCGGTTCTCCCGAGTGGTACGGATCTGCTCAATCAACTGCTCCAACGTGATGGCGGAATCGGTGTCCTCGCCGTCGGTCAGCAGTACGACAGCGTTGATCCGGGTGGGGTCCAAGGTGGCTTCGGCGTCAGACTGGGCTCGCGAGATCGCTGCATACAGCGGCGTGCCGTTCTGCGGTGCCAGAGCCAGTTTCGCTTCGATCTCGGCCTTGGTCTCTGAGATCGGACCGACCGGTACCAGCACCTGGTAGTCCTGCGGAATCCCAGTGGTGAAGATCGCCAGGCCGACCTCGTCTGTGGGCCCAAACTCCGCGAGACTGGCGCGGGCGGCCTGGGATGCAGCGGCAAGCCGGGAGCGGCCGCCGCCAGCATCGGTCTCTTCCATGCTGCCGGAGACGTCCATCACGATCATCACGCGCGCCTTTTTCCGCAGGTCCTTCCAGGTGGATTGAATCCCGGCGATCACCGAACCTCCCGGCGGGGCCAGCACGGGGGTGGGTGCCGCGGCCGTCAGGTAGTCGGCGCTGACCAGCGATGAGTCGAGTTCGCCATCCGGGGTGCGGAAACCCGCTTGGGTGAAGGTGCTTTGCACCTCAGCTGTTTGCAGGTAGGCCAGAAAGTCCGCGGCTGCCTGCTGCTGGGCCGCGGTCACCCATGATGCGCCGCCCAAAATTGCGTACGGGTTGTCCGAATACAGCGTTCCGCCGGCTGGCTGCACCGCCACCAGTTCCACATTCGGCGGGGTGCCCGCCGTATCTACTTTGCCTTGTGGGTTGCCGGCGTTGTAGTCCACGACGGACTTCTCTTCCACCACCACCGCTGACACGTACGGAGTGCCGCCCTCTTGATCGCGTGCCAACTGGTTGGTCAGGAAGGTCAAAGTGGTGTCGCCGTAGTGGGTGACGGCCGCTTCCACGGCGGCCACTTGGGTTTGGACGGTCGGATCGGCGATGTCAGCCAGACGTAGATCGGTGGTCTTGCCAGTGGCCGCATAGAACTCTCCGACAGTGCCCGCCAGACCTGAGGTGGACAGTTCCGGGTGGGTTTTGCCGAGGGTGAATGCGCCCCACTCCGGGTGGCCTTTGCTGGCCCAGCCGTTGGGGTCGGCGGCCAACGCCGCCAAGTCCGACCAACCGATGGGCTGATCCGGCCAACCGAGTGCCTCGGCCATCGGTTTGGGCATGGCGAACACAATCGGCGTGGCGAACAGCGAGGGCGCTTCGGCCGTGACCAGTTCCGATTGGCCGGTGGCAGTCAATTCGTTGGACAGCAGTTTCAGCCATACCGATGACGCCGGAGACCATACGGTTGGTTGCGGTCCGTCGGTCGCGGGGTTCCAACCCGCGGCGAGCGCCTGCTCGGCGGCGCCGGATGCCTTGGTCGTCACCCGCACGTCCACACACTGACCGTCCACCTGCGGGTCGGTGGCGTTGTAACTGCTCGCGGCTGCTCCCAGCAGACTCGCTTTCTCTGAACTCGCGGCAACAAACACAGGCGTGCAGTCTTCGCGCCCGCTAGTGGCTGCGCCATCCACGTTGGCAGGGGGCGTCGGTTCGACGTTCACCTGCGTCGTGGCACCGAAGACGGCCAGCATGATTGTTACCAGCACCCCGACCGCCAGCACCGCGGCTAACACCAACCCAATGACCCTGCGACTCATTGCTCCACCTCTTCCGCATGTGGTCCTGTGGGCAAGTCTGCCGGATGTCCACCGGCAAAGTCGGCGGCGGTCAGCAGGCAGAGGTCCGACTCCGACGGTTCCGCAACATCACGCAACCGCCAGGCGTGGTTGGCGACGGCCGCCTCGAACAGGTTACGCACTGCACGGGCGTTCCCGAAAGTCTCGTCGCGCGCGAGGGCCGCCAAATGCGCGGTGATTACCGGTCGGGCTTCCTCAGCCAACGTGTATTCCGACGCGGCCACCATGCGTTCGCAGATGGTGAGCAGTTCGGCGTTGCTGTAATCGGGGAATTCGATCATGGTGGGGAAGCGCGAGGTGAGGCCCGGGTTGACTTCGAGGAGCTCGGCCATGGGCGCGGTGTAGCCGGCCAAGATCACAACAAGGTCATCGCGATGGTCCTCGACGGCCTTCACCAGTACATGGATGGCGGTTTCGCCAAACGTGTCGTCGCTCAGGGCGTAGGCCTCATCGATGAACAGCACTCCACCGAGAGCGGAGGTGACGACGTCCGCCACCCGCTCCTCGGTCTGGCCGACGTAACCGGCGACGAGGCCCGCTTTGTCCACTTCCACGAGCGTGTCCGCGGGCAGCACGCCGAGGGCGTGATAGATCCGGGCGACCAACCGCGCGACGGTGGTCTTTCCGGTGCCCGGGTTACCGGTGAACACCAGGTGTCTGGTGAGGCTGGGGTTGGACTTGCCGATGCGGGCGCGCAACCCGGCGACGCGCAAGGCCTCGGCCTGGCGACGCACTTGGGCCTTGACCGTGTGCAGGCCGACGAGGTTGTCCAGTTCTGCGTACAGTTCAGCGAGGGTTTCGGTCGGAGTCGACGGGGCTTCGGTCGCGACCGCCGAACGTTCGGTCGGCGTCGCCGGGGTGGTGCGCGCGGCCGCTTCACCAGTATCCGCAGCTGGTGACTTCGCCCAGGTCGACGCTGCGCCAGACTCCGGCGCGGACACCGGCGCCTGGACTTCCCCTGGCGCCGGCGTGGCCTCCCCCGAAAGTGTCCGTCTCAGCGCCTCTGACACCGCGACCTGTTGGGCATCGACGAACTGTCCGGCTGCGGCGATGGCAGTGAATGAGTGCGACGTGTCCTGCGCGGTAGCGGCGCGAAAACCCGCCTCGGACAAGTCGGCCAAGTACGCTTCGGCCTGCGGCACCTGACCGGCCGCCAGCAACCCAGCCATGTGCGCAGTGGCCTGTGTGAGCCAGGGGTGCGCCACCTGACCACGCAGCATAGTCTCGGATTGACCCTGGAGAACTGCTGTGAGGTACGAGCAGATTGCCGCGATCTCGGCGGCCGCTGGGTGGGCACCCTGGGCGGACCTCTCGTTCACTGGCCAGGCCCGAGGTTCAACGGGTTACCCGTCTGAGTGCCGAACATCGAATTCAGGAATTCGCCATTCGCCGCGATCTTGTCCGCCTCCCGGCGCAGAATGCCATCCAAGATGTCGTCCACGGTGGCCTTGATGGTTCCGAGTTGCTCGCATACCAATTGTTCCGGCGTGCGCCCGTCGCGCACCTTCTTGTGTTCGGCGTACATCCGTGGCAAGGAGACGTACGGTTCCAGAGTGTTCGGCAGGTACTCGGTAGCTGTGCGCGAAAGTGTCCGAGACACTTCTCGGGAGGTCTCGGGGGTCGTGCGACTCAACGCCTCGGTGATGGTCGCGGCAATCCCATCGACCAGTGTCGATACCGCTGGCGACACCTTGCCGTAGGTGTCATAGCGCACTTTGGCCAGCGCGGCGAGGGTTTCGGAATCGCGGTCGGCCGGGCTATCGGCGGTTTGGGTCCGCCAGCCCGCCACGTTGACGTTGTGGTCCGACGGCGCCACCAAAGCACCGATTGCGTACAGAGGGGGAATCAGCGCCAGCGCCAACAACGGTGGCACCACCCCCGTCACCGCCAGCACGGGTCCGAGCACCGCGACACTCGCCCCGGCGATGTTCTTGCGCGTATACAACCACTCGACGGGCTTCACGGCGTGTCAGGATCCAACGGGATGAAGTCGCTGCTGGTCGCGTCCGGGGATGTCTGCGGCAATCTTCCCGATGCCCGCTGCACGTATTCGTCGGCCTTGTTCACTTCCACGGTCAAGCCGTCGATCGTAGTTTTCATCGACACCAGCGCGGCCGCTTTGAAGGTGTCAATGGCATCCATCGTCTGGTAGACGTTGGCGAACGCGCGGCGCAGTTGTTCCATGTCCAACGTCGTGGTTGCGGCGCTCTGTTGGATCTGGGCTGATTGTGTGCGCAGCATGTCGCTGGTGCGCCCGATCATCGCTGAAGTGGTGCTGTTCAGGGCGGTGATCTGGTTGAGGACCAGCCGTTGCGTCGTCAGCGATTGCGCCACGATGATCGCCGTGCGCAGCGCTGCCAAAGTGGTGGTGGTGGCCCGCTCCACGCCTTTGATGAGTTCCAGATTGTTGCGTCGGATGAGGTCGATGGCGAGGTATCCGTTGATGGCCACCGCCAACTGCGTGAGGAGATCCTGATGTTTCTGGCGCACATAGAACAGGATTTCGCTTTCGATCGCGCTCGCCCGTTCCTCATCCACTACGCGCACCCGGTCGACTTCCGCCACAAGTTTGGCATCCAGCGCGGTGACCATGTAGATGTACTGGCGCAGCCGGCCGATCGTCACCCAGAGGTTCTGTTTCTCCACCGCCAGGTCGGCGTTGTCCCGCAGCAGCGCCTCGCGGCCGTTCTCCAGTGCCGTGATGATCTTGTCGAGTTGGGTTTGGGACGACTCGTACTTGCGAAAGTAGTCCTCGAGTTTGGCGCTGCGGGGGAGGAAGCCGAGGAACTTCTTGGCCCCTTCGGTCTGGGAGGGGTCGAGGCTCTCGACTGTGCGGCGTAGGTCGAGCAGCGTCTGCGGAACGCCATCGCCGCCGCCGTCGCGCATCGCGACCATCGAGCGGTTCAGCAGCCGACTCGACATCGCCGACGACTCGCGCACTTCCCGGTCGCCCATGGCGCGCACCTGATCACCTTTGGCGGTGAACGCCGGGTCGCTGGGATCGAGCGGGGCGAGGTCGGCGACGAACTGTGCGGCGATCTCATCGAGCCAGGCGCTCTTATCGTCAGCCAGCGGCACCATCTCGGGTGCTTGCTCAGGGGTGGGTGCGGCCACCGGTTCCGGGGGTTCAAGCACAAGGGGTGCGCTGGAGGTGGCGCTCACGGGACTGCCTTTCGCTGGGGTCGGATATTCCATTGTGTCGGATATTCCATAGTGACGGACGCTCGATGGTCATGGACGCTCGATGGTGATGGACGCTCGA
>CAZVKB010000022.1:14186-17217 GCA_964627505.1 uncultured Actinomycetes bacterium | reverse complement strand
ATGGACGCTCGATGGTGATGGACGCTCGAAAGTGATCGCGACAAAATCGCCCAATAACCGTGTTCTCGCCCAAAGGCCATTGGGCGATTGTGCGGTTTTCGGGCGAATTTACCGTCCACCAGTCAGCAGCAACCTACTTCGGCAGCACTGTGCGCAGCCAGCTGTACATCCGCTGGTGCACCAGCGAGCGAGCCATCGGTTCGCAGTGCATGTCGGCCCCCTCAGCGGCGGTGAACTTCGCCAGCACGGCGGCTTCCCCGATCAACGACGCCAACTGTTCGGACTGACCGGGCCAGAACTGCTCACCTTCCGGATCCGCGATCATCACCGGGGTCGTGATCTGATGCGCGACGTCCTTGACGTTGTACTTTTCCATCGCCTTGAGCACATCGAACGGTGTGGCTTGCAGATAGGGCCGCGCCCGAAATGTCCACGTCGCCGCCAACTCCGGTGATTGCAGAGCCTCGGACATACCCTCGTTGAAGTCGTCCTTGGCACCAGAATCCAGTAGCGCCACGAACTCCGGCGGGAAGTGACTGAGCCAGGACGCAGACACGTCCACTACCCCAGGGTCGAGGAAAGCCGCAGCGAAACGTTTCTCAAACGCCAGTGCGCGCGCACCCCAAAAGCCGCCCTGACTTCCGCCCCACAACACGAGCGCATCGGCGTCGACATCGTCACGCTCCAACAGGAAGTCCACCACGGGAGTCATCACGGCCTCCCAGTCGGGCCGGAATGGCACTCCCTGATCGAACAGCATCGACTGCTGACCCGGGCCGTCGAACACCAACGCGTTGAATCCGCGTTCGTAAGCCGCCAACATCTCCTGCCACACCCAGGTGAGGGCGCCATCGCTGCCGTTGATCAGCACAATGGTCGGCCGCCGGGTGCCATCCACGCTGAGGAAGTAGCCGGGCATCGAGGCACCCTCGTACGGAATCGCCACTCGTTCCAACGCCGGGCTGTTGAGGTCGGCGAAGGCATCCCAACAGCGCCGGTGCGTGGCGAACGCCGCCTTGATCCGCGCCTCGTCGCTTTGGAACAACTCGGCGTTCAGTTGCGCTGCGTAGTAGGCGGCAGCGCGCAGATAGGCATCACGGGCGCTGCGCAGATCTCCGGCAGCTCGCGCGTCATCGGCGAGTTTCTCTACCCGTTGGGCGAGCTGGGTGAATGCCGCCGCCCACTGCTCGGTATCGCCGTTGGGGGCGCTCTGAACAGCCACCAGGATCTCGCCGACGTCGCCGAGACCCGCTGGTACGCCGCCCAACGCGACTTGTACGTCGTAGTTGGCGTCTGGGTCGTCATAGAACTTGTAGCCCATGATGCTGCTTCCTCTCAACTATCGATGCTGACCATCCATGCGGTGCCAAAACGATCGGTACACATCCCGAACTCTCCGCCCCACGGCGCCGGGCCGAGCGGCAGCGTGATCTCACCGCCGACTGTGAGCGCATCCCAATAGATTCGCAGTGCAGTCGCGTCAGATCCGGAGAGGGTCAGCGACATGCTCGTTCCACCGTCCAGCACCATCTCGCTGGGCGCATCTGATGCCATCAGCGTCACATCCGGCGCTGTCAGGTGTCCGTGCATGACTTTGTCAGCGTCCGACGCGGCACCCATCCCCATGCTGCCGAACGTGCTGATCTCCAGTTTGCCGCCGAAAATGCTCTGGTAGAACTCCAATGCGGCACGGGCATCATTGCGGAAGCTCAGGTACGGATTGAACTGGACGGTCATCGTGACCTCCTGGCTGGACTACGACCCGAATCGACTGCCATGCGGCGCCCGAATCGCATGCGGGTGGCCTGACCCTAACCCACCATGGCGCGCTGTTGCCGCGCAATCGCGCCTGGCGTAGGGAGGTGAACCGAATCCACGCGGCCGATCGAGTGCTATATCCGCAGCCGCACCTGACTCCTGACCATTCGGCCCCGCGGCCAAAATTCACCAGACGTTCAGTCCGCCTCCAGGGTGCATTAATTGACATCGATCGATGAAGAGCGAAAACTCTTGCATCGACGCCCATCGATACTACTTGCTCTCGCGGAGCGAAGGGATGTCGCGTTGGCGGCAATCTCACGTTGCCAACCCCCAAAGTCAGCTGACGTAGGAAAGGTCCACATGTCCAACTCCGAAACTGTCTCGCCGCAGACCCCGAACCGTCGTGATCCGGCCACCGAACTGGCGCTTGACAAGATCTGCTCGGAGTTGGCCTACAGGTACGACGGGGTGTTCTCCAGCGGGACCGTGTCGCGAGTGGTGTTCGAGAGTTTTGACATGTTGGCTGCGCAATCCACTGTGTCGGACTACCTCCCGCTGCTGACTGAGCGCTTCGCGCAGGATCGCTTGCTGGCAGTCGCGCAAGCGGATGGACGCGTGGCGAAACCCACGCCTGAGGTGCTGTTCCTGTGTGTGCAGAATGCCGGCCGCTCGCAGATGGCAGCTGCGTTCATGCATCACCTCTCGAATGGCCGTGTGCACGTGCGTTCGGCCGGTTCGAAACCGGGAGGTTCGGTGAATGCCACGGTGGCTGCCGCCATGGCCGAGGTGGGGGTCAACCTCACGGAGGCATTTCCCAAGCCGATGACCGACGACGTTGTGCAGGCGGCTGATGTGATCGTCACGATGGGCTGCGGCGACTCCTGTCCCGTGTACCCAGGGAAGCGCTATCTCGATTGGGATCTGCCGGATCCGGCCGGTCTGAGTTTGACCGAGGTGCGCCCGATTCGCGACCAGATCGAACACCGGGTGCGCGACCTGCTTGCGGCCATCCTGCCGCTGTAGCAACCCCGGCTCCCTGCGCGGCGACCGAGTCACGCTACTGCTGGAAGAAATTCGCGATGTCGGCCAGGCGTTCTGGCACCACCTGAAAGTGTGCCCATGTGCCTTGCTGCCGGCGGCTGAGAACGCCAGCAGAAGTGAGCACTTTGAGATGGTGACTCACGGTCGACTGCGAGAGACCAAGGGCATCAGTGAAGTCGCAGACACACAACTCCCCTGTGTCGCTTGCTCTGATCAGCGCCAGGATCTG
>CAZVKB010000022.1:0-14086 GCA_964627505.1 uncultured Actinomycetes bacterium | reverse complement strand
GGGGGAATCCATGGTGAGTCTGCGCATCCGAAAGTGTCCCGACTGCGGCCATCTCTTGGTGCCGGTGTGTTATGGATACCCCACACCGGAGCTGTTTGAGCTCGCGGAGGAGGGGGAGGTCATGCTAGGCGGTTGCTGCCTGCCCGAGGTCCTGGAGAAGAAGACTTGTCGGAATTGCGGTTGGACGTTGTTGGAAAACGGAACGGTTGTCCGCCCCGAGCCTGAGGCTGCTCTGCCTCAGTGATGGCATCCGAGGTGATCCGTATGGTCCGACGTGAGGTCTGCCAGCGCCTACGACCGCACCACAGATGAATGATCCCATTGCGCGCCGTGCACGCGTTTTTCATTTCCCAATATGACTGGTTTGTGAAAGCATAAGACATGGCTCGCATGTATCCCGCTGAACGCCAAGCCTTGGCTCGACGCGCAGCCCGCGAAGTGTTGACGAGTGGCGTCACCGCAGATCGGTTGACCCTGCGGATGGTTGCCGATCAGGCGCAGATGCCCTTACCCACACTCACCTATGTGTACGGGGCGATCGCTGAACTCTTCAACGACTTGCAGGTGGAGTTCGAAACTCAGGCAGCCACCGCGCAATGCCGCGTCGGCGGGGGGGGCTTGTCGAAGGAACTCCTGAAGATGTTTCGAGACTACTTGACGATCCTGTACAAGGATCCGTCCAACATTGAGATTCTCCGGTGGCAGGTGCTGCGCGTCGCCCGCGGTGAACTCATCATTCCCGGCGGCATGACCATGGCGCCGTGCCTCAGACGCATCCAGGAGCAGTCCGGCGAACAATGGCGGCTCTCCGTCGACGATCTGTCCACTCTCGCGCAGGCGATGATCTCTGGTCTGCACCTCCAGTTCTTTGTGCGCGGGGCCGACCGGGCCGCACTGCTCGCATGGTGGCAAGAGGCAAGAATGGTCGTGGATGCACTCGCGCGGCTGGCCGAACCTGGTCCGGACCCGGCAAATTACCGCAGAATGCGACTGCCCGCACAAGTGGCCAAGATGGATGCGGACGCGGGTTGACCGCTACAGCCGTGACGCAGACGGCGCCGTCACGCCCACCGGAGATGAGGGTTCTGGCCATCGTCGCAGCCGGCGTTCACCAGTCAAGCGTGGCCACGCGATCGCGGCCGGCGGCCTTGGCCGCATACATGGCTTCGTCCGCGCAATGCAGCGAGTGGTCGAGACATTCTAGCGACGGCAACATGGTCACCCCGATGCTCAACCGCGGGCGCACTGTGGCACCCGCAATCCGCACTGGGGTTCCGACCGCCAGGCGGACCTTTTCCGCTGCCGCTACCGCATCGTCTATCCCGGTGACACCCGCGAGGACCACCACCACTTCATCGCCGCCCACGCGGGCCACCACATCACCGGAACGCACGCACGTCGCCATCCGAGTCGCCACCATTCGCAGCAGTTCATCGCCCGCAGAATGCCCCAGGGAATCGTTGACGTGTTTGAAGTTGTCCAGATCGCAATATGCCAGCGCCACTTGCGTGCCGTGACGCGGTGATCGCTCCAGTACCTGTCGGACCTGATCGCGCAAACCCCACCTGTTGACCAGTCCGGTCAATTCATCATGCCGAGCCTGATAACGGGCATTGTCAGCAGCGTGCTTTTGCTCCGTGATGTCGACAAACGACGTGACCACGGCAAAGATCCGATCCGAGTCGCATTGGCGGAGCGGGCGGCTGTTCACGTTGTGCCACCGCAGTTCGCCGTGCAACCACCAACCGATCACCACGTCGCACACTGATTCACCTGTGCGTTGGACTACTGCCGATGGTCGCTCGTGAATTTCCAGCATCCGACCCGAGAGGTCCATAAATGGCACCCGCTCGGCGAGTCCGAGTAGGGGTTTGTCGATCAGGTTGGTCGGCTCGACACCTAGCAATTCGACCGCCGCCGGATTGACGGAGAGCACGATTCCCTCCCCATTGGTCACAATCACGCCCTCGTGCAAACCAGCCACAGTGGCGCTGTATAGCTCCTGGGACTCGGCCAACCGACGAGCATCCGCGAGATGATCGGTGATGTCCAGACATGAGCCGACAAATCCGGCGAACTCACCGTCCGACAGGTACCACGGTGCGCCAGCGTCCAAGATCTCGCGATACTCGCCGTCGGCTCGCTGCAGCCGGTAGGTCATCTCGAAGGGGGTGCGCTGGGCGAAGTGTGACAAATAGGTCGACATGCAGGCGTCGGAATCATCCGGGTGGACGCCAGCCAACCAGCCAGTGCCGAATTCCTCTGCCACTGTACGTCCCCGCCACGTCAGCCACGACTCGTTGAACTCAGTGCACATCCCGGTGGTGTCGGAGACCCACAGGAGCGCCGGGTGTCTGTTGGCCATAGCCCGCCAACGATCGGCTTCATACATCAAAGCGCCGTGCGGCAAATCGGAGACCTCGGTGTGTTCCGAACTTCCTGCCGAGCAGGCGTCCCAGCCCTGCTTGACCTCGTGTTCGTCTGACATGGCACACCTTCCACAGGAGACGATGGATCTCACCGCCATTTCAAAGTAACACCGCCGCTGGCGATTCAACATCGTTTTCATACTGCGATATGAGTTGGATGGAGTGATTCAGCGCATCTGTCCACTCCCGCGAAACTGACCCCTGCTCGTGTGATGGCGGTCTGTACATCGCCAGTATTTAGCGTTACTATCTAGTAGTAGTCACTGTTACTAGGTAGCGAATCGAGGTGGGCCACAATGGGCATCCAAGACACCGAGCTGCTCAAGGGCACTCTCGAGGGCATCGTGCTGGCATACCTTGCCCAACGACCTGCCTATGGCTACGAAATCACCGCTTCACTGCGGGAGATGGGGTTTGTCGACCTTGCCGAGGGCACCGTCTACGCCTTGCTGATCAGAGTCGAACGGCGCGGGTTCGTCGATGTGGAACGAGTGCCGTCCGAGAAGGGTCCGCCGCGCAAGGTCTACACCCTCAATGCCTCGGGCCGGGAACATCTCGCAGAGTTCTGGAGGACCTGGAGCTTCCTCACAGAACAACTGGAACAGCTCCGCCAAGGAGGACAGTGATCATGGGAATTTCGGATTTCACCACGAAGGTGGTCGGCGACAAGCGGCGGTGGCGGTCGTACAAAGCTCGAACGCGGGCACTGCCGGAGAATTACCGCATGGCGGTGGAGGGAATTGAGCGGTACCTGATGTACTTCGGGGCCGTGGACAGCGATAGTGCAGCGACGTTGTTCGAGGACGTGGCCGACCTGTTTGAACAGGCTGCTGCTGACGGCACGCCGATTCGCGACATCGTGGGCGATGACCCCGTGGAGTTCGTGGAGGCACTGGTGCGCAACTACGACCGCGGCGGATACGTCTCTCGCGAGCGCCAAAGGCTCGTGCACACCATCGCGCAAGCCGAGGCCATGGACGTCGGCCGGCCCGACGTGTGACAGCAATCCGAGGGTCGCACGGCTCGGGATCGTCGAAAGGAACACCCGTCACGTCGCTGCGAACTGGTGGCCGTGAATCTCGTGACTTGGAACGTGCAGCGCAACCAGGCCTCGTAGCCGACTGCGTCAACTCCCTACCGATTCTGCCAACCGTGGGCAGTCACTCCAATCCTGGTCCGGGTAGGTGCCCTGGAGTCGGACCAGTGCACCTTCGATCGCAGTGGGTTGCACTGACACCCCGAGTCGGGTGAACGGTGTAGCGAACATGCTCAACGCCCCAACCACACCCATCGTGAAAACCAGGCAGGCGCTGATGAGCACCAGCGCGGTCCGACGACGTCCCGGCAGGCTCAACACCACCAACCCGGCGAAGACGAAGGCACCAAGGTCGAGCACTACCCACACGATCGTTGGGAGCTTCCACACCGAACTCAAGATTCGACTCTGCCGGGCACTCTGGGCCTGCTGAAAAGAGTCCATGGCGCTCTTCTGCGCCTCGGCTTCCGCGTTGCCCTCCGAAGGCAGAGCTTGGATGCCGGCACGCACCGCAGTGGCCCACGCGGCGGTGTTTTCATCCCCGGTGAGGTCGCCGGCTTCGGCTGCCACCCAGGAGTCGGTAGCCACTGAACGCATCAAGCAGATCGTGTCTCGGCGCACCTGGTCTGCAGGGGTCGTCGGAAAGTAGTCCGCAGTCTCAAACACGTCCACCAGCGAGAGCGCCTCCGACTTGGCACTCGCAGAAGCATCCTCGAAGACTTGCACCGAGAAGAAGAGGAGTAAGCCCAACATGATTCCGAGCACACCGCTGACGTATGCCAGTGCATCTGTGATGAATCCGTGCGACTGCCCCTCTGGGTCATCTGGTAACTCGTACCGACTGAGGTATTTGAGCAGGAGAATCCCAGCCCCAATACCCAGCCCCGTGCTCACCAGTAGTCCGATCCAATTGAGCACGACCAGATGCATGCCCGGCATCCTGGCACGGGTACGCCCCTCACCGCAGCCCCGGTGGACAAAGGTCGCACGGAGTTGTGTGCCAGACGTGGACGAAATCAACTCAGCCGATTGATGAGCGGGGCGTACCTAAGCAATGTTAGTTGCTACCGTTTCGGAAGTGTGTGAGCAAACGAGTAGGATCCCCGGGTCAGTCGCAATCACCAGGACACGGGTTCTGAGCGCATGAGCCGGACAAGCACAAACGCAAACGTGCAACTTCGATTGCCAATCACCGGCATGACGTGTGCGGCGTGTGAGCATCGGGTAGCCGACTCGCTGCTCAAACTGCCCGGCGTTGTCGATGTCCGGGTGTCGGCAACGCAGGGTGTCGCAGTTATGGACGTCATCACCCCTCCCCCGAACGCAGATATCGCCGCTGCTGTGCTCCGTTCCGGCTACTCGTTGGGCGCCACCCCTTGGCTCAGCCATGAGCGGCGCTCATGGATGGTGGCGCTGTTGGCAGCCGCCGTGGTTGCCGCACTCGTGTGGCTAGCTGTCACAGTAGGCTTCACAGACCTGGGCGCTCGCTTCAGCCAGCCCGAGTCTGTCAGCCTCGTGCTGGTAGGGCTTGTCGGTCTGGCTGCGGGGGTGTCGACATGTATGGCCCTCGTCGGTGGCGTCGTGCTCGCAGTAGCTGCCACCTACCGAGTGGCAGATTCCGAGCCGATCATTCGCCGAATGCGGCCCCATCTCGTGTTCCAGGTTGGCAGGATCGTTGGTTTCCTCGTGTTGGGTGCAGCGCTCGGTTGGATTGGCTCTGCCCTGGTGCTGCCACCACTGGCTCAGGGAGTGATGATGCTGGCGGTGGCGGCCGTCATGGCCCTGTTGGGAATTCGCCTGACGGGAGTGAGCCCTCGCCTTGCCGCCTGGACTCCAACGTTGCCGTCGTCGTGGGGTCGTCGTTTCGGCGCATTCGAGCGCGGTGACACCTACTCCGATGCTCGTGCTGCACTGGCCGGCACGGCAACATTCTTCCTCCCATGCGGCTTCACGCAAGCCGTGCAACTTTACGCATTGTCCACCGGTGAGCCACTGATGGCTGGCCTCACGATGGCCGTGTTTGCGCTCGGCACCTCACCCGGTCTCCTGGCACTAGCGGGTGTTCCCGTTTTGGCACGCGGCAAGCAGGCAGACACGATCATGGCCGTGATCGGTGTGCTGCTCATCGGAGTCGCCGCAGTGAACGTCAACGGCGCAATCAACGTCCTGGGCGCGACGTCGAGCGCGGGTGGCACGCAGACAATCAGGCACGAACTCTCCACAAACGTGCGCATGACGGACGGCGTACAGGTGGTCACGATGCTTGCGGATGGGAATGGCTACTCCCCTGCCACCACCTATGTGGCTGCCGGTGTCCCGATTCGTTGGGAGATAACGTCGAACGCTCCGCTGTACTGCACGGCCTTCTTACGCGCGCCGGAATTGGGGGTCAGTACCCAGCTTGTCGGTGGAGTGAACGTCGTAGATGTACCCGCACAAGAGGTAGGAACATGGCCGTTTACCTGCGTCATGGGTATGTACAACGGCTCGCTCATCACCGTGACTCCGCTGTGACATCGCCGCGAAAAGGCGGTGCCGGAGCCGTTTCGGAGCGGTGGCCCTTCTGGCCGGTCAGATCAGCTCCCGCAAATTCGCCCGATAACCCTGTTATCGCCCAAACACCAATGGGCGATTGTGCGGTTTATGGGCGAATTTACAGTCACGGAGGTGGATCGTGACACCCGCCACGGTTTCCCCCGGCGAGGGCAGGTGAGCAGGGGAGCATCGCAAGAACGGACGACATGATTTTCGGGCTTGCCTTGAAACCTGCAGCGCTACAGTTGACGCCGTGGCTCCCCGCATGACTCGGCGCGCTCGCGCCCAACGACGCCGGGCTCGCCGAGTCGCGGAAGCCAGCAACGATCTCACGGACGAAGAGTGGACGAACCTGCAGCGGCTCTGGGGATCTTGTGCCTACTGCAATGCTCCCGCCACCAGTCTGCAGCGGGACTGCGTGCTTCCGATATCGCGCGGGGGGAGATACACGCTCGGCAACGTCGTGCCGGCTTGCGGCCCATGCAACGCCAGCAAGGGAAATCGTGAAGTCACTGCTTGGATGCGTCGCAGACGCCTTGACGAGCGGGCTTTCCTCGCTCGCTGGGTTGAAGTACTTTCGGAACTTCGCATCTCTGAGCGAACCTAGGTCGCTCACTTGTGGTCATCGGCTGGCCGCTGGCTGGTCGTTTCCGGTTGCCGATGGTTTTCGCGACTATAAAAGCACGATCATCGCGGCAACAACCACGACGGTCACCATCGCGGTGACCCCGATGACTAGCCACAAGGTCGCGAATTTACCCATGGGTTTCTTCACCGTGACACCGGGTGGCGGTGCGCCCACAAGCGAGACGAGGAAATCGTGCCACTGCTTGGCGTTGCTGTTGGAGTCGTAAACGCCGAACATGTTGCCGACCAGCGGGCCACCGGTCGCAAGTGAGATGCGGTGCCGCTGGTCGCCGAGCCAGATCTCCAGGGTCGTGTCGTACTCAGCGAGGCCAACGCTGTGAAATCCCCGAAGCGGGCCGTCGAAGATGTCCTCGCCGTCATCAGCTGTGAAGGTCAAGCGCGGCTCTGGCCCACTTGTGACGGCGCGCAGAACACCGGAACGCACCCCGAAAGCAGACATGTTGGTTCGGTATTCCCCGCGGATTTCGTACACCCCTTGACTGGGCTGGACGGTGGGCGTGGCACTGGCAGCCACCCATTGGGTGCCGTCCCAGCGCAGCCAGCGGGTGCCATCCCAGTGCAGATTCGGATCCTGGGCAGGTTGATTACTCATACTTCGACGGTAACGACGTGCAAGAACCATCCGGTTGCGCCGTGGCCCAAACGGGCTACGCACGGGGCAGGAACGCGGATGCGAGTACCCAGGCAAACCACTGGGGTGCGGCTGGAACAGACTGATTGACTCCCTCGCCACCACGCGTTCACCGCCGGGCACTTTCGCCCAAAGACCGTATTCTCGCCCATTGCCGATTGGGTGATTTTGCGGTTTTCGGGCGAATCTACGCTTGTCCGGTTTTCGGGCGAATCTACGGGAGCACGACTAGAAACTACGACAGCACAACCAGCAAGACAACGACCCCAAGACACAACAACACCACCAACACCGAGACCACGACGACCATCAGCAGAGTGGTTCCCTTGCCCATGGGCTTCTTCACCGTGACGCCAGCCGGCGGTGCTCCCACCTTCGGAGCGAGGAAATCGTGCCACTGCTTGGCGTTGCTGTTGGTGTCGAAGATGCCGACGATGTTGCCCGTGACCAATGCGTCCGTCGCAAGATAGATTCGATGCCGCGTGTCCCCCTGCCAGACTTCCAGTGTGGTGTCGTACTCGGTGAGGCCGACACTGTGCAATTCCCGGATCGGGTAGTCGAAGATGACTTCGCCGCTAGCGGTGGTGAACATCAGTCGGGGTTCGGCGCCGCCCAGATCGGCGCGCAGAACACCTGGCACCTGGCCGAATACCGACATGTTGCTGCGATATTCGCCGTGGATTTGATACACCTCCGGGCTGGCCTCCGGAGCCGGCGTCACGTCTGTACCCCCGTCAGGCGCCCCATCCTGGCGCGGATTCGGGTCCTCGGAAGATTGCGCACTCATACGTCGACGTTAGCGACGAAGGCAACAAGCCAGGGCGGCCGGTGAGCCGAATGGGCGACCCCGTGCGCTTCGCACACTCCATCACTACGACTGGTGTGATGATCGCTCCCCCGGGGGCGGTCTTCGTGGCGTCACCCGCGGGTCGGGTCCGCAAGGAATTCGCTGAGAAAGTTCGCCCGGTGTTTGGTGATCCGGGAACTGAGGAGCAATCCCAGTCGCCAGGTCAGCAGACACCACGGCGTGGCCAGGACCGCCGCCGCGAAATAGTGCGTCGGCGTCGTTCCCACAAATCCCACGATGATGATCACCGGGGTGAAACTGACCAACGAGGCCGGCCAGGTGATGCCGAAGTACGCGATCCCGACTGCCAACCCGTAGCGCGGCCAGGTATCGCGCCGACGTACCCGCTCCCGCCACGGCAGCGGGTGAAATGGCAACAGCGGCGCAACTATCGCAGCCAACCCCAGATAGGTGAACGGCAGGCACATCACCGCCACCGCGATGGCCATCGACATCACCGGCTCATGCTGACTTGGCAGCAACCCGATGGCCAAAAGCAGGCACAACGGTGATACCAGAATCCACAGCGAGAGGTTTTCGACCGTCATAATCCGCCGCACCCGTTCCGGCTGCTCGAGCACCTCCACGATCTGCTCGGCCCGCACCCCGAACAGGTTGGTGGCTGGCACATCGGAGTAGGCCCACGATGCCAATGCGATAGGTAGGAAGATCAACGAGGTGTAGTTGAGAACGACGTCTGGATTGATCAGGAACCACGCCCCCAACGCCAGCGACATGTTGATCAGCACCACGCTGATCACGTCGAAGGGTGGTTTGAAGGCGAAGCGCAATTCGGCGCGCACCGATGGCCACAGCGGACCGTCGACATGATCGAACCAACCGCGGCGATTGCTCAACACCAGCGCCCGAGCGGCTGCCGATAACCGCAGGTGCGGGTACGGAACAGCGCCTAGTCGACGAGTCACGAATCAACTATGCCAGCGAAGGCACCGTCGAAGTGTTGCCACGTTTCCTGGGCAAGTTCCAACGCGGTCACCAAGGTCGCAGCCACCCTCGCATCGGCGATGTCGGCCATTCGCGACCAGCGCTCTCCATTCGCGCATCGCTTTGATTCGGGTCACACTTGTACACATGTGGCGGCGACCGAAGCGGGATCCCGTGGGTCCCGGCCAGGAGTCGGTGTGGGACTACCCGCGCCCGCCTGCGCTGGAGGCTTGCGATCACCACGTGACGGTCACCTACCAGGGCCTTTTGCTCGCCGAATCCACCCGAGCGCTGCGCATCCTGGAAACCGCCCACGCTCCGGCCTACTACATCCCGGCGGCCGACGTCCACGGCCAGCATCTGAGCCCCTCACCCACCCGAACCGTGTGCGAGTACAAGGGCGTCGCCTCCTACGCCGACCTTGTTGTGCCTGACGGCACACGCATTCGGGATGTCTGCTGGTGGTACGCCCAACCGACATCCCCATATGCCGCGATGGCCGGCGCCATCTGTTTTTACCCGCAAAAGGTGGACTGCACTGTGAATGGGGAAGCGGTCACCCCCTTGCCCGACAGCTTCTACGGCGACTGGCCCACCAGTTGGATCGCCGGACCCTACAAGGGCGGACCGGGCACGCAATGGTGGTGAAGGAGCCCGCCGGGGATCCGGATGGCCCTCCCGAGCAGGGCACGCCGATGGGTCGTCGCGTGGTGATCGGCATGGTCGGTCTGGGTGCGCTCGGGGTTGTGCTCGGCAAGCCGCTCGCCGATGGGATGGCCGCGCTGAGTCGCAAGGACCCCACCGGGTTGTCGGGGTTGCTGCCGGCGACTGGCGGGTTTCGCTACTACTCGGTGGTGGCCCAGGACCCGGTGGTCAGTGCCGCCGACTATCGCCTGGAGGTGTCCGGGATGGTGGCCCAACCGCGCGAGTTCACGTTCTCCGACTTAGCGGCTATGCCGCAGACCAGCCTCACCAAGGACTTCCAATGCGTCACCGGCTGGCGAGTGCCGGATGTGGCCTGGTCGGGGGTGGCGCTGCCGGATCTACTTGCGGCGGTGGGCGCCGATCCGGCCGCGTCGGCAGTCAACTTCACGTCCTTCGACGGCGTCTACACGGAGTCGCTGACTTTTGCGCAGGCCCAGCGGCCAGATGTCATTGTCGCCACGTCGATGCAAGGGCAACCGGTGACCAACGAGCACGGCGGACCGGTACGGCTGCTCGTGGCGCCGATGTACGGTTACAAGTCGCTGAAATGGTTGGGCGGCATCTCGGTGGCCAACACCGTGAACCCGGGCTATTGGGAGGTGCGCGGCTACGACACCGATGCCTGGGTGGGCTCCTCCAACGGGCGCAATGATGCTCCCGTTGTCTGAATCATCAGAGCGAACGGTTCTGCGCTTTGATGCCATTGCGCGGTGGAGCCATCGGGTGTTCGGCATCCTGATGGGCGTGTGCCTGTTGACCGCGGCGTTGCTCTACCTGCCCGAGTTGAGTGGCTTGGTTGGTCGGCGAGATGTGGTCAGGCTGGTGCATATTTGGGCGGGTGTGCTGCTTCCGGTGCCGGTGGTCTTGGGGTATGTGCTATCCGCGCGCTACCGCAGGGATGTGCGTCGTCTCAGCCGTTTCACGCCGGCGGACTGGCGTTGGTTGCGCCCGAGTCGTCTACGGCCGGGCGATCCGGTGGGCAAGTTCAATGCCGGACAGAAACTGAATGCCTCGTTCACCTGGGGCGCAGTACTGGTGATGCTGGCCACCGGGTTGATGATGACTTTTCCCGATCCGTTCGCCGACACCTTCCGCACCGGCGCGACCTTCGTTCATGACTGGCTAGCCCTCGCCGTCGCGGTGGTGGCGGTAGGTCACATGTACAAGGCCTATGAAGATCCCGAGGCCAGAGCTGGGATGCGTAACGGCTACGTGTCACCGCAGTGGGCACGCATCCACCACAACCACTGGGCCGAGATGGTTGCGGAGAGCAACGACGATGCACATCGGCGCGGGAATGACTTCTGAGGCGGAGACAGTCATGTAAGCCCGATCGATGAGCCACCAAATCCGTTCACCGATCTCGCTGATCTGCAATCCGACACCAAGGTCACCACCCGGCGATCAACGCTACGAACCATCCTGTTCCATCGCGGTCAACAACTTGCCCAGCAACGCTGCCAACCGGCGTCGCTCTGATTCGCTCAACGCCGCAAGAGATTCGTGTTCGACTCTCAGGTGTTCCGGCAGGACGGCCGCAAACAGACGCCGCCCCTCGCCTGTCGCTGCCACCACCCGAGTGCGGGCATCCGCCGGACTCGGCGACACCTGCGCCCATCCCCGCTCCACCAGTCGAGTCACGCGTACGCTCACAGTTCCGCCGGTGAGGTAGAGGCTGTCAGCCAGCGCGCCCATGGGACAACCTGCTTCCCCCGCCCGCCACAAAATCGATAGCGCCGCGAAATCGCCAGCACTGATGCCGTGCGCCGCGTACACCGCATCCAGCCGCTTCTCGATCTGGGCGCGCACCCGGCCGAGCCGAGCTATCACAGCCACCGGTGCCACATCCAACTCCGGCGAAATCCGCGCCCAATCGGACAGCACCGCATCCACACTGTCGGCCATGACTACCTCCGCGGAAATTATTTTGAATTCAAAGTATTATCGTCATGCGCTCAGCCACCACAGCATAGGGATGAGGAGAACGAACGTGGCGAAAACTGTTTCCGCAAAAGTCGGCAACTCGGTGTCCACCCTGGAACTGTTCTTTGACCTGGTCTTCGTCTTTGCGATTACCCAGGTGACTGCGTTCATCGCCGCAGACCTCACTTGGAGCGGTCTACTCAAGGGTCTGCTCGTGCTCGCCTTGGTGTACTGGTCATGGATTGCCTACTCCTGGCTCGGCACCGCCGTCGACGTGGACCAGCCCGCCGCAGCTACCTACCTACTCACCGCTATGGGCGCCATGTTCATCGTCGCCGTCCTCATCCCGCAGTGGTACTCCGGCACGGTGTGGGCTGCGGTGGCCGCGGTGGCCTACGCGGCAGTGCGATTCCTGCACATCGGGGTTTTCGTCTCCCTGGGCAAGAACTCACCCGAGCTGCGCAACGCCGCCCTCAGGCTCGGAGTGACTGTGGCAATCTCATCGCTGTTGGTGATCACCGGCGCTGCCATCGGAGGAAATTGGCAAGTTGGCTTGGTGACAGCGGCGGTTATCATCGATCCGCTCGGGGTTTTCTTCGGCAAGGCCGACGGCTGGTACCTCTCGCCCCATCATTTCGCCGAACGTCATGGACTCATCATGATCATCGCCCTGGGCGAGTCGCTGATTGCGGTCGGTTTGGCCGTATCAGCAGAGCCGCTCACGGCATCGCTGATCGTGGTGTGCCTATTCGGCGTCACCTTGGCTGCGCTGGTGTATGTGTTCTACTTCCGTCGCAACGCCCCCACGCTGTTGGAACGGCTGGCACTCAGCACGGGCGCCGCGCAGCCGAAGATGGGCCGAGATGTGTTCTCCTATGGACACTTTGCGCTGATCGCGGGCATCGTCTTGCTGGCGTTGGCGTTGAAGAAGACCGTGCTGGCAGTGGCCGACTACGGCCTCAGCGGGCACGTGTATCCGATCACTGCAGCAGCCTTGACCATCTCCATGGCGCTGGTAATCGGTGGCATCGGACTGATCCGATTGCGCGCTGGCGCAGCCGTGGGTTGGCCACTTTGGCTGGCGCTGCTGATCGCCATGGCAGCGGCTGCGCTATCGGCAACCGTGCCGACACTGCTATGCCTCGTGGTGATAGGCGCTGCTGTGGTGTGGGCATCGACCACCCGCGCATTGCCGTCGGCACAGACCGAAGCCGAACGCGCACGCTCGCGCACTGGGAATGATGAATAGCGTTTCCGGGTTACCCATTGGTGAAGTCCACTTCCCCTATGAAAGGAACCCCCGTGAGCCTGAGCAATACGTTCAAGAAGATGATGAACGACCCCAAGAATCAACAACGCATCACGCAGATGAGCCAGAAGGCCGCAACGATGGCCAAGGATCCCAAGACCAAAGAACAGCTCAACTCGGTGATGTCCAAGTTCAACAAGAAGAAGTAGCCGCTCCAACCGCCCCGACCCAGGCTTCTGGGGGGAAGCCAAACTAGACCTTGTCGAGCACTTTTCGGCTGGCGTAGCAGTGACTTACGTCATCGAGGCTGGCCGCGCGTGCCATCAGATAACTCCCTCAGCCGAAGTCGAAGTCGGGATCCGAAACCACACCTCGGTGCCCCCGCGAGGTGGGGTGAAGGCGCCATACGTGCCGCCGTGCGCGCGCACGATGGCGGCGACGATAGCGAGTCCGAGCCCGTGGCCGGCGCGAGCAGAACCCGCTCCGCGATACATGCGCTCGAAGATGTGCGGCAGGTCGGCCGCGGCAATGCCTGGGCCTTCGTCGCGGACCCGGAGGGTGACCTGACCGGAGTCGTCGCCGCCTTCGATGCTTACCTGGATAGCGGCGTCCATCGGGGTGTGCCGCATCGCATTGGTCACCAGGGCGGCGACGGCCTGCTCCAATTGATCCGGGCTGCCGGCAACGACGCATGCCCCCGCGACGTCGAGGGTGATGATGCGCGTTGGCTGGACCGCGCGTGCATCTGCTACGGCATCGGCGGCTACGGCGGCGAGATCGACCTCCTGGGTGGGTGGTACCACCCCGGCATCGAGGTCGCTGAGTGTCAGCAGCCCGTCGACGATGCGGGACATGCGCCCGGCTTCGGCACCGATGCGGCGCATCGCATCGGCCACTGCCGCGTCATCGGTCATGCCACCTTGGTCGTACAGGGAGGCATAACCGCGCAGGGTCGTCAGCGGGGTACGCAGTTCGTGCGAGGCATCTGCGACGAACTGTCGCTGCCGCGCCTCAGCTGCGCGATTGGAGTCGATCATCACGTTGAGTGCGGCGCCGAGGCGGCCGGCCTCAGTGCTTGTATCCGCCACCGGTACCCGCACATCGGGAACCCCGGCCACGATTTCGTCGGCGGCGCGCG
>CAZVKB010000021.1:16195-30969 GCA_964627505.1 uncultured Actinomycetes bacterium | reverse complement strand
CCGGATCTGCTCACCGTCACCCCCACCCCAACCCCAACCCCGACGCATGGGCCCACCTCACCGGTGGTCACCCCAACGCCGGCGGGCCCCCCAACCCCCTCACCGTCTGGGAGTGGCACTCCGGCGTTGCCTCCCGACCAGCCGGGGACAGCCGTGATCGCAGCTGCCGGAGACATCGCGTGCCCCGCTGGAACGAACCCGCTGGGCAGCGGCGCCGGCCGGGACGGAACGTGTAGGCAGTTATGGGTGGCCGACGCTATCGCCGCCAACTGGAGTCGCACCACCAGCGTGGTTCCGCTGGGTGACATTCAGTACAACGATGGTGCCTATTCCGATTTTCTTGGTTCATATGACCACAGTTGGGGTCGCTTCAACCCGAAGGTCGCCCCCGTGATGGGAAATCACGAAGCCTCCGGCCAAGGGTATTTCGACTACTTCAACGGCATCGGTGCCACCACTGGCGCAGCCGGTACCCGCGGTGAGGGCTGGTACTCCTATAACACCGGTGATTCCCCAAATACGGGCTGGCATGTAGTGGCATTGAACTCCGAGTGCGTGGGCAAGGAGTGCGGCACGCGACAGCAGCAATGGTTGGCCGCGGATCTCGCCGCCAACCCGAAGAAGTGCACCATCGCCTACATGCACAAGCCGCGATTCTCGGGTGGCGACCACGGGGATGACAGTTCCATGCAACCGATTTGGGCGCTGCTCAATCAACACGGAGCTGAGGTGTTGCTGTCGGGGCATGATCACAACTATGAGCGGCAAGTGCCCCGCAACGCGGCGGGCGCCGCAGATCCCACCCGTGGCATCCGTCAGTTTGTCGTCGGAACGGGCGGCAAAGGCCTGCGTAGCGTGAGTCCCAGCAGTGCCACCGAAGCGAGCAGCGACGATACGTTCGGCTACCTCGAAGTCACGTTGCGGGCCGACAGCTACGAGTGGCGATTCGTGCGGGCAGAATCACCGGGAAACGGGACCTTCACCGATTCCGGCACCACCAACTGCCACGCCTGACAGTGGGGCATCACCGGCCAATACGACCGCGGTTCACAAGTTCAGCGATCCCGGCTCGGGAGTCCACTTGAAGTTTGCGCAGGATCCGGCTGACATGTGCCTCCACGGTCCGCACGCTAATGAACAACTGCTCGGCAATGTCGCCGTTGGTCGCCCCCGCAGCGATCATCGCGGCCACCTCTGACTCTCGTTCGCTCAACGAACCCAGACCGAACGATTGCGAAGATCGACGTCGTCCTTGTGACCGGACACCGAGTTCGCGCAGTAGGCCACGCACGTGTGCCACGTCCCCGCGCGCTCCGCAGGCGGCGAAGATTTCGGCGGCTTCTGTCAGCAGTGTGACGGACTCTGCTGTTTTGCCCAGGGCTACCATCGAACTCGCGGCTACACGCAGAGACTGCGCGAGATCCAACGGCCGCATACACATGCGGGCAGCGGCCACCGCCGCAAGGCCGTCCGCAACCGCGCCCTCTTGGTCGCCCGCGGCTGATCGCGCCCGAGCACTCGCGCGCAGAGCGGCACTGTGCGACATCGCCACATCGCAGGAGCGGATACTGGCAACTGCGCGATCCGCCCACATCTGTGCTCCTGCAAGCTCATCGCGCTGCAATTCGGCGATCACCAGAAATTCCTGGATCAGTGCGCGCTGCGGCGCGGGAATCTCGGGTAGATCGGCGCTACGGGTAACAGCGGCCACTGATACGACGGCCTGTTCCGATCGGTGCAGACCAACCAATGCCGGGAGCAACAGCGTCACCGCAGACAGCCGCAGGTTCGAATCACGAACGAGGTCGATGAAGGCCAAACACTCCGGCAGCAACGTGCGAGCTGACGCAAAATCACCTTGCAGTACCTGCACATCGCAACTTTGCGCCAGTGCAACCGCGATCACCGCCGGATTTTCGGTGCCGCGTGCGATTGCTTCCGCCGACTCTGCCATGTCTGCTGCGTCGCGCAGACGCCCAAGTGACACAAGCGCGGAGGTGGCGGCTGTGGTAAACCAAAACTCCGCCATGTAGTTGTCCACTGCGGTGGCCATCTCCCTACCGCGAGCGGCACACGCCAATGCGGCTTCGCTGCGGCCTAGCCAGTTCTCCACTGAGGCCAGCAAGGTAACGGCGTCCGTGGCCAACTCCACATGTTCAGTGGGAAGGTGAGCCAACATGTCATCGGCGGTGCGGGTGAGAGTGAGTGCCACCTCGACGTCCCCGCACACGGATTCGGCCATAGCTTGGGCGATTAAAATCGACAGTGTGAGAGCGGGCTGCCCACTCGCAGTGGCATTCGCCAACCCAGACTCGGCATATGCGCGCATGAGGGCGACATCTGGGATCCGAGTGGTCTCGACCACCAGCATGCCTTCCAGCATTCCGCGCTCAAAGTGATGGTGCGCTGGCAGGTCGGTCAGGGCACTCGTGAGGTTGGCTACTGCTGTGTCATTCCGGCCGAGCCAACGTTGAACCCGCACATGCGATGCCGTTAGCCACGCCTTTACTACGAGATTGTCTGGAGCCAGCGTCAGCAACGCTTGCCGGAGCATCGCTTCGGCTGGCTCCAAATCACCGGTGCGAATAAGCGCATCCGCCAGCAAGCTTTCCAGCAGGGGTAACCGATCGGTCAACGGCCCGCTGTCTGGCAGGAGAGCCATGGCGGCTCGACTCATTTCCGCCGTGACACGGGGAGTGGAACCGCGTCGCAACATGGCCGCAGATGTGATCAGATCGATCGCATCAGCATCGCCCACTGGCGCGGTGACGATCAGGTGACGTGCGGCTGCGACTAGATCGCCGCTGCCATGCTGAATCAGCCGTGCCGCGTGAGCGTGCAAACCTAGTCGGCGTCCGGGTGCGATCGCCTCGTAGACCGCGGTGGCGACAAGTGAATGGCGGAAGCGCACTTCGTTGGGGGGAACCGCCACCATCAGATCCGCCGCCACCAGTTCGTCGAGCGCTGCCAGTGTCTCAGGCTCCGACAGTTCGGCTAAACGGCCTGCTGTAAACGCGTTGCACCCGTCGCCCAACACCGACACTGCTTGGGCAAAGGCACCAGCAGAACCTGACACGGTTGCGAGATCGGTCAGGACTGCATCGGTCACTGTCTGGGGGACCTCGGGTGTGGCGCCTGGGTCTGACGATTCGAGATGTCGAGACAGTTCAATCGCAAAGAACGGATTGCCCTCTGCCCGGCTCACAATGCTCTCGCGCACCGTCGGTGCCAGTTTCGGCAGTAGCAGCGCGAGGGATTCGTCGGACATCGCTCCGACGCGAAGGTGCTCGACGTGTTCCGCTGCCAGTCGCATCGAGCGGGTGAGGTCGATTGATCGGGCCGCTGTCACCATCACCATGGGCACCCCCACCCCGCGGCGACAGATATAGGCCAACGCGCGTTGGGAATCGTCATCCACCCAGTCGAAGCCGTCGATGATCAGTGCAAGATTGCGTCCGCGAGTCAGGGTGGTGATGTGACGGCGAATGGCGCGCAGGGTGTCCGCGAGAGACACGCCGAGATGATCCGCCAGAGGCGTGGTATTCGAAGTGTCCGGTGACGCCGTTGGCCAATTCGAGGTGTGGGCCATTGGGTGGTCTGAGTCTGGGTTTGGGCGTCGGTCGTGGGCGGGTGCTGTCGGGAGATTCTCAAGACCGGGCAGTTGCCGGATCACACCGTAGGGAAAGTCCTGCTCGCCGCGGTAGCCGCTGGCACGCACAACGGTCATTCCAGCCGCCATCGCCAACTCGGCTGCGGTAGTGAGCAGCGTGGATTTGCCGATGCCTTGCGGTCCAGTGATGTCAATCAACGTCGAGAGATGATGCGGTGCGTCGGCGATCGCCCGGCCAATCTGTGCCACTTCAGAGTCCCGCCCCACTATCGGCGGCGAGGCAAACTGAGGCACGCGGTCATTATTGACCTGACCATGCGCACGTTGCGCACTCACGCTTTTATACCGCCAGGGAAAGCGTGGCGAACCCGCGTAGTCTCACCATTTGGCGAACTGGTCCTCGACGAAGCCGTATTGGCTAGCGATGTCGATTGTGGTGCCGTCCGGGGTGGTGAGTGTTCCCGAGAACCGGCCGAACAATTGCTTGAAGTCGCTGACGATGACGATCGCGTTGACTTTCTCTTCATGAATACCGGCCGGTTCGAAATCCAAGTCGACAGCGCCGTCGGCAGTGCTGATGTGCCACGGCTGACTGCCTGGATCTGCGCGGTTGTAGTCGAACTTCGCCAACCCCACCGGGTGCAGCGTGCCATCAACCCAGAAGCAGTTTTCGCTGAAACTTGTCTCGTTGACTCCGCAGGACAGATTCAACCCGACGGCGTGACCGTCGTTGGCCCCGGCGAAACACGCCCAGTTCCAAAACGTTTCGCGGCGCATGTAGCCCACGGAATAGTCGTAGTGTGCGTAGGCTCCGGCATCCGCCAGGTCGATGTGACCAAAAGGGCCCGTGACGTCTCCGTGGCACGGAACCCCGGCAATCTTCTGGGTGAATACCCAGCCGTGGCGCGCGATTTGGGTACACACGGCCATGGGCTGAAACGTCGGATCGTCGATGCTGAAACCCACGTTGGCCGTCAGCCCGGACTTCAAATGCACGTCGAGGGTGACTGTGCGCGGGCTCGGGTCGGCAGTGATCCGAATCCGGTTTCCCCCCGAGGTGAACTCCCCAGTGCCATCGACCGGCCGATTGGTTAGCGAAATACCGCGGCCCAGCGGAAGTTTCGCGCTGAACTCGGTCAGCGTGCCGGTGGCTGGTTCGTAGGTGTAAACGAAGGCGAGACCCAGATAGCGGAAGTCGCCCAAGGCACAGCCCAACAGCAGGTCGTCGCAAATGACGCCGATGTATTGGAACTGTTTGTAGTCCAGCCACTTGCGCCCAGGCAACTGCCGACCGTGCGTAGGAGTTCGATAGTCGAAATCAGCGACGTTGATCACATCTGGGGTGGGGTCGAAATATCCAAATCGCGGCTGACCGTCGGGTCCGATGAGTTGCAGGTCGCTCATAACTTCAGGCTAGCCCTGGCTACAAATCAGGCTAGCCCTGGCTGCAAATCAGGCTCGCCTTGGCCGCGTCGAGCGGTCGTAGCGGGTGTGACTAGCAGTCGCTGGTATCGCCTGTGCTGCTGCCCGCACGCACGTCGCGCACCGCCACCGAGACGGCGACCAAAACCACCGGATCCCACGTAATCGCCGACGACCAGGGCAGCCCCTGTGCCTCCGCCAAAGCAGTGGTATGCAGATCGGGTCGCACGAGGCAGGAGCGAACACGCAGCGGATCGCCGCTGATGCCGCGCGCTAGAGCGCTGTTCTCGGCGACGATCCCGTCGTTGGGCCATACCGCAGCATTACCGTCGGGCAAGGTGAAGAAATCGCCAGCGATTAACGTCACAGGGATCCCGTTGAGATCAGCACCCTGAGCTTCGTTCCAACCTTCGGGCCCCTGTAGGTCTCCAGTGCTGATTGCATTGGCGGCGCCGTCTGGCCCCTCGGGTTCGCTGAGTTTGGACTTGTAGTCAGGGAGCACCTGTAAACACGTTGGCTCATCGCCGCAGACGGAAAGGTCGAGTGCGCCCTCGGCGTAGTCGGCTGGGTACGCACCCGTCCAAGGTGTGCTGAGGGTGATGAGCGAGGTCACGTCGACGTCGCCCGCGGTACCGTCGACGTTGCCGATAGCCGACCTGGCAAACAACCCACCCATCGAATGACCCACGAAGTCGATCGAGGTGATTCCGTACTGGTCGTACAGGTAGTTCACGAACGACACCAGTTGGGCGCCACCGGCGTTGATTCCGGCTGTGGTGTCGATGGTGAGGCTGGCAGGGAGTGCCGGCGGGCAGCCTGAAGAGGCGTTGGGTCCGGTGGTGGCGCTGATCTCGCCCGGTCCGATCTGGGCGGGCGCGGTGAACACCTGGTTCCCGGCTGCCACGAGATGGTCGCGCAGGGCCGAGACGGAATCCCCGGCGGAGAGGCCAGTGGTACACGCTTCCGTTGCGGTGGTGAATGGGGTCTGCGTGGCAAGACCTGACACGAGCACAACTGCATGATTGTCGGCTGGTGCGGACTGGGCCGGTGTCGTCGATCCAGTAGCGGCGGGCAGGGTGGCTTCACCTGTCGAGCCACAACCGCTGGCAAAGGCGAGCGGAACCAGCAATGCTGCGATGCCCGACGCTGTGGACGCCGGAATGGTGCCTTGGGCGCGGTGGAGCCATGTTGAGGTGGCCATATCGGGATGTTAGTCCCGTATCCGCATGTGCAGCTCGGTGCTATGCCCAGCCTTTAGGGGGAAGACTCACTTGTGCGTAGCCCGGCCACGTCGACGCCGGGCCAAAGTAATGAAGCCAACAGCAATCAGCACCGGCGACATGATGAACAGCGCCCTGCCGAGCCACACCCACAGTCCGGCCAACCCGCTCACGAATGTTTCCCACCAGGTATTAGACGGTGGTGTGGGAGAGACAGCAGCGTTGGCATCTTCCACACTCATCAGCGTCAGCGACACTTGTGACATCGCCGTCTGGTTCGCCAAGGCGCTCTGCTGGGCGCGCAGCGAGTCGAGTTCTGCCTGGCGCTGCGCAATAGCTGCCTCCAGAGCAATCACATCCGACACACTGGCGGCTTGCCCCATCAGCGAGGTCAACCGGGTAAGTGAAGATTCCAAGGCCGCGATTCGGCCATCGAGGTCGGCCATCTGGGTGGTGACATCTGAGCTGGACTGTTCGAGCCGAACGACCTCACCGGTGGCGCGGGCCGCCGCAACCGCGCGGTCATACTCCGAGACCGGGACTTCGACGCTGATCCAGACTCCGGGTCCACTGGGGTACCAGGGGAACGGCTGGTACCCGGAACTTACGCCATAGTCCGGTTGCGTAAAAGCAGCATCGGGGTTAGCCCCGCCTTCCGTTCGTGTCATGGTGTCACCGCTGCCGAGGCTGCCCGCAGCGGCATTGATCGTGGACTCAGTCATCACCCGTCCGCCCATGGCGAGGATGTCGGAAACGAACTGATCGCGTTCTGCGCTGATGTCCTCGGTGCCCACCAAGAGGCTGGCGGAACGCACCAACAGGGCAGTGGCAACAGGTTCGCCAGCTGACTGTGTCGAATCCAGCGACGAAGCGGTATCTGGCATGCTCGGAGCGTCCGGGGCGTCCGGGGCGGCGGCTACGCCGGGGTTTGCCTCTGCCTCCGCGGCCTCTCGAGAACTCGCGGTCACATCCCCACCGCTGATGCTCCCGACGAAGGTTGGCAGCAACAGCCCAGCAGCCAGCGCAATGCTGACCACGCAAGCTGCCGCAAGCAGCAGACCTTGCCAATGTCGCCCCAGCCAGTTGGCCCTGGGTGCATCCTCGTTGGCTGCCGAATCGGTGCTTGGCAACGGCGCAGTGCGATCGGACTGCGCACCGGACTCTAGCGTGGGATCGCTGCGGAGTTGACTGCGAATTCTCACCAGCAGAGCCTCGGAGGCCAGCGGAGTTTCGCCGACGATCGGGTCGACGCCGGCCAGCAGCGCCCGCAGGTCAGCCTCTCCGTGCGTTTGCGTGCTCTGATCGTTCATGAGAGGTCCTCTGGTCGTGTCGCTGGTTGAGCATGGGAGGGGTGGGAATCCGGAGTTTGGTGTGGGGTGTCACCTTGGGCGGTCGTCGGGGCGGCGGCATTCGCCGATGGGTCACGGTGCACCGCTGCGCCTGCACGTGAGGTGTCCGCGGCGAGGGTCGGCAAAGATGTGTGAGCGTCTTCGACAGGCGCGGCCAATTCGCCGACCCCGCGCTCGTGCAGCGCTGCACGTAACCGGGTTCGCGCCCGATGCAGTCGCGTGCGAGCAGTGCCCGAAGTGCATGCAAGGACTGCCGCGATCTCGGTCGGCGAGAGTTGCTCCCAAGCCCACAGCCGCAGGATTTCGGCATCGTCGTCCGACATCTCCAAGAGAGCCCCAACTACCACGTCATGGGCATCGATGGCGTTGGCCACCTGGGAGGCCGGATCATCGCTGCCCGTCTCCGGCCGCACGAGGGCGAGTCGATTCACCAGATTTCGTCGCCGAGCCAGCGAACGGGCAGAGTGGGCAACCACGTTCGCGGCTGTGGCGTATAGCCACGGGAGAGCGTCAGATGGGACGTCGGCCCGCCGCCGCCAGGCAATGGTGAAGACTTCCGTCACCACATCTTCGGCGTCCTCGCGGGACTCCAGTCGCCGCCAGGCATATGCCAAGATGGCAGTGGCGTGGCGGTGAAAGAGGTCACCAAGCCAGTCGGCGGTGTCGTCATTCAGATCGCTGCTCACACTCCTATGTTCCCGGCACCGCCGGCCGCGTTACACCACGGCGCGAGAGAAGCACAGATGAAGCATCCAAGACTGGGGCTTGGGCGCACCGGTCGCAACTAGCCTGATTGAGAATCAGAACCCAATAACCCCGCCAGCAACAGGTACCCTGCGAACATGCGCGTCAGTGTGGTGATCTTGGGTGATCGACCATGGCCGGAGCTTCGGGAGCAGTTTCGAGATGCTGAAGCTAGGGGTTTCACCACGGCGTGGACCTACGATCACCTATCGTGGCGAAGCCTGCGGGACGGTCCGTGGTTGGGCACGATTCCGCTGTTGGGTGCCGCCGCGCAGTCGACGGAGCGAATTCGTTTCGGACCTCTGGTGACGAGTCCGAACTTCCGGCATCCAGCACTGTTGGCCAAGGATGCGATGACACTGGATCAATTGAGCAACGGCCGTTTGGATTTGGGGATCGGCGCCGGCGGGCACGGTTTCGACGCGCAGGTGCTGGGTGCCGCGCCGCTGAATGCGGCTGAACGGGCCGCGCGATTCGCGGAATTCGTCGACGTGCTGGATCTCCTTTTACGCGAGCAATCTGCGTCGTTCGCGGGGGAGTACTTCACGGTGCGGGAGTCACGCACGATGCCCGGGTGTGTGCAGAAGCCACGGGTGCCGTTCACGATTGCCGCAGCAGGACCCAAAGCGCTTCGGGTTGCGGCGGAGCAAGGGAATACGTGGGTGACCTACGGTCCGGCCCAGCCGGTGGAGACTCCACAGGAATGGTTTGCAGGAGTTGCCCGGCAGGTGGCAATGCTGGAGTCCATCTGCGCCGAGATTGGTCGAGATCCCCGCTCGATGCGCCGCTTGGCCTTGGTCGGTTTGGAATTGGGGTGGGCCCAGGAATCGATCGCGGCATGGGATGACTTTGTCGACGCGATCGCAGGTCTGGGATTTACAGACGTGGCCGTGCATTGGCCGCGCCCGGAAGATTCCGCATTGCCTGGTCCGCAGCCTGCGGTGTTCGACGAGATCAGCAGCCGATTGGACTGCGGTTGAGCGCCTCACGAGCGCGACCGGTGCGGGTGTATCTGTTGCCTGATGAAACGCTGATGACGGAGGAGTGCGACGACGGATTGCTGGTCCTCAACTTGGGCAACGAGAGATGCACCTTCTTCGATGACGTAGGTGCCGAAATGTGGCGTGCCCTGCGTGATACACCTGACCTGGAAGCAGCAGCGGAGATCGTGCAGCCAGTATTTGCGGTTGACCGCGCCATGCTGCGCCGCGACCTCGAGGCCTTCGCCGACTCGCTCGTCGGGCAAGGGTGGGCCGCGAAAGAGCCTTGGGGGGAGCGTCCCGTCGCAGACTCACCAGGTCACGCCACGGCCGGTGTGGAAGCCTGAGCGTGCCTCCGAGTCAGTGCCGAGGTATCTGCCAGGGCGGCACTGACTCGCGTGCCGCGGCGTGATTGACGATCAACGGGCAGCTACCGTGAAGGCAGCTCACCGTCTGATGCTCGAAAGCAGCGCGGTCTCGACTTGTTCGCACCCACGGGCGAAATCTCCCTCGATCCACTTGTGATCTTCGGCATCGAGGGTCGGTCGGGTTGTGGCTTCCGCAAATAGTGCATGCAGGAGGTCGAGTGCTGTACGCAGTTGCCGCGCCGACCAGCCTTGCGCGGGGCGGATCATGGCGTCAATCGTCCCCAAATCCGGCTGAGTTCGTAATCGCTCGTGGATCAGCCGCCATTGCAGCATCCGCGTTTCGAACAACTGTCGGCGATGGTGACGCAGACTTGTCATGTCGTTGTGCCAGCGGTAGCTGCCAACGTCACAGTCCAAGATGGTCAGCGCATCCTCTGACGCCAGTCGCGCGGTCAAGGCGTAGTCATCGGTGAGCGGATGGGCCTCGTCGAATCCTCCTGCAGCGACGAGCGCAGCGCGCCGATACATGAGCGCCGAGGTCACTGTCGGTGAAAAGGTTGGCAACGTCCAACGGATGCGTTCCCGATTGGTAGGCCAGCCTTGTTGAAAGCGCCGAGAGTTGTGCGCCCGGGGGATTGGTGCACCATTCGCGTCAATTCGGCGCAGCCGCCCACCGACGGCTGTGAACGCCGGTTCAGCCGTCAGCACCGCAAGTTGTTGGGATAATCGATCCGGTGCCATCAGATCATCCTGATCGAGTGTCGCGATATAAGTGGCATCCGTGGCTGACAGCGCCAGGTTGCGCGCTTGTGGAGCGGTGCATCGCTGTGGGGCTGCGATCACGCGCACAGCCGGGAAATCCGACGTGATGCTGGTGAGTAAATCAGTCGTGCCATCTGTGGAGCCAGCGTCCACCACAATGAGCTCAGCAGGCGGCTGCGACTGGGTAGCGACGCTGGCCAGGGCGGCGGGGAGGTACTGGCGTCCGTTGTAAGTAGCTACGATGACCGCTACGTTCCCCTGGTCCACTTGTGGACTCTAGCGGGAACCTCAGACGCTGTTGAACCACCACTGCGGCTCCGTGTGGTGTCTGAGCGGTCAGTTGTTCCGGTTCGACCACTCAGGGCGTGACATGTCTGGATTGTTACGCTTGGCGGACAGAACGCACACCGGAATTTCCCAGCAACGTGGCCGGAATCGAAGGGACACACGATGGAAGCGGCAGATGCACGCAAGCCGTACCACGCGCCAGCGCCGCCGGTGGAAATTTCTACCGCAGATCTCGCGCACAACGTTTTGCCACCGGGAAACCTGTCTGAGGCTGACGGTGTAACTTCGTACGTGGAGTCGTGAAATTGGCCGAGGACGTATGGACGAGAGTGCATGTGTCCCCAGGAACTGTCAGCGCCATGGTGGATGGGGTGCTCGTGGTGATGGACAGCGAATTCCGCTTTCTTGAACTCGATGATGTTGGAGCGTTCATCTGGCACCACATTGATGATGGTGCAGGCATCGAGGAGATTGCACTCAACGTGACGATGGCCTACCAAGTACCGCTCGAGACCGCGCGCGAGGATGTTGCCACCTTCCTGCAACAGTTGCAGGCTGAGCGGCTCGTACTTCTCGATGCCGTGACGTCGTAGTCCCGCGCGCTGGTTCGGTACCTCCGATGGGTACTCCGTGACGGGCTTCAGCCCGACCCAAACTGCGTGAGGCGGCGTCTCGTGATGCGCGCGAATATGCCGGTGGCAAATAGGTCTAACACGATTCCCAGACCGTCCGGCCGGAGCGCGTACGGGGATCCCCACGGCCAGGATGCGACTTCAGCGTGCAGCTCCGGTCCGTCGATGTAGGACCCGAGGTCGGGATCGTTCGTCAGCAGGTGAACTTGCTGTTCAAACTCGACGCGCTGACCACTGATGACGAACCACGTGTCCATGGCCTGCCCGCCGCGGCGCGTGCGCAGACGGATCTCATCGGGCACCCGCCCGGTCGCCACAGCACGGGCGAACCCGCGCGGATGCCCACCGCGAGCCCAGGTGGCAGGCGTGATGGCAGCTGCCAGGTTCAGCACGCTGGGGCTGCGGAAGGGATCGACTAGCGGTGATTCCCACCCGGGATACGCCATTGCGGTGTTGCGGTGGGAGTTTGCACTCAGCCAGTCGAGGTACCCAGCGCGACTTGGCGTTCGACGTTGCGATGTGTGCGTCGCCAAGGTCAGGAATCGCTTGGCCGGATGGACTGGGGGGTCATGCTGTCGCCACAGTGAACGGGTTGTGGCCGCAAGCCGCCGGCCTAGGTGCAGGAAGCCGGTGCGAATGCCGGGCATGACTTCAGTGGTAAGTGGCACACCGACAGTTCGGATATCTCCCCACTGCCGCCGACGCGCGTGATATGCCACGGCGTAGGGATGGTCGTAACTGAACGCCGGATTACCGCCTTCACCGATAAACAATCGGCTGGCCCCGAGTCGGGCGGCTGCGGCGGCAATGTCATGCAGCCACACTTGGTTGCCGATGTTGACACCGGGGTACCACTGTTTCTTCGAGGTCTGGACAGCCGTGTCGAGTGGACTGCGACGGTGCTCGTTCAGCACACGATGCACCACCAGACGCTGTGAGTACCGACGAGTCATCGCCAAGGCGATGGGGTAGTCATCAGGATCCCAGTTACCGCTCGGAGACAGGCACGCAGCGGGCAGCGGGGAATGCACGAAAGCATGCACGGGGTTTTCGGTAGTGGCGTGGCGCACCAGTGAGGACACCATGAAACTGGAGTCCAAGCCGCCGGACAACGTGGCGCATATGGGTTCGCCGGGTGTCAACAATTCGTCGACAGCAGCATCGAAAGTGTCCCGATACCGAATGATCGCGTCGGGGCCCTCGACATCCGGATCGGGCCAGGCGGCAGGTCCGCACCACTGGGTGAGACAAGGTGGGCTGCCGGTAGTCATGGAAGCGCCGTTTTGGGTGACACTCGGGTGCCAGATGGCGGAAAAGCCGGGTGGCAGTCGCGCCGCGTCCTTGTAGGGGGTGTCGGTGGGTGCATCAGCCACCAACCCCAGTCGAGACTGCAAGAAGTGTTGCGAGAGCGCGATTGGCTCAGGTCCATAGCGCATCACCGCAGCAAGGCTGGGGCTGAACACGAGCAGCGGTTGGCCACGGTCCGGGATGGCCCGGTGAAACGCGCCTGCGTTGACGGTGCTGTTGACGGATGCAACCACCGTGCCATCGTGTCTGCGTACCACCGACACCCAGGGTTGCGCGTGACTACTCACAGGATGGACGCCAGTGGCGAGGTGTCTGGCAACGGACACTAGATCGCGTGCGCTACCCAACGTCCAGAACCAGGCGTGCGGTGCACCAGGAATCGCTCGAATCGACACGGATTCGTCCCATGCGCACGTGCTCACATCATTTGTGAGGGCGCTGAAACGGGATACGTGTGCCAGGGAGCGGGCCAAAACTGCGCAATGTGGGCACTTCGATCGCCCGTCCCGATGCTGCGACGTCGGCATGACTGGATTCTATTGCCGAGGAAATCTGCTGCCCCAATGCTGCTCGCGGCACTCATACCTCATGCACCGCAGAAAGCACGGCCACTCGAATCAGGCGGGATTGGGATAATGCGGAAACTAGCTAGATTGACTCGGTGACTTCAGGGATTGGCTGGAGGTACGCCGACTGGTATCGGAACGAGAGTGGGCCCGTTGATGTCGTTATCGCGCAGAAGTTGCGCAACCGTGCAGGTGGGATTGCTTGGTTTGCATACCTGATTGTCATCGACACCCAAAACCATCGAGGAGTCACCGTTGCGGATGATATTGCCGGTGATCACCAAGCCCTCGTCCGTACGGGCGGGGGAGGGGCCCACGACCGGAGCAGTATTGCTGCGGGGTGCACTGATCTCGAAGTGCTGCCAACGTGATGACACACCAGGCGGGTTGACGATGGTATTGCCGCGGATGGTGACATCGCGGTTGGGTATGAAGGCCTCTTGCCCGCCCACCACAGGTGTCCCCCAGGCTCCAGCAGCGAGATGGTCACGACATTGCGGGCCGTTTTCATCACAACTGCGAAGCCCGAAGGTCACCTCGAGAATGTGGCTACGAGTGCCCACCCGAGTGGCCACGTTGTCAGTGAAACTTACTGCCCGACCGCCATTGACACCGAAGGCGGCACCCTCCGTGTCGTGGATGAAGTTGCGCGTAAAGATCACGTTAGTCGCTTCATAGGTCAACCACGGTGCAACCATGTACTCCAGTCCGGTGCCCTGGCCAGCAGTGAAGCCACCGGTGCCGCACGTGTGGATCTCATTGTTGCGCACAGTGATATCGGTGGAACCACCTTTAACGTAGGCGCACCAATCGCCAGCGCCATGAATGATGTTGCCTTCGATTAGCCCATGTTGGACGGCGACGAAGTCGATCGCATTCTCATCGGCTCCGGAGATATCGCTACCTGTGATGGTCAGGTGAGAAGACTGGTTGACCTTGATGGTTTCATGCGCAGCACCACGGCCGGCAAGTCGGGAATTGCTGATGGTCACATTGGTGCACTGCTCGCAATGAAACACATCACCAGGGGTGTCAATGTTGAGTCCGTTGAAGCGCAGGTGGTCGACGTTGAACATGTTGATGCCGGCCGTGAAGGTTGCACTTCTTGGCGAACCTGCCGCTTGGATGACGATCGGGGCCGTCGGTGTGCCTTGCCGGTCCTCCCAATAGTTGGGAAGCATGGACTCGGTATATGTACCAGGTGCCACCATGATCGTTACCGGCTGAGGAAGCGGAGTATCGCGAGGGATGCGATTCCAGGCAGCTAGCACAGTGCGCAGCGGTGCTGTTTGCGAACCTGCAAAGGCGTCATTTCCCTGGGGTGAAACGTAGATAACTTGACCTGTTGGCGCGGGCAGAGTCGGAGTCGGAGTCGGAGTCGGGGTGGGTGTCGGTGTCGGCGCGGGCGTATTTAGTTCGAGCCGGGCCCCGCTAGTGGGATTCCAGGTGATCCGGCCATTTTGAAAGTCATTGGCGCGTCCGCCGGGGATGGCGTATTCGCCGGTGGTGGGTAGGCCCAGGGTGG
>CAZVKB010000021.1:0-16095 GCA_964627505.1 uncultured Actinomycetes bacterium | reverse complement strand
GCCGTAGGTTTCGTGGGCGCCGGTGCTGGGGGACCAGGTGATGGCGCCGCCGGTGAAGTTGTTGGCGCGTCCGCCGGGGATGGCGTATTCGCCGGTGGTGGGTAGGCCCAGGGTGGTGGTGACGCCGGGGGGGAGGTTGCGCCAGAGGGCGTGGATGGCGCCGTAGGTTTCGTGGGCGCCGGTGCTGGGGGACCAGGTGATGGCGCCGCCGGTGTATCCCTGCAGCCATGATCCTGGGGTCGGTCCGGCCGACATGGATCCCGCTGGTGCGCCCAACACTCCCGCGGTGCCACCCATCTGCAACCAGCGTTGCGAAATGGCGTTCGACGCATCGAGAGTGAACAGAGCGGGAGCTCCTCTGTCCGCTGCCATGGCTGGAGAGATCAGCAACGCCCAAAACATCACCGCGATGGGCAGCACCAAGAGGGCTCGTCGTTGATTATCCATCTCGTCCCCCTGGCATGGGCTGACCATCGGTGTGCTCACGCTAGGCATGCTTACTCAGCGGGGCAATACTTTGATTCTAAAACTGCGCCAAATAGGTCAACCGCTGCCTTTATATCTTCAGCGAACCAACTCCACGCAGTGCTGTGGTCGTTCTCGCGTGTCCGGTCTTCACAGTAAAGCGTCCGCCTCCCGTGTGACGACGTCCCGTTTTGTCCGGTGATTGATGAATTCCGCCTTGTGGAGGTTCCTGTTCGACGGCTGTCAAACGCCTGATTCCTGTGGCACTGTAGGCCAATGGAAAGTTGCGCCCATGTGTGACACCTTTGTCGCGCTTGCTGAAGCCACCACCGACGGATCGGTAATTCTTGGAAAGAACAGCGATCGCGAACCTAACGAAGCGCAGCCGATCGTTACGGTTCCGGCTAGTTCCCACGAGCCAGATGCCAGCCTGCGAGCTACATATGTGACCCTGCCGCAAGTTCGTCGTACCAGGTCAGTGCTGCTCAGCAAGCCTTACTGGATCTGGGGTGCGGAAATGGGAGTCAACGATGCCGGGGTTGCCATCGGCAATGAAGCGGTGTTCACCAAAGGAAAACCTGAAGCCGAACCGGGTCTCTTGGGAATGGATCTGCTGCGGTTGGCGCTGGAACGGTCCGATGATGCCCGGGAAGCCGTGGACGTCATCACCTCGCTGCTCGCGACCTATGGTCAGTCCGGCAAAGCCGGACACACCGCGAACCTCAACTACGACAACAGTTACCTCATCGCTGATCCCAGTCAGGCATTCGTATTGGAGACGATCGGGCGGGACTGGGTGCTCAGCCGGGTGACCGGAACGCGTTCGATCTCCAACGCCTTGACTATTGCGGACGATTTCGATGTAGTATCCGCTGGCCTGAAGGACGCCACCGATATCGCCGGCGAGCATTCGGATTTTCTCTACACGCGATTTTCGGACTCCTCGGCGCGGCAATGTCGAACCGCAGAGGCGTTGGCTGCGGCCTCGGGACGAATCGACGTGGCTGCCGCCATGGCCGTACTGCGCGACCACGGCGAAACCGGCCGTTCGCCAGCTTGGACACCAGCGTCGGGTCTATTCGGGCAAACGGTGTGCGCACACGCCGGGTTCGGTCCCATTCGGGTGAGCCAGAGCACGGGCGCAATGGTCGCGCATATTCGACCGCAGGGAACGACGGTGTGGCTCACTGGGACCTCGGCCACGTGTCTGTCGGTGTTCAAACCGGTATGGCTCGATACCGGGCTGCCGGATCTCGGACCCAAGCCGGGTAAGTATGACGATGGAGCTTCGTTGTGGTGGCGCCATGAGGCGCTGCACCGAGCAGTTCTGGTCGATTTTGCCGACCGTGCGCCAATCGTGCGCCGCCGGGTCGCTGAGTTGGAACGGGACACGATTGCCGAGGTGGCAGCGCTGGCGGACGGTGCACGCATTGAGGATGCGTACGGCACTCGATCGCAACGTGATGCACTCACCGCCGCCGCCTTCGCCGCCGCCGCGGACGCCGAAGCGGACCTACTTGCCGAGGTTCGTGAGCGGCCAATCGTCAACCGTCGCAACTGGCTGTACCGACGCGCGTGGGATGGGTTTGACCGGGCAGCGCATCTCGAGGTTTCCGCGTGAGTGCCGACGATGGCGTGCGTGACGGTGTAGATCCAGAAGTTGGCGAGTCGGCGGTAGACACCGAGCGGACGCGGATCCTGGACCTAGCCGAGACATACCTGTGCCCGGATCGCGTACGTACGCTGCGCACGGCCGGCATCGATCTGGTGATGGGTCGGCGCCAGGGATATCGCATCTGGGACCTCGACGGCACCGCGCGAATCGACCTGCATCTCAACGGGGGAGTCTTCAATCTGGGGCACCGCAATCCTGATGTAATCGCTGCGTTGCATGCGGCCGTCGGCACCTATGACATCGGCAACCACCACTTCCCGAGTGGGCCGCGTGCCCGGTTGGCGAAACGTCTTGTGGATGCCACTCCTGGGATGCAATATGCGGTGTTCGCCAGCGGTGGTGGGGAGGCCGTGGATCTGGCGCTCAAGAGTGCTCGGCGGGCCACAGGTCGACGCATGATCGTCAGTGTTGCTGATGCCTACCACGGTCATACCGGGCTGGCGCTGGCTGCTGGCGATGAGCGTGCGGCGGCAGCGTTTCTCAGCGACAGGACTGAGGAGGTGGTGCGGGTTCCCTTCAATGATCTCGAGGCGTTGGCGCAAGCTTTGGCAACGCACGAAGCTGCCGCGGTGATCTTGGAAACGATTCCGGCGACGGCGGGTTTTCCGGTGCCGTCAGCGGAGTATCTACCGGGAGTGCGGGCGCTGTGCGACGATTATGGAGCGGCTTACATTGCCGACGAGGTGCAGACGGGGTTGGGGCGGACGGGTGCGCTGTGGGCGACGCAACATTTCGGCGTTGTTCCGGACATTCTGGTCACGGGCAAGGGCTTGTCCGGCGGGATCTATCCGATCGCCGCGACTCTGTTGTCGGCGCGCATGGGCACATGGCTGGAAGAGGATGGCTGGGGGCACATTTCGACGTTCGGGGGCTCGGAGATCGGCTGTTGCGTGGCCGAGACCGTGCTGGACCTCACGATGAATTCCACAACCACGGCGCGGGTGCAGGTAGTGGCAGCGCAATGGGAAGCAGGGTTGGTCGAACTGTCGCAGCGGTATCCGAACTGGATCGCACAGGTGCGGCAGACGGGGTTGGTGATTGGGTTGCGCATGCATCAGGAGATGGGCGGGATGATGATGACGCGACTGCTGTTTGATCACGGTGTGTGGGCGATGTTCGCAGGTTTCGACCGGTCGGTGCTGCAGCTTAAGCCGGGGCTGTTGATAGACGATGCGACGACTGTCGAGGCGCTCGATGGCTTGGATCGCGCCTGTGCGGTGGCGGCATCGTGGTGAGCGGAGACGAGCCGGCAGTGGTGCTGCCGGATGTGCAGGCAGCGGCGAACAGGTTGGCGAAGTGGGAGGCTGATCTCGATCCCGCGCAGCCCGAAAGTTCGGGGTTGCGGGTGCTGGCATATGGGGAGATTTCAGCCACGTTAGTCATCCCGGATCCGCTGTTCGCGGGCCTGGTGGCCAAACGGATGTCCGGGTTTCCGAGCGCTCTAGCGGTGGCCGACTACGTCAAACTTGTGCAGGGGTACTGCGAGGACCTGGCGCGTGTCGGGCTGTCGGTGGTGGACACCTTGGCGGTTCCGGTGGAACGGTCGGATCGGCCGCCGGTGGCGTATCTGGTGCAGCCGCAGCTTTCCTCGGAGTTACTTGGAAATGTGCTATTGCATGAGGTCGATGACGCGACGCTCAGGGTGATGATTCGATCGGTGTTGTCGCAGGTCGACGCCGTTCTGGCGAGCAATAGTGAGTCCTCTGGGTTGGCCATCGACGCTCAGATGTCGAATTGGTGGTTTGGAGCTGGCGCGGATGGGAGGCCGACGCTCGTCGATGTGGGTACACCCTTCGTGCGGCGACGAGGGAAGTACCTGATGGAGCCGCGGATTCTGCTGGCAGCCGTACCACCCGGGGTGCGCGCGTGGTACTTGTGGCGGCAGGCCGGTGAGAAGTACATGGACGACTACTTCGACCGGCGGCTGGTGGGTTTGGATCTGCTTGGAAACTTCATCAAAGAAGGTGCCAGGGAACGGATTCCCGTGGGGGTAGAAGCGGTGAACGAATGGCTGGCCACGGGCACCACTCTGGCCAGTACGACAGGGAGCGGGGTGGGTGAGCCAGGCGGGTTGGATGCTGTGACCGAAGACCAGGTGAGGAAGTACTACGACGACGATGCTGCGACGTTGGAACTGTTTCTGCGAGTGCGCCGCGCTGATCGCTGGTTTCGCACGAAGGTGCTGCGGAGCGCGTACGACTTCGTGCTTCCAGGGCCGGTCCAACGGGGTTAGTCCATGCGTCGATTAGTCCCGTGGATTGCGGAGCTGTATTCGACCCGGCTTGTCGCGGGTCACTTCGTACACCGCATCAGCCATCGACTCTGCTTCTTCCTCATCGTGAGTCACCAGGATCACTCCTGCCCCCAAGCCCAGCAGCAGTTCCCGCACATGCCAACGCAGATCAACCCGCAGCTCACGATCCAACGCCGAAAACGGCTCGTCCAACAGCACTGTTTGCGGTCGCTTGGCCAGTGCGCGCGCCAGAGCAACTCGCTGCTGCATCCCGCCGCTGAGTTCGTGCGGCTGCAACTTGCCAGCGTCCGGCAGGCTCACCCATGCCAGAAGTTCGGCGATCCGCTCATCGGCCTCCTTGCGCTGTTGCTTGGTGCGTCGTGGCAAGCCGAACCCCACATTCCCGGCCACGTCCAAGTGTGGAAACAAGGCCCCTTCTTGGGGCACCAATCCGACGTTGCGTTTCTCCGGTGGAACGTACGTCCCGGGTCCGCTCACCAACACCCCACTCAGGTGAATCGTGCCCGCAACGGGTCGGATGAATCCCGCTACCGAACGCAGCAAGGTGGTCTTTCCGGAGCCACTGCGGCCGAGCACGGCTGCCACGGTTCCCGGCGGCACCACTAAGGCCGCCTGTTCCAACACCGGCGTTCCGTGATACGCCAGATCGACACCCGATATGGCAACGCTGGGGGCCACAACAGTGGACGCGGGCTCAGTCACGGTGGTCATCATGCCGCAGGTCCCGACGACAATTTCACTGAGTTATCCGATCCCGCAGCTTCGCAAGATCCCACAGATCCCGCCAACACCTGGTTTCCCGATGCGTTCCCCGACTCTGTTTTCCCGGGTGCCGCCAGCGTTGAACCACCCGGCTGCGGAGGCGGACTTTGCTGTTGCGAAACTCGCACGAGGGGCAGCGCCAGTACGAACGCCGGAATCGCTCCAATCCCGATCAGGATCAACGAGTACGGGGCAGCAGCCGCGAATTCCCCCACCTCCGACAAGGTCCAGAGCCTAGTCGCCAACGTGTGATCGCCGGTCGGGCGCAGCATGAGTGTCGCAGGAAGCTCCTTCATCACAGTGAGCAACACAAGCAGCGCTCCCGCAGTAATCCCCGGTGCTGCCAAGCGCGCGGTGACCCGGAAAAACGCCTGCCTGGGGGAGTAGCCCAGTGTGCGCGCCACATCCTCTAGAACCGGTGGCACCGTGGCAACTGAGCCGCGCACTGCTGCGGCGGCTTTGGGTAGGAACAGCACCCCATAGGCGAACCCGAGCAGAATCACAGTCTGGTAGATGCCCGGAACAAGTCGCGTGCCGACGAACACCACGCTCAATCCGACCACTACTCCGGGCAATGCTTGCCCGACGAACGACAACCGCTCAAGGTTGTGCGACCACAACGAAGGGTAGCGGCCGGCGAGGATCCCCACTGGCAACGCCAGCGCCAGCGCCACGGTCATACCGACGATCCCGTACCACGTCGACGTGAGTGCCGCTCCGAGCACATCGGTGGCGTCGAAACGTGCGCTGGCTCCGTGGTGCAACTGGCTCACAGTTGACCCCAATGGAACCACCAAACCCGTGATCGCGACTGTCGCTAGCAGCCCATACGCAGGCACTCGCCAGCGTCCAAGTACCACCCTCGAGGCATGGCGAGGCGCCGCGGTAGCGAGTCGCGAGCGTTGCGCCCGCCCGCGGGCTCGTTGCTCGATGGCGACAACGATCATTGCCAACACAGCCAAAAGCAGTGCCAACATCGCCGCAGATGACCGATCAAACGAACTGCGATACGAGGCGTAGACGGCGCGCGACAAGGTGTCCACCCGCAAGATCGATACGGCGCCGAAATCGCTGAGCACGTACAGTGTTGCCAGTAGCGCACCTCCGCCGACCGCGGGCCAAATCTGTGGCAGCGCCGCTCTCAGAAACGCCGCAACCGCCCCGAACCCGAGCGTGCGAGCCACCTCTTCGTGCGCCGGGTCGATGCTGCGCAATGCCGCGGCAGTGGGCAGCACCACGTAGGGCGTCGTCGCCGCTGTCAGCACCAGCCAGGCTGCCCAGAAGCCCCGAAACCCTGGCAGAAGCGAGACCCAGGCATAGGCGGCAACGAAACTGGGGACGGCCAGCGGCAGGATCACGACCACAATCCACACCCGACGCACCGCGATTTCCGCCCGTACCAGCAGCCAGGCAACAGGCACGCCAATCGCAACAGTTGACAGGCCAACTATCCCCGCGAGCGCCAGGGACGTGCTCGCTGCTTGCCACACCGCTGGGTGTCCGAGGGCAACGATGGCAGTATCCGAGCCACCTTCAATCGCCCTGATCACGAGGTAGACCAGCGGTACACACACTGCAACCGCAACAACTCCTGCGAGCCCATACAGCAGCCGCGGGGCTGGAGCGCTCAAATCAGACCCACAGATCGCAACATTGCCTGCGTACCGGGCAAGTCGCTGAGGTCATTGAGCGTGAGTGGTGGGCTCTGCAGGCTCGACAGCGGGGGCGCTCCATTCGGTCCCGGAACACCCGGCAACAACGGATACTCGTAGGTTTCGGTGGCAAAGTACGTTTGCGAATCCGGATTCAACAGGTAAGCAATCAGTTGCTCAGCAGCCTTGTTGTCCGCGTTCGATGCGGTGATACCTGCTGCTGCAACATTGACCAACGATCCCGGATCACCGGGGGATGTGAACGCCTGCACTGCCTTCATGTTCTCTGCCCCACCCTTCTCCTTCGCAACTTGGAACCAGTAGTAGTGGTTCACCAGACCGATGCCGAGCGCGCCCTCGTTGATGGCATTGACGATGCTCACGTTGTTCTCGAATTTCTGCACTCCGTTGGCCACGATGCCTTCGAGCCAGGCCTCGGTTGCCGCGTCGCCTTCGGTCACGCGCATTGCTGTCACGAACGATTGGAAACTCGCGTTATTCGGCGCGATGCCCAGTTTCCCCTCATATTCCGGCTTGACCAGGTCAAACACTGTCGGGGGCGGCGTGGTCACGAGGTCCGGGTTGTACACCATTGAGCGTGCGCGCGCCGAAACCCCGGTCCACTGCGAAGTGCGGTAAACCTCCGGCACGATTGTGGCCACCGAGGTAGGCAGCGGAGCCAGTAGACCCGCATTCTCCAACGCGCCGATCGCGCCGGCGTCTTGGGCGAAGAACACCTGTGCCGGTGTGTTGGCGCCCTCTTCGGCGATCTGCGCGGATAGTTCGGCGGAGTCGCCGTACCGGACGTCGACAGTGATGCCGGTTTGCGCGCTGAATTTCTCGTAGAGCGGGGCAACCAGTTTCTCCGAGCGGCCCGAGTAGACGGTGACACTTTGTTCGTCGGATGTTGCTGCAGTCGAACACGCCGAGAGGCCAACGATGGCCACGACGGCAGTGGCACCTGCGAGGAGGGACTTCTGCCACGAGCGCACTTCACATGTCCTTTGCTAGTTAGGTAAGCCTAACCTAACGCATAGCGGGAGAAGGTCCGTGATGGGGTGGTGATGAGGTGGCCTCGCAAAGAACGCCATACGCCGCCGAGGTCAACCGCCTAAGCTCGCACGGTTCACTCTGTTGGAAGCCCGTGCACCATAGCCATCGGGCATTCGGCGTGCAGCAGCATCTGCAACCCGACCGATCCAAGCATCAACTGTGCCATCCCGCCGCGTCCGCGTACTCCAACCACAGCTAGCGGTGCGCCCGCTGCCTCCGCGATCAGGACTCCAGCAGGGCGTCCGACGGCATGCATGTAGGTCACCGGCACGCGCGGATTGGTGGCAGCCACATGAGCCGCCAGGGTGAAGTCCTGTCGCACTTCAAAAGGCAGCCATTCCGCGTCTCGCTCGACTGCAATCGGCGCCCGCTGCCGAGAACCGGCAGACACATACACAATGGCCACACCCAACCCCATGGCGTCGGCGTAACTGATGGCAAACATCAAAGCCCGCAATGCGAACGAGGAGCCATCGAAGGCCACAACCACCGCATCTGGATGCCGAGCATCCGCCCGTGCCGCGATGCCCGCCTCATCTGGCACGTACTGCACGACCACCGGGCATTCGGCGTAGGGCGTGACCTCCATCGCTGTGGAACCAAGCAGCAATTCCTGAAATCCGCCCAGCCCGCGCGACCCGATCACAATCATTTCGGCGGTCTTTGAAGCTTCTAGCAAACCGTCCACGGGGGAGTCGGGATGGATGACCGTGCGCACATCCAAACCGGGATGGGTGCCGCGCACCCGTTCCCCGGCGGCTTCGAGCGCCTCTACCAGATCGAGTTCGATGATTTCCTCGATCAATTCCTCTTCCAGATCCAGCACCGGGGCCTCGGCATCAGGACGGGCCGCCAAAATCGTCAGCGGCAGTCCGTAGCCCTCGGCTGCATCCGCACCCCAGAGCAAAGCGATGTCGGCAGCTGGTGATCCGTCAAAACCCACCACCACACCGCGCACCTCAGGTTCGGTGAAGTCTTCGGAACCAGGCTCATCGACCGACATGTCGGTTAGTATGCCAGAGTCCAACGGGAGGAACAGTCTCATGGAACCGCTACCCGCGCATCAGCAGCTCATCGAACCGGATGTGCACGCTAAGGGGCTGTCCAAGAACTCGGTGGGCTTGCTTAGCGGCATCGTCCTGGCCATTTCTTGCGTGGCACCTGCCTATACCTTGACTGCAACCATTGGCTTGTTGGCCGGTGATGTGGGGGAGAAGACGCCATTCGTCTTCGTGCTCGGTTTCATCCCGATGTTCTTCGCGGCGTACGCCTACCGGGAGTTGAACCGAACGGTGCCGGACTGCGGCACCTCGTTCACCTGGACCACGAAAGCGTTCGGGCCCTACATCGGCTGGCTCGGAGGCTGGACGGCGGTGCTCGCGACCGTGATCGTGATTTCGAACCTGGCTGGCATCGCCGTGCAATTCTTCTATCAACTCATCGGCGACATGGTCAACAGCGAGTGGCTGGCGGGACTTTGGCAGAACAAGCCTGTGAATGTGATCACCTGCCTGGCGTTTTTGGCGATTGCTACCTTTGTCGCCTACCGCGGAGTGACCACGACGGCGCGTCTGCAGTATGTGTTGGTCGCCTTCCAATTGGTCGTGCTCGCCGGCTTCGCCTTTGCGGCAATCGCGGAGTCTGGCGCCTCGCCCACGGGCATTGAGTTCAGTTGGGATTGGTTCAGCCCCGCAGGCCTCACCGTGTCGGCGATTGTGGCGGGTCTTTCGGGGTCCATTTTCGCGTTCTGGGGCTGGGATTCGGCTTTGACCCTTAACGAGGAGACTAAGGACGCCTCCAAAACGTCCGGACGGGCAGCTATTCTCGCGGTGCTGTCGATTCTATGTACTTATCTCCTGGTGTCGATCGCGGTGATCATGTATGCCGGTGTGGGGGACACCGGGTTGGGTTTGGGTAACGAAGAAATCCACGACAACGTTTTCGGTGCCGTGGCCAAACCGATCATGGGCGACCCCTGGTATCTCCTGCTCTTTGCCGCCGTGTTGGTGTCAAGTGCGGCGAGCCTGATCAGCACCTTCTTGCCGACGTCTCGCACGCTCTTGGCGATGGGCTCCTATCGGGCTCTGCCCGAGCGGTTCGCGGCGATTCACCCGCGATACCTCACACCGTCTTTCGCCACGCTGGCGGCCGGTATCGGCGCGGGGGCGTTCTACACCGTGTTGACGATTCTGAGCGAGAATGTGTTGCTCGACACGGTGTACTCGATCGGGATGATGATCTGCTTCTACTACGGTCTCACGGCTTTCGCCTGCGTGTGGTACTTCCGGCATCAGCTATTCGACAACGTCAGCAGTTTCGTGTTCAAACTGGTTCTGCCGCTGATCGGTGGGATCATGCTTGCGTTCGTGTTCATCGTGACCGTGCGTGATGCCTATGACCCGGAGTTCGGCAGCGGCGGCAACATCGGCGGTGTGGGATTGGTGTTCATCATGGGTGTCGGGCTGATCCTGTTTGGTTTCGTGCTGATGGCGATTCGCCGGGCACAAGACCCGGCGTTCTTCCGCGGCGAAACCCTCAAGACCGACACACCGGCGATGTTGGTGGACTAGTCGGGCAACGACGGTGAGCCCGGTATCGCGGGCTGGACCCAACGAGCAGCGCTCAGGTTGCTGGCGCAATGCTTAGGCGCAACGCAGGATCATGCAAGCCCGCTGACCGAGGCGTCGAATCAGGTCGGGATCGGCAGTGCGTGGAAAAGCATGACGCGCCACTCGCCATCTTCGCGACGCAGCACGAACGTCGCGGGCATTTCCACCGACTGTGCCTCTCCGCTCCAGACGTAGTTCTGAGTAAGTACGGCGGTGACAACGGCCATATCGCCGATCACAGCTTCGTGGACGTCGGTCAGTTGCGAGGTGCAATCGCTCAACTCCGCCAACAGGTTTGCCGTGTAGTCGGCGATCTGATCCCGTCCGCGCATCCATCCACGCGAGATTTCATCAATGCCGGCAGCGTCTTCGGTGTAGGCGGCCATCACTTGGTCGATGTCCCCGGTGTCGATGCCTTGCAGAATCTGGGCGACCGTTTCCTGTGCTGTGTTGCTCATGTGGTCATCGTGTCAGCAATCGGCAGCCTGTTGCCACCTGCAAGCCAGGTCCAGCACGTCCTGCTGTGGTGCCGTTATCGCCCGGGCGTGATGCGGGGCCCTGTTCCCTGTGGCTTTTGCTTCCTCTTCGGCACCAGTCCGCTCCCCGGCGTAGACCCACGGATTGTTTCTGACAATCTGGACGAGTGGACCCACAACGTGCCGTATGGGTGATCAATGCAGAGTTTCCAGTGCCGCTGGGTCTTCGGTCGGGTCACATGCAGTCCATGTACAACCGACTGCTGCCGCGGCGCCACGAGCCAGACGCGGTCTCTCGCACCCGCACCCGTTTCGTGACGATGGATGATGGCTCCGGTGACCGCCTGGCTGTGCATTTTCACGCCCATCCCGAGGCAACGCGGGGCATGGTGCTGCTCGTGCACGGCTTGGGCGGGTCGGCAGACTCGGCCTACATCCGGGCCAGCGCAGTGGCCCTGATTCGAGCTGGCTTCAACGTCGCCCGCGTCGACCTGCGCTGCGCCGGCATGTCGACGCAGACCTCCGCAAACACCTACCACGCCGGTAAGACCGATGATCTGCGCACCGTCCTGCGCTACCTGTCGACCCAGCCGGAAGCGAGTGCAGGCCGTGCTCGACCCGCCCTCGCCGTGATGGGATTCTCGCTGGGCGGCGCCATGACTATCAAGTTACTGGGGGAACCGCGCGGGGATGTGCCCCTTGTCGCAGCCGTTGCTGTGTCGGCGCCTTTGGATCTCGTCGTGGGGGCCGAATACCTGCGCAACTCCGCCTTCGGCGGATACGAGCAGGCCGTGCTGCGGGGACTTCGTCGGGACCTGTTCACGCCGACGCCCGATGGATCCGCGCGGGTCACGTCGGCGGAAAGAAGAGCGGTCGAGCGGGCGCGGAGTTTGCCTGCGTTCGATGATGTGATCACCGCTCCGCGGCACGGCTGGCGGGATGCTCAGGAGTACTACGAGCTGAACTCCGCCGCGCCGTTCTTGCCTCGCATTGACCTGCCGACTTTGGTGATTCATGCACTGGACGACCCGATGATTCCGGCTGAGCCGTACCTGGCGGTGGATTGGGAGGGCTTGGCGGACCGTGGGCATGTGCGTCGGGCCATCACCGCACGCGGGGGCCATGTCGGATTTCATCAACGTGGCAGCAGCATGCCGTGGTACACCGGGCGTGCGGTGCGCTTCCTGCGGGATGCGATGCCTTGAATGAGGCAGCCTGTGGAGCGCTGTTGCGTGATTGGCCCCCGACGGCGTTTCAGTATTCGGCAGCCGGCGCCGCGCACCATGCATAGTGATCGGAGTTGTGTCGGACGTCCATGACATGCTGCTCAACGTGAGTTCCGCACAGACCGTATCCAACACTTCGACCCTGTCGTCCGGGTCCGCGGCGGAATCTCCCGAGCCCACCCCGTCGACACCATCGCTGATCGCCCTGCTCGACTCCGCGGGTTGGGACAACGCGAGCCCGGAAGACTTGCTCGAGCTCTACGCAGGCTGGGCAAGCGAGCGTGGTCAGTCGCTCTACTCGGCGCAAGAGGATGCCTTGCTCGAATTGGCAGCCGGATCGCATGTGATTTTGGGAACGCCCACCGGATCTGGGAAGAGCCTAGTAGCCGTGGGTGCGATGTTCTTTGCGCTGGCAGCGGGTCGACGTACCTATTACACGGCGCCGATCAAAGCTTTAGTGTCCGAGAAATTCTTCGACCTGTGCGACATTTTCGGTGCAGAGCGCGTTGGCATGATCACCGGGGACGCGGCGGTCAATCAGGATGCACCGATCGTGTGCGCCACAGCGGAAATCCTCGCCAACAGCGCACTGCGGGAGGGCGCCGAGCTGGCCGTCGACATGGTCTGCATGGACGAGTTCCATTACTACGGCGATCGGGATCGTGGCTGGGCGTGGCAGGTGCCACTGCTCGAGTTGGTCAATGCGCAGTTTCTCTTGATGACCGCGACGTTGGGTGATGTCACGCGAATCCGGGACGATCTCCAGCGCCGAACTGACCGCCCTGCGGCAGTCGTAGCCGGCGGGGAACGGCCGGTGCCGTTGGCGTTTCGATACGCGCTGACACCCATTCACGAGACCATCGAAGAGTTGCTGACTACCCACCAAGCTCCGATATACGTGGTGCACACCACCCAAGCCGCTGCCTTAGAACGGGCGCAAGCGTTGATGAGTATCAACGTTTGTACGCGGGCCGAGAAGGATGCCATCGCGGAGGCGATCGGAGCGTTTCGGTTCACCGCGGGCTTCGGGCGCACGCTGAGCCGGTTGGTCCGGCACGGAATCGGCGTGCACCACGCAGGGATGCTGCCGCGGTATCGGCGGCTCGTGGAACAACTCACCAAGGCGGGATTGCTGAAGGTGATCTGCGGCACCGATACGCTCGGTGTGGGCATCAACGTGCCGATTCGGACGGTGCTCATCACCTCGCTGGTGAAGTTCGATGGTCGCCGGATGCGCATGGTGCGGGCGCGGGAGTTCCATCAGATTGCCGGTCGAGCGGGTCGGGCGGGCTACGACACCGCCGGGTTGGTGGTGGTGCAGGCGCCTGAATACGAAATCGAGAATGAACGGCTGCTGGCCAAAGCGGGGGATGATGCGAAGAAGCGTCGTCGAATCGTGCGCAAGAAGCCGCCCGAGGGTATGCCGTCCTACGGCCGTTCCACGTTCGAGAAGCTGGTGGCTGCGGAACCGGAGCCGCTGCAGTCGAAGTTCCGCATCAGTCACGCAACGCTGCTCAACTTGGCTCGACGTCCAGAACCGCGGGTGGCGCTGGCTCGTCTGCTGGCGGACAACGATGAAGCGCCAGGGGATCAGCAGCGACTGGTGGAACGGGCAGCAGCGATCGAAGAATCGTTGGTGACGGCTGGTGTGATTGATGTTGGTCCGGATAGTTCCGATCTGCGGGTAGTGGCGGAATTGCAGGACGATTTCGCACTTAACCAACCGCTGTCCACATTTGCGTTGGCCGCTATTGAATTGCTTGATCAGGAATCTGACACCTACGCCCTCGACGTGCTCTCGGTGCTCGAAGCCACACTGGAAGATCCCCGGCCGGTGCTCTACGCCCAACAGAACCGTGCCCGTGCGGAAGCCGTAGCCCAGATGAAGGCGGACGGTATTGAGTACGAAGAGCGCGTTGAACTCGTCGCCGACATCACCTGGCCGAAACCGCTGCTCGATGATCTCGAGGCGGCGTTTGAGATCTATGCGCAGGGGCATCCGTGGGTGACGGCGCATCCGCTACGTCCCAAGTCGGTTGCCCGCGAACTGTATGAGATGTCGATGACGTTCGCGGAGTACGTGGGCTATCAGAAGGTGTCCACGGCTGAAGGAGTGGTGCTGCGCTACTTGGCAGATGCGTACAAGGCGCTGCGGCGGACGGTGCCAGAGGATGCCCGCACTGAAGAACTCACCGATATCACTGAACTTATAGGCGAACTTGTGCGGCAAGTGGATTCGAGTTTGCTTGACGAGTGGGAGCAGATGGTGAATCCCGCATCCGATCAGGTGGTGCTTGTACGGCCCCACGTGGACGACGGTCCACCGCCGATTACCGCAAATACTCGAGCGTTTCGCGTGCTAGTGCGCAATGCGATGTTCCGCCGAGTCGAGTTGGCGGCGCTGCGCAAGTGGGAGGTGCTCGGCGAGTTGGATGCCGCCGCCGGGTGGGACGCCCAACGGTGGGCGCGGGCGATGGAGCAATATTTTGCGGAATACGACGAGGTGGGGCTGGGGCCCGATGCGCGCGGTCCGCAACTGCTGAGGATCGAGGAACAACCCGGTGTCTGGCAGGTGCGTCAGACGTTTGCGGACCCTGCTGGCGACCACGACTGGGGGATCAGCGCCCGAGTAGATCTCGTTGCCAGTGACGCCGAGGGGGCAGCAGTGGTGACAGTGACGGGTGTCGACTGCTTCTAGGCTCCGGGGTTTGGACTCGGGAGTTCGACGCTGGCGGCCAAGCGGGTGATGTCCGATGCACTGGCAGGTTGGGCACCTTTGGTCCAGTCGGTTGGATCGGCCGCATACATGGTGCCGTAGGCCGCGGTGTCGCGCTGTGTTCGCCATCCTTCCGACAGCGGCCCGAGATCCACTGTGTCGTAGCCGATTTGGTCTAGCAGCTCAGCGACGCGGGTTTTGGCCTTCTCATCGTCACCGGCAATGGCCAGGGCACTGCGATCCGGTGCACCGGAGGGGCGCGCCAACACCGCCAAGTGTTGGAAGAAGATGTTGTTGAACCCTTTGACCACGTAGGAATCGGGCAAGTGGTTAGCCAACAACTCCGAAGTGGTGGTCGAGTTGTTGTCGAGTTCTGGGAAACGACCATCGCGGTCGGGGTAGTAATTCATCGTGTCGATTACGATCTTGCCGCGTAAGGCCTCCGCCGGGATGTCCTGGTAATGCTTTAGCGGGATCGTAACCACGACGACGTCACCAGCGGCGGCGGCTTCGGCGACTGTTCCAGCGCGAGCATGCGGGCCCAACCGTGCAATCAGCGGGGCCAGGCTCTCGGGACCGCGACTGTTGCTCATCACTACGTCATGACCCGCGGCAATTGCGAGTTGCGCAACTGTGCTGCCGATATTTCCGCTGCCGATAAAGCCCCAAGTTGTCATGGGGGTGCCAACCGCGGCGTGACCTTGGGTATTCCGGAGTCGACTACACACGAAAACGGAAATGCAGAACTGTGCGGGGGGAGCCCACATCGCATCTACGGGCTGCGGGTGAAGGTGCCCAGTCCGGAGGTGTTGAATTGTTCGAATATGACTGTGCTGGGTGGCTCGTCGGCGGGTGTGAAGGTCACCGAGGGTAGCCAGACGTTCGTGAAGGGTACTTGTGCGGCGAACACGTTTCCGTCGTACGGACGCAGTGGGATGGTGCGGGCCGCCGGGCCGATGCGGGCGACAAGGCCGGTGTCTTCCACAGTGATCGTCATTGGGCCGTAGTAGGGGTTGTCGTACACCCCGGTGTAGGTGGCAAGCGGACCCGGTGGGGTGGGTAAGATCGGGTCCGGTGGGGGTTGCGGTTGTTCACCGAATGCGGTCTTGTATACGGCAAGCCAGTCTTGGGTGCTGGTGCCGGTTTCCACACGATCTATGAATTCTGCGCTGACCGCCTCTGCGGCTCCTATGGGTGCGGCGTTGGT